>CAZGGB010000006.1:0-72084 GCA_964525115.1 uncultured Sangeribacter sp. | reverse complement strand
CTCACAAACGGAACCAGAATCCGGTGTGCTACCATTACACCACAAGGCAGTATCTTACGGGGCTCTTACCCCTTTTGACGATGCAAAATTAATACATTTTTTTCAACTGACCAAATATTTTTAGTAAAAAAAATTTTTTTTATTGTCTATACCCAAGGAGTATCCTGAACTTTTCTCCAAGTATCTGCTTCACTTCATTGACATCCACTTTTTTAAGTAATTCAGCAGATATAGATGTCACTCCTTTATCTATAAAGCCACAGGGATTGATCATTCGAAATCCATCAAGGTCTGTACTGACATTGAGTGCAAGACCGTGCATCGTGACATATCTGCTGCATTTAACACCAAGAGCACAAATTTTCTTTTCTTTTTCTGTGCCTGCATTAATCCATACGCCACTCGCTCCTTCCATTCGCTGACCTTTCAGACCATATTCCGACAATGTTAAAATCACTGCCTCCTCAAGCGTTTCTACATATTTTTTAACCCCCATCTTATGTGCCTCTAAGTCAAGAAGAGGATATGCGACAAGCTGTCCGGGGGCGTGATATGTCACATCGCCTCCTCGTTCTATATTATATATATCTATTCCTCTACTCGACAATTCATCTTTTGCAAGAAGTACGTTAGAATATTTGGCATGTTTCCCAAGTGTTATTACGGGATAATGTTCCAACATAAATATGTATTCAGATTCTATTGGGCGACAGTATTTTTTATCTTCTACCATCATAGAGAAGAGATGTCTCTGGATTGTGAGCATTTCTCCATAATCTATAATTCCCTTGTCAATTATTTTGAGATTCATATTATTTCAAAATTTAAAGTGAAGTGCTACTCTCAATCCTGATTTGTCTATGCCTGGGGAGTTGAGATAACTTAGTCGCCAGACATAATCAACTCGTAAGATCTTAAATAGATTGTCTAATCCGGCACTTATTTCCATATAAGGCGTTTTGCCCATGATTCTTGCGTCAGCATCAGCTGGAAACGCAAACAGATTGCTATGGTGATTGGGATTGTTTTTATTGCTAAGTGATCCCCAAAGACATTTGAAGCCTATCACTTCACGTAGACCTGTCATTTTTATTACAGGGATTCGGTTGAATAAAACTCCATTACCCCAATATGTAAGGTCGCATGAAGCATATCTATCCATGGCATATTCCATTGGATTCAGAAGTGAATATGATTCTGGCTGAATTGTATAACTGAGATTTGCATTAGGCCACAATAGCTCGGGAAATGGCACTTGACTCCATATGATTCCTCCTTTCGCCAATGCATCCAGATAACCAAATGATGAGAACCAAAATCTTTTTGATACAGAAAACTCAGTTTTACAAACACTGAAGTCGCACCCTCTTATCCCTTTAGGCCCCCACTCTTGTAAAAGTTTAAAGACCGGGGCTTCCTGATTGACGGTAACCCGATTTTCTTTTCCTTGAATGAATCTTTCTCCCGGAGCAAATCTGATGGCAGCTCCAATTGAGGTGCGAAGATAGTAAGGTAGATTGATTCCATTGCCATTTATAAAAGGAAGCCATGGAGAAGCATCCATCTTTATATGTTCACCCCAAATTGAAAATGACAAGTTTTTAGGCAATTCTATTCCATATTCCAACCTTGAGAGGTGACGATATGTGATAAGCTTATCTTTTTTGCGTTTTAGGCTTAAGAAGACGTTGTCAGGATTTGTGAAATGATAATGCTGGCCGATCATATCCATATCATACATATGTGTCACACGGATGCTATTGATCGGATATTCTTGACTATGATACTTTTTCTTGTTGAATGAGTATTCAAGTTCTCCCTTATATTTAAATTTCTGGTCGCGTATGCCATAAGCTAAATATCCACGGGCAAACCAATGTGGTGATAGATTGGCTGTAGTCATTCCTCCGACTCGAAGTCTGATCCCTTCTATGGGATTGGCACTTATAAAAGTATTAATAGGTCCGAAATCAAACTTACTTTCTCTACTTGTCTTTATATATCCATTGACAAGAATGACCAGAATTTTTTCTCCCCAGTAAAACAAAGGATACTTTCGCAATTTATCCATAAATGTATCCATACTTGATTCGGCGCCCGATAGAGTGCCGGCTCTCATTTCTGTAAGAAGATCGAAATTATTGCCATTAGGTGTGCCTAATTCTATGTATGGTTCTGATGCCTCATATGCCTTTTTAAGGTCATAGCGTATCTTATCGGAGAAGTTCCTAAATCTTGTTGATCGTCCTGCCGTGAAGCGTTGAGTTCCTTTTGCCAAACAAATGTCGAAGTCAAGACGATCTGAAATCTTGTGTCTCAACCCTAAGCTATCCTTTTCGAATACTTGTTCGATATATAGATTATCTATGAAGTTTAGATTCACAGTTCTCGGCACTTTCATAAAGATTTTTTTTATAAATCCGGTAGTGTCGCCAACTTCAACGAATAGATTTCCAGAAAACGAATAATCGGATGGATTTCGTGGCATAAACGTAATTTGAATACAAGGTGTCTCATAGACATCAAGTGTATCTGTTATATAATAGTGATAATGTGTGTTTCCATTTATAGAAAGTGGACTTGGGAATTTGTTTTTAAGTATGGTGACATCATTATTATAGATGTCAATTTCTTGAAGGAGCTCATCAAAAACAGCCTCTACATTACCAGCATCAAACATTTCGCTAATACCATAAGAACTTCCACCTCTTCCGACGGTTTTCTTATGCTTACCTTTTCCAGAATAGAGTATTGTAGTAGCCCGTTCGTTGAGAAGCACCTTGAGCATTTGTCTTCGGCCATAAGAAGTGGTGTCAAGATAAGTTTTCAATTCCTCATGCTTGTTAAGATCATCTTCGTTAATATCGAGCAACCCAAGTACAATCTTGTCATACCGATCATAACTGTAATGTTCTTTTTTTCTTGGATCTCCTTTTTTTTGATTCTTTCTGATTGACCGTACCAATTCAACTGCTGGATTCTCTTTTGATGAATATTTTTCTTTTCCTGGAGTCACAAGGAGTTCTTGAAGTTCCCGCGCCTCACGAAGAAAAACCGAAGTGTCAACTTCAATCTGAGGAAAAGTTCTCTCATCACAATATGCATAACTTGAGAATAGATGTATCAATGTGATGATTACCACTGCTTTAGAAAGCAGTGTCATTACTTTTTTGATTGCTCTATTGCGGATTTTAATTGAATTCATTAATTTTGCAAGTGAAACAGTGACGTTTCACGTTACAAAATTAATAAAAAT
This sequence comes from uncultured Sangeribacter sp., assembly GCA_964525115.1. Lineage (GTDB taxonomy): Bacteria > Bacteroidota > Bacteroidia > Bacteroidales > Muribaculaceae > Lepagella. The sequence continues at coordinate 68,828 of CAZGGB010000006.1, read as the reverse complement.
ATCCGTATTCATCATGTCATTGGAGATTGAACATAAATATTTAGTAAAAAACGACAGTTATAAAAATCACTCTTCACATTCTTTTCGTATATCTCAAGGTTACCTTTCAAGGGAGCCGGAGAGAACTGTAAGAGTGCGGATCAAGGATAATAAGGGTTTTCTGACAATAAAAGGGAAAAACATAGGAGCAACCAGGGCGGAGTTTGAATATGAAATTAGATTAGAAGACGCAGAAAAGTTGTTGAGCATGTGTGTACCCCCTATTCTTGAGAAAATTCGATATATTGTTCCATTTGAGGGTCATATTTGGGAAGTGGATGAATTTTTAGGAAATAAAGCTGGCTTGGTCACGGCAGAAATTGAACTGAAATCAACTGATGAAGAATATATATTGCCTAATTTTGTAGGAGAAAATGTGACAGGCAATCCTAAATATTACAATTCTAATCTTTAGGTCAATAGTTCTCGTATTTTGAGACTTGCTTAAAAATTCAACGACGTTTTGTTAAGGTCTTCAGCATCACTTCAAGCTCACTGCGAAGATCCTGTAACTCGCTGATAACTTTTAATTTTTGAGATATATTGGTGCGGTTTTGTCTATATTGAGCCTTCGCAGCATCCATCTTGAGACCTTTGATTTTAAGCAAATAATGGATGATCCTTAGTGTCTCGATGTCTGAGGGCGAATATTGACGTATTCCTGTTGGTGTGCGTGATGGTGATATTTCAGGAAACTCCGTCTCCCAGTATCGGATCGTGGCTTGTGGCACACCAAGAAAATCCGATACATCTCTGATCTTATAATATTTTTTGCTTAATTCTTCCATCAGATCAATCCATTACGTGTCCTGAATTTTCAGCAAGCTGAATCATATCAAGATATTGCTGAGGAGTAAGATCCATAAAATAATAATGAACCGGGTTTTGTGGTTCCCCTTTAAATCTTACTTCATAATGAAGATGACTTCCGGTCGATTTGCCCGTGGAACCTACTTTCCCAATCATCTCACCACGCTTAACATGCTGACCGGTCTTTACGAGAATCTGACTTAGATGAGCGTATCGAGTCATATAATTATAACCATGATTTAAATCAATGCAATTACCATAGGCATCTTTTCTCTCAGCCACCTCCACTACAGCATCTGCAGTAGCAAAGACTGGAGTGCCGGTGGCAGCTGCAAAATCGAGACCTTCATGAAACTTTGCTGTGCCATATACAGGATCCCGGCGATAACCGTAACCGGAAGACATAGTATAATCCTTGATATTTATTGGCATGACAGAAGGAATTCGGGCGATCTTCTCCTTTTGTTCACCGGCAGCCTCACGCAACTGATCGAATGATACTGATTGTGAGTATATTTGATGTTCAAGAAGATCCATCGACCTGTTCATCCTGCTGACAAGCTCCACATCGTTTAGATGTCCAAGATCTTCAAGTCTTGAAAGATTATCAAGCCCTGAAAATCTTTCTTTACTACTCAGAGGATCCATTTGCATCATCACGCGATAAAAATTATCATCGCGATTCCTGATATCTTCCATTACTCGAATTGAATTGTCGAGGCGTTTTTCAAGAATAGCATATTGAGATTTTAGTTTTCTGTTTTCTTCCTTTAGATTTTGTTCTGTCGGCGTGTCAAAAACGAAGTAGAGGATAGTGTATAATCCAATTCCGATCACCGAACCCACTGCAAAATACCTCCACAAAGAGGCAAGTCGTGTCTTTAAAGTAGGGTAGTGGCGTTCGAAATTGTCTGTATCTGGATTATAGCGATAGAATACCTGTTTCACGCTAATTAGAACTTATAGAAGTTTTATGCTTATGTATCGCTTGGGATTTTTCTTAATATCTACTAAAAGGGAATCTATATCGGCAGAAACTCTATTAAGCTGGTTGTATAGCTCAGGGTCACTGGTCAGTAATCCTAAAGTTGAATTTTTGTTGTTCAGCTGTTTAGAGAATTGGGTAAGATTTGCGGTCAATTGATTTACATTGTCGACCGTTGCATCAATCGGGATAGTTTTCAATTGGTAGGAAAGTTGTCCAAGATTGCCTACAATTGTATCCAAAGACTGAGTCAATTTTACGGTGTTGTTGGCAAGATGAGGCACCTGATTATTCATCGTGTTGTTGAGTCCTTGCGTAGTGGCCAATAGATTGTCGGTAATGCCATCAAGTCTGCCAATGGAAGCAGAAAGTGCCGGATCAGCCACAAGAAGATTCAGATTATAAAGCAATGAGTCAACCTTAGGCAGAATTCCTGTTATTGCTGGCATCAGACCATCTTGAACTGAAGACATCAAGCCTTCCTTAACGCCAGTTGGTAGTTCGCTTCCGGAAGGAAGCATTTCTGGCCCACTTCCCATATAAAGCTCTATCCTTGCGCCACTCAATAGGGTTGTGCTTATATCAGCTCGTGTCCCTTGAGGAAGTTTCAAATTTTTATCGAGAGCCATTACTACTTCCACTTTCCCAGGCTTGGTATAGTTAAAGTTGACTTCTCGTACTTGTCCAACTTTGTATCCATTGATAAGTACCGGAGATGATACGGTGAGTTCATCGACATTATCGTAATATGCCAGATAATAGTGTGCAGGACGAAATAAATTAATCCCTTTTAGAAAATCTATTCCGAAAATTAATATTACAATTGCAACTATCACAGACAGTCCTATGACGAATTCCCTATTGAAAATCTTTTTCATATTTTCTTATTTCTTAATGGATGATATTAGACTCTTATGATGATCAGCAAACATGCCTACATACACACTTATAACAAATAACAATCAATTTCTTCTTTCTATAAATTTCTTTATTGACATAAATAGCGATTGGGCAAGTTCAGTTTCACCACTATCGGATGTCATATACTTCACTGATTTAGGATTGCAAATGAAATCAAGCTCAACAAGCACCGCGGGCATTGAAGTGGCCCAAAGTACCCAGAATCCTGCTTGTCTAACACCTCTGTTGGCTCTCCCCGCATTATCGACTAATGCATTCTGAGCATCGCTTGCTACTCTTATGCTTTCTCCGAGATTTCTTTTTTGAGCCATCTCGAAGATTATATAACTTTCATCTTTTGATGGATCGAAACCAGAATACTTCTCTTTGTAATCGCTTTCAAGCTCAATTACGGAGTTTTCCCTCATTGCAACCTTCATATTGTCTTGATCACGATGAAGCCCAAGCACATATACCGAACTGCCCTTGGTATACTGACGGCCGGGTGTCTTTTTGTCAATGGAATTGACATGGATCGACATGAAAAGATCTCCCCCCGCATTATTTGCGACATCAGCTCTTTCTTGAAGAGTTAAATAGACATCGGAAGATCTGGTCATAACCACATTAACCTCATCTTTTAATTCTTTCGCAATCATATCACGAAGTTTTTTGGCAACAGATAGGTTGATGTCTTTTTCCTTTGCGTCATTTTCACACGCGCCGAAATCCTTGCCCCCATGTCCGGGATCAAGCACTATTGTTATTTTATCTTTGTCTTTACTTTTATTAGCCGCATATATATTTTGTGCAGCCATAAGTAAGACCATAAATATTATCAACGAAATAAATCGTATTTTCCTCATCATAAACTGCATTCAGTATTTCGAGACGCAAAATTAATAAAAATTATGTAATGATTTGCGAAGACTTTATTAAAAAATGTATAAAATGTGTCTTTCTGACCAAGTATTCCGAAGTTGCGTTAAAGTATGTGAATTGACCGAACATTTCTTTAGGGAGACTCGTTTTAAGAGCAAATTGAAAAGATAAAAATATAACATTACATAAGATAATCGATAGAAATAACTTTGTATTAACTTTTTAGGCACATTCGGGCCGGTGCAAACGTCCATCCCTATCAAACCCCAAAAGGGCTTACCGCATAAATAATTATTGAAAAGGGACGTTGCTCCGGCCTGAGTTGTGACTATATTTTCAACTTATAATCATAAGTAGCTCACAAAAATTAAACGAAATATGAAAACCAAGCAGCTTGAAAGATCTTGATATGATAACTGCGGCTAATCTTGGCCATCTTGGCATTGTCGTTCAGTCGCTTAGCTCGCTAAGCTCCTTCACTCCGCAGCCAACCTGCCTCAAGATTATCTCGCATTTATCATATCATTAATTTTTGCGAGCTACTTAAATCTTCAACACTTCTCCAAAACAATGACAGCTTGCAAAGCGTTTCCTCTATATATACCACGCTTATCTGACAAAGAATGAAAAAATTAATTCTTACAGCTGCTTTGGCAGCTTTATTATGCTCTTCCATGACATCCTGTATGGGAAAGTTTGCATTGACAAAAAATCTATATGCTTGGAATGATCAAGTATCGAATAAATTTGTCAATGAGATTGTGTTTGTTGCTTTTTGGATTCTACCTGTATATGAGGTCTGCGGACTTGCGGATCTTCTTGTGCTAAATACTATTGAATTCTGGAGTGGTGATAACCCTATGACAGCTTCCACAAAAGCTATTGATACTGATCACGGTCGATATTTAGTCAAATGCGACGGAAAGGGTTATGATATTACTCTTGAAGATACAGGAGAGAAGTATCGTCTTGATTTTGCTCAAGATTCCCAGACATGGAGCCTTATGACAGATAGTAAAACGTATCCTCTTATGACTTTTATTGATGATTCGCATGTCTCTGTTCCATTAGCTGATGGAAGTTGGCAAACAATTGAGTTATCTCATGAAGGGATGCTTGCATATAAAGCAATGGCTTCCTCAGGAAATCTTGCTAATAAATAAGTTTGACTGAAATAAATTTTTTTAGTTTGAATTAATCCAAACGCCAATTGAGTTGTTGTAATAATAAAGATTATTAATTATAAAATAAATATTGATATGAAACCATTGCACATTATTTGCGCCGTAGTAGGCGGTGCTATCGCAGGAGCGGCTGTAGGCCTTCTTGTAGCTCCTGAAAAGGGAGAGACTACTCGTAAGAAAATCATTAAGATCCTTAAGGAAAAGGGAATCAATCTTAAGGGTAGTGAATTGGAAGAACTCGCTGATGAGATTGAAGATCAGATTGAAAAGAGTTTATAAAATAAAAAAGAATAAGAATAGGTATGAAAGCACTTAATATTCTTTATGCATTTCTCGGAGGTGCAATTGTAGGTTGCGGAGCTGCTATTCTTTTTGCTCCTGAAAAGGGAGAGGAATTGCGTAGCCGTATCGTGCGTATTCTAAAAAGAAAAGGCATTAAAATTAGCGACGAAGAGGTAGATGCTCTCGTGGCAGAACTTACTGGCGAGAACTGATATCGTCCATAATTTCATCGATTGATGAGTAATAATTCACTCTTAGATCAATTCAAGGATTTGTTAGCCCGGTCGAAAGACTGGGCTACTCTTGAATTGGAGTATGCCAAACTTACAGCAGCTGAAAAACTTACTCTTCTTGCCGGTTTAGCTTGCACTGGTGCTGTATGTCTTCTATTTGGCATCACAGCTCTTATAATGTTTGGGATTTCGCTTGCTTTCCTTTTTAAGGAAATCTTAGGGTTTGCACTCTCATTCTTGGCGGCAGGCGGGTGTATTCTTGTATTGTTGGCTATTATCTATCTCTTGAGAGAAAAGATAATTATCAACCCAATAGCAAGGATTATTACCAAAATACTATTAAAATAAAGTCCTTTCTATGGAAAATATTAAACGAATAGAAGGCAAAGATAAGGTTTTGTCAATGACGGATGATCCTGTTGAGTTCGAGGGGTATTCTCTTGACGAGGTTCGTCATCAAAGGGCATTGGTAGCAGTAAGGAAGGAGTTTGCCAAAGTTAAGCTCATGGAGCAGTTTGACCTTCTTAAAGACAGGAATCCTTTTGCTCCTGACGGAACTCTCAAAGCAGCCTCTCGCCTAGGATCAATACCTTTGAAAATTGTGCGTGGACTTAACTATACAGACTATATAATGATGGGTATATCCGCTTTTGGTGCAATGAAAAAGGTGTTCTCGTTATTTCGAAAGAAGAAGAAAAAATGAATTATTATAAAGTTCGCTTCAATTGCGTTCCTTGTTCGGAAGACATTACAGATCTGTTGGCAGCATTTCTTGCTGACATAGGATATGAAAGTTTTGAACCAGACGAAACGGGATTGACGGCATATGTGCAAGCATCGGAATATTCCAAAGACTTAATAGAGGAAATACTTGCTGACTTTCCTATGGCAAGTGCTGTTTCATTTGAGTCAGAATTTGTCGAGAGCAAAAACTGGAATGAAGAGTGGGAAAAACATTATTTTCAGCCTATTGTGATTGCTGGCGAATGTGTTGTGCATTCCTCATTCCACAAAAATGTCCCGAAAGCATGTTATGATATCCTTATAGATCCGAAAATGGCTTTCGGAACAGGTCATCACGCCACCACATCACAGATGATGCGTTATGTGCTTGATTTGAAGGACATAGAAGGAAAATCAGTGATAGATATGGGCACTGGTACCGGAATACTTGCAATTTTATGTAAAATGAGAGGTGCCCGGAGTGTGATTGGGATTGAAATTGATCCGGGGGCATTCGATAATGCTTTGGAAAATGCAGCCCTTAATAGTCAAGCCATTGATTTTATTTTAGGGGATGCTTCTTCTTTGGATAATTGCGAACCCGCAGACATATTTCTGGCTAATATCAACCGCAATGTTATCACTTCCGATATAGCTAAATATTCTGATAAGATTAAAATAGGAGGAGTGCTTCTTCTCAGTGGTTTCTATACTTCTGATATCCCTATTGTAATGGCAGCCGCAGAGCCTTTCGGCTTTGTCCTTGATGGTAAATCAGAAGAAGGCGACCATTGGGCAGCCATCCGTCTAATTAAAAAATAAAAATTGCACGTTACATGTAAAATATGTCAAAGTCTTGTTCTTTGACATATTTTTTTTTCTCTTGAGATCATCATATTCTTGTGCATGCTTTATATCTTATTCTTGTGAGGTTGCTAAAGATGAAAGGCTATAGTGCCTCCAGATAAATATGGTGATATGAATTATGATCTTTATAACAAAGAATATTGAATGATTTTGCAGAAAAAGATTGGGAAAAATTTGTGTGATTTAATTCATTTTGTTAATTTTGAAAATTAATGTGTATTGCTTGATTTTTTGATCTGAGCAATTTGCAATCTATATATTATAATTTGTAGAAATCTAACTAATATAACGATTACGATGGAAGAAAATCTCGTGAAAACTTGCCTTCACGACCGCCATGTGAAACTTGGGGCTCTAATGTCGCCCTTTGGCGGTTTTGATATGCCTATTCAGTATAAGGACATCACTACCGAACATAACGCGGTGCGTAATGAAGTTGGTGTATTCGACGTAAGCCACATGGGTGAAGTGCGCGTAAAAGGCCCTGAAGCTGAAAAATTTGTTCAGCATATTTTCGTAAACGATGTTGCTGGTGCTCCCGACGGACAGATTTTCTATGGCATGATGTGCTATGAAAATGGCGGTACTGTCGATGACCTACTTGTATACAAGGTAAATGACAATGAGTACTTCCTCGTGATAAATGCAGCCAATATTGCGAAGGATGTTGCTTGGATTTTTGAAAAGGCTGAAGGATATGACATCAATGTCGAAAACGAAAGTCCATATTATGGAGAACTTGCGGTTCAAGGTCCGAAAGCAGAAGAAGTGCTTTCAAAGATTCTTGGCCTTCCACTTGAAGAAATAGCATTCTATAATTTCAAGACATATCATCTTGACGGTGAAGATGTGATAATCAGCCGAACCGGTTATACGGGTGAGGATGGTTTTGAGGTTTATGGTTCTCACGACTATACAGTGCGTCTTTGGGACAAACTTATTGAAGCTGGTGTGCAACCTTGTGGTCTCGGATGCCGCGATACTCTTCGCTTTGAAGTAGGTCTTCCTTTATATGGTGATGAACTCTCAGCCGATATCTCACCTATTGAGGCAAGTCTCTCGATGTTTGTGAAACTTGACAAGGAGGAATTCATTGGTAAGGAAGCCCTTGCGCTTCAGAAAGCTGAAGGAGTAAAGCGTCGTATTGTCGGCATAGAACTTGAAGGAAATGCCATTCCCCGTCATGGATATCCTGTTGAAGTGAATGGGGAAGTAGTTGGTGAAATAACTACAGGTTATCGCTCAATTTCCACAGGCAAATCGGTGGCTATGGCAATGATCCAAAAGCCCTACGATAAGCTTGGCACTGAAGTTGAAGTTCGTATTCGTAAGAAAACTTTCCCGGGAAAGGTGGTAAAAAAACGTTTCTACGACAAGAATTATAAGAAATGATTATTAGGACTGGTTTGACATTTCTGACAAGTCCGACAAATTAAGAAAATAACTTTAAAATAAAAATAACAATGACAATTAAAGAAAATCTCCGCTATGCGGAATCTCATGAATGGGTAAGCCTTGACGGCGAAATCGCAACAGTTGGTATCACTGATTATGCACAGCATGCTCTTGGAGATATAGTGTATGTCGACATGCCTGAAGTAGGCGATGAGGTGTCTGCCGGCGAAGAATTTGGCGCTGTTGAATCTGTAAAGGCAGCTTCCGACCTATATTCTCCTGTTAGCGGCGAAGTTGTAGAAATCAATGAGGCTCTTGAAGATGAACCGGGTCTCATCAACCAGGATGCTTTTGCCAACTGGATCATGAAGGTAAAGGTTTCTGACCCATCTGAAGTGGAAGGTCTTCTTGACGCAGAAGCATACGCTAAGATTTGCGAAGAATAATTATGAATAGATATATTCCGCACACCGAAGAAGACATTAAGGTGATGCTTGAGAAAATCGGTGTTAATTCAACCGATGATCTTTTCTCAGATATCCCGGAAGAAGTGATCTTCAAAGGTGAATACGATATTCCTTCCGCCATGTCGGAAGTGGAACTTCGTAAGCATTTCCAAGAACTTGGGAATAAAAATTCACGTCTTAAGGTATTTGCCGGTGGAGGAGCTTACGATCATTATTCTCCATCCGTGATCGGACACTTGCTTTCACGCAGTGAGTTTTATACTGCCTACACACCATATCAACCTGAAATCTCACAAGGTACGCTTCAGTATATATTTGAGTATCAGAGTATGATATGCGAACTCACAGGTCTTGAAGCAAGCAATGCTTCAATGTATGACGGCGCTACTGCTACTGCAGAGGCAGCCATGATGATGGTGGCCTCTGCCAAGAAGAAAAACCGTATCCTCATATCTGCAACTGTATCTCCTCGTGTGGTAGAAGTAGTGAAGACTTATACTAAATTCCATGGTGTTGACTTGACTATAATTCCTGAGAAAGATGGAGAGACAGACCTTGAGGCTCTTTATGAGGCGCTCGCAGGAGGCGATGTAGCCGGAGTGATTGTCTCGTATCCTAATAAATATGGTATAATTGAGGATTTTACCGGACTTGCTGACAAAGTTCATTCTGTGAAGGCTCTTCTTACTATGAATTGTGATCCTTCTACGCTTGCAGTGCTACGCACTCCTGCAGAGTGGGGAGCGGACATAGCTTGCGGTGATGGCCAGACACTCGGAATGCCGATGCAATTTGGTGGGCCTTATCTTGGCTTTATGGCATGCTCTAAAGCGCAGCTCCGTAAGATGCCAGGTCGAGTTGTAGGTGCTACAAAAGATGCTGATGGCAAACGTGCATTTGTGCTTACTCTTCAGGCTCGAGAACAGCATATACGTCGTGAAAAGGCAACGTCCAATATTTGCTCTAACCAGAGCCTTATGGCACTTTATGCTACTGTCTATGTTGCGCTGATGGGAAAGAAGGGACTTGAAGAAGTCAATAAGCTCAGCTGCGATGGAGCTCATTATCTTTATAATAAGTTGCTCGCTACAGGAAAATTCCATAAGGTATTCGAAAAACCATTCCTTAAAGAATTCACACTGCGCACAGACCTTGATGTGAAGAAAGTGAATAAATATCTTGCTTCCAAAGGATATATGGGTGGCTTAGACCTTGGCGACGGACTTGTAGAGTTTGCTGTGACTGAAAAGAGGACGAAGGAAGAAATCGACGAATTGGTAACTTTAATGCTGGAGGCTTAAGAAGATGAAATACTACGATAAACTGATATTTGAACTTTCACGTCCCGGCCGTGTTGGTTACGAACTGCCAAAAAATGATTTTGTAATTGATGGTGAGAAGGAAATTCCGTCTGATCTTCTTCGCAAATCTCCACTCGACCTACCAGAAGTGTCAGAGTTGGATGTAGTGCGCCATTATACCAATCTTTCTAATAAGAATTTCGGTGTAGACACAGGTTTCTATCCGCTGGGTAGTTGCACAATGAAGTATAATCCAAAGATTAATGAAGAAGTAGCCAATTTGCCTCAGTTCGCAGAGCTTCATCCTCTTCAGAATCCTGAGACAGCTCAAGGTGCTCTTGAACTTTATTGGAATCTTCAGAATGCGCTTGCCAACTTAGCGGGATTCGAAGAGTTTACTCTCAATCCGTATGCTGGAGCTCATGGCGAGCTTACCGGACTTATGGTGATGAGAAGTTACCATAAAGCTCGTGGCGACCACAAACGCACGAAAATCATTGTCCCTGATTCTGCACATGGAACTAATCCTGCTTCTGCTATGGTGGCAGGTCTTGAAGTAGTGGAAGTTAAGAGCCGGCCCAACGGATCAATCGATATCGAAGATCTCAAACCCCTTCTCAATGATGAAGTGGCAGGCATCATGATGACCAATCCGAACACACTTGGAATGTTTGAGACAGAAATCGTTGAGATTGCAAAACTCGTGCACGATGCAGGTGGCTTGTTATATTATGACGGCGCAAACTTCAACCCACTTCTCGGCAAAGTACGCCCTGGCGATATGGGATTTGATATCATGCACATCAATCTCCATAAGACTTTCTCCACTCCTCACGGAGGCGGTGGCCCGGGTAGTGGCCCGGTTGGCGTTGCAAAGCATCTTGTGAAATTCTTGCCAAATCCTCATGTAAAGAAGGATGAAAATGGTAAGTTCTATGTTGAGAATGGTGACGATGCACTTGGAAGCGTCTCAACTTTCTTTGGCAACTTTGGTGTTATGATAAAGGCATATGCCTACATTCTGAGTCTTGGTAAAGAAGGAATCAAGGAAGTTGGTCCGATGGCTACCCTAAATGCAAACTACATTAAGGAAAGCTTAAAAGATGACTATCTGCTTCCTATTCAAGGTGCTTGCAAGCATGAATTCGTATTTGATGGCCTAAAAGACAAATCGACAGGTGTGACAACACTCAATGTGGCTAAGCGTTTGCTCGACTATGGATTCCATGCTCCAACAATCTATTTCCCGCTCCTCTTCCATGAGTCAATGATGATAGAGCCAACTGAGACTGAAAGTCTTGAGACTCTTGATGAGTTTATTGATGTTATGCATAAGGTCGCTAAAGAGGCGAGTGAAACTCCTGATGAAGTTAAGAATGCACCTCTCACTACAATCGTGCGAAAACTTGATGAAACCACTGCAGCTAAGAATCCAATTCTGAACTACAAAGCACTTAAAAACTCATGAAAATCATTATAATTGGTGCTGGTCCCGGTGGATATGAGACTGCTCTTGAAGCCGCAAAAAGAGGTCATGAGGTAACTCTTTTCAACGGAGACCGTCTTGGTGGTACATGTCTTAATGAAGGCTGTATACCTACGAAGTGCCTATGCCGTAATGCTGAGATGATTGCATCTTTCAAAGAAGCTGAAAAATTCGGAGTTGATGACTTTACCTTCACGCTCGACTATAATAATGTGGTCGAGCGTAAGAAGGAAGTGGTAGACACCCTTCGCAATGGCATTGACTCGATGCTCAAGACTGCCAAAGTTAATGTGGTGAATGCAATGGCTTCATTCAAGGATTCTCACACTATTATTGCAGATGGATCTGAATTCACAGCTGATTACATTATCATAGCTACCGGCTCTACTTCAAAATCACTTCCTATAGAAGGACATGATCTTGAATGTGTAAAAGATTCCACTCAGATGCTCGACATAGAGTATATTCCTGAATCTCTTACTATCATAGGCGGGGGTGTGATTGGAATGGAATTTGCATGCATCTTTGCATCTTTCGGTTCTAAGGTCACTGTCATTGAATATATGAAGCAGATCCTCCCTCCATTCGATTCTGACATAGCCAAGCGTCTTAAGCAAATACTTTCTAAGAAAGGTATTAAGATAGTGACAGGTGCAGCGGCTAAGAAAATTGAGCAGAATGAAGATTATGAGATTGTGGTGACTTATGAGGTTAAGGGTAAAGAAGAATCTGTAGTAAGTTCTGATCTTCTAATGGCCGTTGGTCGTTCACCTCGTGTTAATGGTCTTAATCTCGAAGCTGTGGGAATTGAATATTCTCCCAAAGGTATTGTCGTAGACGATTGGATGCGAACAAATGTGCCTCACATCTTTGCTATCGGTGATGTTAATGCAAAGATGATGCTTGCTCATGTGGCTACATTCCAAGGAATTCATGCCTTAAATGCCATTGATGGTAAGACAGACAATATTAAATTAGGATTAGTTCCAAGTGCTGTTTTTACGGTGCCTGAATGTGGTATGGTTGGTCTGACAGAAGAAGCTTGCAAGGCTCAGGGAATAGAAATCTGCAAAGGTCAGAGTTTTTTCCGAGCTAATGGTAAGGCGCTTGCAATGGGTGAACCAGATGGTCTCTGCAAATTGATCTTCCGTAAGGACGACGGTAAACTCATCGGTGCACATATAATGGGTGTGGAGGCTGCTGATCTTTCCCAGCAATGCGCTGATCTTATGAATGCCGGAATGACGCGTGAAGATATTGAAAATATTATTTTCGGACATCCTACAGTGTCTGAAGTTATTCTCTCAGCTTGCCACAACGCATGAACAAGATTATCGTTTCTCTTACTTCTTTCCCTGCTGCAATCGACTATGCAATATTGGCGATCAAATCTATTTTAAGAGGCTCATTGCTTCCTGATCGACTTGTATTGTATCTGACTTTTGATCAGTTCAAGCCCTATGGCATTCCGGAAGAATTAAAATTATTGGAAAAAGAGAATGATATTTTTGAAATAAGAGATTATCCTATAGACATAAGGTCATATCGCAAACTTATTCCTGCACTGAAAGAATTTCCAGATGATGTCATTGTCACTGTAGATGATGATGTAGATTATGACAAGGAGATGCTCAAGGATTTGATAAAGATGCATAGGCAATACCCTGATGCTATAATAGCTAATAGGGCTAAGATTGCAGATCCAAATAAACCATACAAAAAATGGAAAAAATTGAGATGGTATGATTTCCTTGGAAAGAAAATTAAAATTGACTATCGTATCATTCAGACAGGAGTGGGGGGTGTGTTATATCCCCCTCATTCCTTGAAATCTGATATGCTTGACGAGACTCTTTTTATGAAGTTGGCTCCGACAACTGACGACCTATGGTTTTGGGCAGCCGCTATCTCAAATGGAAGGACAGTGATACCATTTCCATTTGGGCTGCACAATAAGCCCAAATCCGTAGGAAAACCAAAAGAACTTTCATTGAAGGCTGTCAATTTTAAGAATGGTTCAAGCCGAAATGATGATGCTTTCAAAACAATCCTTGACTACTATCCTGAGATAAAATCAAAAGTTATCCCCATATCCTGATCGGTATGGGGATATATATTTGTCTGTGCGCTATTTGTCTAAAATTAAGTTTTACAGTTCAAAGCTTGATTTTTCTGGCAATATAGATTTAAAAGCATCCTTTATGTTGCTCATCACTAGATTATAGTTTCGGATATGCACATTGTCATTAAGGCAGATGAGTGCATACGATTGTTTGCGAATAGCTTCTACAGCTTGTTTTGGTTTCACCATAAGAGGAAACATCTTTGTATCCTTATAAGTGTTATAAGGCTCAAAATTGCCCCGGCATATCTGCCAAGTCCGGAATAGTTCTGGAGTATAATCTGTAACTTTCCTGAACTTATTAGCAGAGGTCTCTGTCAGTTCTTTGTCTGCTGCTTCCCATACTTCATGAAACGTTTCTTTTAGATATGGCTGGGCATTATGTGGGACGCGTAAAGTGATGAATTTGTTATAGGGGAGGAGCAGATAGTTCCAGAATGCCTTTGAACCGTAGCTTTTATCAAACCATTTTTCATGATACTCCTTCATGACCGATTTCTTATCGAAGTGCTGATTGATGATACGGATATTATTTTTAATTCTTACATAGTATTGCGACCATGAAGGATTGTATTGAAAAGCAGCTATGTCACGTGGAAGTCCATTTATAAAGAATCTTTCTTCCGATACAGGTCGAATTATGTAGAAATCATCATTAAAGTATATGAAATGATTTGATAGCCCCTGTATTTTATACATATAGCGCTCAATTACGACTGAATTGAATGTGGGTAGAAATTCAGAAGGAATAAAATCTTTATGACGCACAATGTGGAGTTTTGGATTTGACAAGTCAAGCCATTCTGGAGGATTTCCAGAACAAATGAAATGAATCTTCCTGACCCATGGAGCAAAATTTTCGACACCACGAAACCAATACTTAAGGAATCCGTAGTCTCGAAAACGGGCTACCGACACTCCATTTTTCTCATTGTCTTTTCTGCCTGAATACTTTTCAAATTCAGTTTTCCATTCCGGGTCATCCATATTGACCCAAGTGACTACTATATCAATATCCATAATCAGTCGTAGTATCTTTTTTCTCTATTTTTCATATCAATATCAAAGATATGTACTCCTCTCATAATAGCACCAAAAGTCTTTGGATGATTTCTAAGTAATTTTGCCCTAAGCCATATTTTAAGACTTATTTTCCCAAATGAAGGAAGTGGGAAATCCTTTACCTCTCTGCTTATTTTCTTTATGGCTTCGTCACGTAGAAGTGGGTCTTTTTCAATACGTGCTATAATTTTAGCTGCACTTATTGCTGCCCTATTGATATATCCATTTTTTCGGTCTTTGTCGTTCCGATTTATGTGCATGTGATCAATTATTTTCATTTGATCTATGCAAGATAGAAAATAATCGTATCTGTTTTTTATGGCATTTGAATGTATGATACTTCCCTTTCTCATTCGATAATGGTACATTGGAGTAGGATCAAGTACAATTCTATTTACATTCTTCATCCATTGCGAATATACTACTATATCCTCAAAATTCCTTCCTTCAGGAAAATCGCAAGTAATGATACTTCTGCGCTGAAGTTTATTCCAAACATAATTGGGAATTTTATCAAAGCACATTTCTCGTATTGCATCCTCTCCAGAAATGACTTTTGTCTTATGTACTATGTGCTTGGTGGAGCGTCTGCCTCTATATTCTTTGACAAAGCCTACTGATGCTATATCGGCATCATATTCATTTATCAAATTGAAAAGAAGTTCATACATTTTTGGTTCTAACCAGTCGTCTGAATCTACAAAACCAATAAATTCTCCTTTAGCTACTCTAAGAGCAGAATTTCGCGCACTTGATAAACCTCCATTTTCTTTATGAATGACCTTGAATCGGGAATCGATATTGACATATTCATCGCAGATAGTTGGAGATAAGTCACTGCTGCCATCGTCCACGAGAATACATTCCCAGTCAGAGAATGTTTGAGATCTTATAGATTCAAGACATTCTTTTAAATACGCCTCCATATTATAAACTGGGACTATAATGCTGATCTTTGGATTTTCCATAAGTCATTTAGTTTTTGGGGTCACAAAATTAATAAAAAAAGTTGGACTTAGCAATAAATAAAATAATATAAGGTTATATAAATACAGAATCTTTAACATGTTGAGTTATGGCTTTTAAATTAAAAAATTTTTGCTTAGGATTCCGCCATAGGTTGAAGGAACTGATGTATTGCGTCACGCGACTTTCTTGGTCAAAGGATTGGGGTGAAGTGAATCCGAGTGAAAGAAAGTCAGGTATTGCGATTATTGATGGTTCTATGTATCATGGTGGTATATGCGACCGATTTAAAGGTATGATTTCATTCTATAACTATTGTCGCTTTGTAGGAAAGCCATTCAGAATTAGATATAACTATCCATTTGAATTGACCGATTTCATATTGCCAAATCAGTATGATTGGAGAATATCTGATAAAGACATTTCAGATTCAGTGTGGCATGTGCGTCCAATATGTATGAGAGGAGAAAAAGGGAAGCGACTTCTCAAAATAAGAACTGATAAGCAGATTCGGTTTTATAGTAATGCTGATCTTGGAAATTTCCTTAATTTCAAACCATTCAATGAGGATTGGGGTACTGTTTTTAATTATCTTTTTAAACCATCGCCTCAGCTTCAAAAGCAAATAGACAAACATAAAGAAAAAATAAATGGTAATTATATAGCTGCTGTTTTCCGTTTTCAGAATCTATTTGGTGACTTTAAAGAATATCATTATCGTACTATAAGCAACCCTGAGTATAGAGAAAGAATGATAAGAGCCAATATTGAGGAGTTGGAAAAGTTACATGTTAAGCATCCTGATAAAAAGATACTTGTCACTGCTGATAGTTCAACATTTCTTGAGTATGCTTCCGAATTGGATTTTGTCTATGCAATTAAAGGAAAACAATCGCATGTCGACACTAAAAATGCTCCTCAATCGAATCCGATAAAGCCTTTCATAGATTTCTATATGATAGCAGGTGCTGAGAAAGTATATGGGATTAGGATTGACAAGATGTATAAATCTCATTTTCCCATTTGTGCTGCAAAGGTTGGAAATGTGCCGTTTATCCCAATTGAAAGAAAATTGAAATAGGGTTGATTCTACAAATACAAATAAAAGGGAATCGAAAAAATCGGTTCCCTTTTATTTGTTTGATTTGTAAATGAAAACTTATAGATAGTAGACGATGGTCGTCACCGAAGCAGGGTCAATGAATACCTTGTCGTTGAGATTGAAACGAGCTTGTTTTAAATTCTTTTCAGCAGTAGACGTGTAAGTGAATACAGCCTTAGTACCATCCGGACGAGGCATATCCACGGTGATACCGTTAGTCTTATCGTAATTAGTAAGTACAATGACAAGTTGGTTGCCTTCCGGCGAGATATAGGCAGATCCAAAAAAATCTTTGGTCTCATTAAGATTTAATTCTATTCGTTTATATCCCGGACGAACGAAAAGACTGTAGTTACCAAGCACCCAAAGATTGGGGTTAGCTGCTACCGTACCACCTTGCTTGAAATCATCGCTGTAATCTCCTCCGACAGGTGTAGTCTTGATAAGCTCAAAACGATTTTTCTGCCCATAACGTTCTACTGACATTGCTGTCCAATAGCTCCAAGAAACACAACCAGCCACAGTAATGTCGTTATGTATAACGCGACTCATATACTGTGCGATATCAAATTCTGTAGCATTTTCGTAGTTGCCGTCAAGCTCTGCAGGAGCATCCCCAAGCATCGACCATTCGGTCTGATATACCTTAAGATTGCGTGCCTTTGCTGCATCAGCAACTTTAGACCTGACTTGACGCATTCCGTTCCATGTGCCTTCAGTCCAATAGCTATGTCCACAAATTATATTATCAAGGCGTTTGATATTTCCAACATAAGCATTAGACGACGTATTATAGAAGGCATTAATGGTGTTTGAACGATCGTTGCTACCACCCGTCACATCATTCCAAGAAGCAGCTTCTGCAATCAAAATATATGTATCAAGATCGCGTGCAGAAAGTGATTTGTCAAGTTCCTTGACGAGCTTAGCTATTTCGGTATTCTGCCAACCTGATCCTTCCTGACTTGCTACACCATTATCTCCTACACCCCAGTTAAACTGAGGTTCGTTGACCGGTGAGATATGTGAAATGTTGTAGCCTGCTTCAGAGAAGTGTTTAGCTACTTCTGCCATGTATTCTGCATACTGAGAATATGCCTCCTCCTTGATGTTTCCATGAGCTCCATTGTCGGAATATCCCATACCATTGAGTGTGTATTGCACGAGAGGGGAGTTGCTGAAAAGCACAAACTTCTCACATCCCATATTTTTAGCCTGCTCCATGAAATAGCGTTGGCCGGCACAACTATTCCAGTTATAGCTTCCACTACTGAGATAGCTTTGAGCCCGGTTGTTGGCTGCCATATTGCTTTCATCTCCTTGTTCTTCAGTGCCTGCACCGAGATTGACACGCCACATAGACAATCCTATGCCTTGTGGCTGACCGTCAGACGATATGTTTTGAGAGAAAAGAAGCTGTGCAATTTCATTGCGGTTAGATGTCCAATACTGCCCAATCTGGTTAGGAAGCCAGCAATCAGATGCAGCAAAGCCTTCCATCTCTTGAAAAGTCGTAGAAAGATTTAAAGATACTTTTTGAGGTGTTAGAGGGAAATTGGCCTTTGGAGAAGTGACATCATCATTCTCACTGAAACTGGGACGCTCAGGCCCTTCACTACCAACTGGGTGCTTAGTAGAGACTCCATGAGGTTCATCGCTACAGGAGCCCATTGCGAGCAATGCTGCTCCAAATAAAGCAACCGAAATTATGGTTTTTTTATTCATATAAATTTCAAAATTCAAGATTCAAAATTCAATAATCTACTTAGTTCCATCCGGGGTTCTGCTTTATGGCTCCGTTGGAATGCTCAATTTCATAGTTAGGAATAGGGAAAAGCATATCTCGATCTTCGCGGAATCGGATACCCTTGTCGCTTGGTTCGCCTTGATTCCATTTCTCATACTTGTCGGCATCATTACCGGTATTGTATTTCACGAAGCTACCGTCGGGTCCCATAACATTGCAAATCATTTTTTTTCCGTTAGAGCAATCCCAACGGCGAAGGTCGTAGAGTCGGCACTGTTCGTGTGCAAGTTCAAGACGACGTTCATTTCTAATAGCATCTCGGAGGACTGTTCCTGTGCTTGTGATGGCGGAAAGATTAACACGGCTTCTGACTTGATTGAGTGCCCACTGACCTTGTGAATCATCTCCAGTCTCAGCGCAAGCTTCTGCATACATCAAAAGAACATCTGCATATCTAAGAACACGATGATTTAGAGGAATCTTGTCAATGTTATAGATTTCTGGACGATCTTCAAGCGGAACGAAATACTTTCGGATGATTCGTGCAGACTTGTGTTGAGCAGGATCAATTATATAGCCTCTATAATAGTCAGAGGATGTCCAACCGAATTTTTCAATATAATCTTTATATTTAGTATCGTTGACTTTGCACACTGAGGTATTATTTTTTACAAACTCTGAGAACTTATTTTCACCTGCAATTTCAGTACACATTGTCTTGATGATAGTCCAACGAAGACGCTCTGTGTCACCGGCTGCAATAAATGCATTCTCAAGGTCGGAAGTGGGTTGTCCCCAACTCCAGCCGTCACCAACACCGTTGCGACAACCAGTGACAACTGTAAGTGAACCACCGAGAGCATAAGTGTCTCCACCGTATGTCTGCTGCACTTCAAATAGGCTTTCTGCGCTGTTATTATGCTTTACGCTCCATACATCTCCAAAATTCTCAAGCAACCGATATTCTCCGGAATCAATGATAGTCTTAAGAGTGGCTTTCGCCTCTTCCCATTTGCCTTGATAAAGTTGAGCTTTGCCGAGAATTCCGAGAGCTGCTCCTTTTGTAACTCGACCCAAGTCAGCAGCTGCGAGTTGAGAACGTTCCGGAAGGTCTGGAATTGCAGCTTGAAGTTCATTTTCTATGAATTCATAACACTCTTCCAGTGAAGAACGTTCTTTCCCTGTTCCTGTATTAGCGTATTCTGTCATCAGAGGAACACCTCCGAAATTTCTCACGAGATCAAAATAGAAAAAAGCGCGAAGAAAGCGAACTTCCGCAATACGTCTCTTCTTCAGGTTTTCATCCATTGTGACATTTGGGATTTTTTCAATACCAAGGTTGCATGTAGTGATGCCTTGGTAGCGGGCCCCCCAGAAATTCTGGATTATTCCGTTCATATTGCCATTTGGCATATAGTGGGAGAGTTCTTGGTAGCCGTCATCCTGAGTGGTATTACCGTCCCATAGATCGTCCGTACACATGTCAGAAAGAAGCCAAGTGTTATATATTTGCCACCAACCGCCACCTTTGGCAATCTGATAGTAGCATCCGCCTACATAGGTCTCCACTTCCTGAGGCGTGGAAAAATAAGTGTCCAAGTTTTCTTGCCCTCTCACTTCTTGGTCAAGGAAGTCATTACAAGAAGTAAAAGCTCCAAGGCTTGCAATAGCAGCGAGAGCATATAATGTCTTTTTCATTTTCTATAATGATTTTTATTATCAGAACTTAAGGTCTATACCGAAGAGATAGGTCTGCGGAGTAGGATATTTAGCATTGCCAATACCTTTTTCAATCACACTGCCGTCATAAAAAGGACGTTCCGGGTCCATGCCTGAATATTTAGTAATTGTAAATAGGTTTTGAGCTGAGAAATATAGACGAAGATTGATGTCGCGGAGCCATTTTTTAGGAAGTGTGTATCCAAGAGTGATGAGCTTGCAACGAACGTAGCTTCCATCTTCAACGTAGAAACTTGACACTCGTCCATAGTTCTGGTTAAGGTCATTATAGGAAAGACGTGGAATGTCGTTGCTTGTGCCTTCACCATGCCAAGCCTTGTTGAGAGTGCCTCTGTAGACATTCTGACCTCCACCACCTGAATAACGCTTCTTCTCCAGATTGAATACATCATTGCCGGAAGTTCCATAGAAGTTGGCAATGAAATCCCAGCCTTTCCAATTCAAACCGAGATTAAAGCCAATCATAAGGTCGGGGTAAGGATTGCCAATATATGACTTATCCAAGTCATTGAGCACCCCGTCATGGTTTAGATCAAGAAAACGGATATCACCTGGCTGAGCATCGGGTTGAAGAAGGGTTCCGTGTTCGTCTGTGTGAGAGTAAACTTCTTCCCAATTTTGGAATAGTCCATCTGCTGTGTAGCCGTAAAAACGGGAGATCAGCTGACCGTCTTCATTACGAATAATACTTTCGTTAAGTCCACTACCCGTAAGCACTGGACCATCACCGGAAAATTTAATGGCTTTATTTCTGACACCAGAGAGTTGAACTCCAACATCATATCCAAAATCACCAGCAGTATCGCGCCAACTTAAGGAAAGTTCCCAACCACGGGCACGCATCTCTCCTATGTTTTGAGTGATAGCTCCCATCCAAGCAGGATTACCTGCAATCAGCAGACCTTGCGCTGCATATAGCATATCGTGACTGTTCTTCTGATAGAGGTCGAAAGTGAGGTTCAATCTGTTGCTGAGGAATGTAGCGTCAATACCAAAGTCATAATCTTCTACTGTTTCCCAACGTAGATAAGGGTTACCCATTTGTCCTACGATAGTAGCGGGGAAACGAGTCGAATTGAATACGTAGTTGACTCCGTTGTCCATAGTCGAAAGAAACAATCCGGGATTGATGTTCTGGTTGCCGACTTTTCCCCATCCGAGACGAACTTTAGCGTTGTCAAGCCAATTTCGAGTATTTTCCATAAAAGCCTCTTCAGAAAGACGCCAAGCGAGAGAAACTGATGGGAATGTTGCCCATTTATTTCCTTGTGGGAAGCGAGAGCTACCGTCATAACGGATTGAAGCTGTCAAATAGTAGCGACTGTCAAAGTTGTACATCACACGTCCGAGTACTGAAGCGAGTGTCTGATAGGAAGTGCTGCCGCTTGCAAACTGGTCGCCCGTACCGGCACTGACTTCATGGAGCAGATCGCTATTGCCAGGAATGTCTTGACGGGATGCATTTGCCCAATAGTTAGCATAACGTTCGGCTGTGAAACCAGCCATAAGGGTCAGATTATGCTTTTCGGCGAATGTATCCATGTAGGTAGCTGTATTGGTCCAGCTCCAGTTGATTTGATCAGAGTAATTACGATAGTCACTATTTTTTGCACTCTGTTCAAGAGCATCAATATGGAAAGCATAGTTATATCCATCGCTGCGCTGATACCAAAGGTTGGCACCAAACTGAGTGCGAAGAGTCAGCTGCTTGATCGGCTGAATCTGGATGTAGGGGTTCATCAAAAGTTGGAACTTCGTGCTGTGATTGTCCATACGTGCCAGAGAAGCCACAGGGTTCCATTCTTGATTGTTATAAGAACGTTGGAAGTTGTTCATCGGGTTTGCCGGATCCCATTCTGATTCCGGACGATACACCGGGGTAGTGGGGTCCATGCTCATAGCCGCAGCAAATAGTTCAGGTGCGGATTCCCAACTTTCAAGGTTAGAAGCAAGATCGAGACCAGCTTTAAGCCAATTGGTAAAATTATACTCAGTGTTAAGACGTACATTCATCTTATCCCAATAGCCCCCTTTGAACTGAGAATTATTGCGATAATATCCTGCAGAAAGGCTATAGACATACTTGTCATTTCCACCACGTACACTTAATGAATAATTCTGCACTATTGCTGTCTTATCTACGACAAGTTTCCACCAATCGGTACTGTCTACTTCGCCATAATCAATGTATGGCGAGTTCCAAGGAGCTACACGACCATCGTTTTCATAGCGAGCATAGAATACCTTTTCATATTCGTCAGCCCATGCGATACTTGGTTTAGGAATGTATTGCCAACCGGCTGAGGCTGAAAAGTCAACATGGGTTGCACCTGATTTACCTTTCTTAGTAGTAATGATAATGACGCCATTCGAAGCTCGGGTGCCATAGATAGCGGATGCGGAAGCGTCTTTCAATACTTCCATACTCTCAATATCATTGTTATTTAAGAAGTTGATGTTGTCAGTGTTCAAAGGCACACCATCTACTACATAGAGTGGACTTGTGCCATTGATCGACGTGACTCCACGAATCATTACAGAAGGATTTGATCCAGGACCACCTCCCGAGACAACTTGAACACCCGGAACTCGACCCTGGATTGCATCCATAGCATTGCCACTTACCATCTCGTTTAGCTCAGACCCTTTGATAGTAGAAATCGAAGAGGTCAAGTCGCTTTTCTTTGCTACACCATATCCTACCACTACAAGTTCATCAAGAGAGGTTGATGTCTCTGATAGCTGAGCGTTTACTACTGTTTGACCTTTTATTGGAATGGAAAGTTCTTGATAACCTACATAGTTGAAAACGAGTGTGGCTGATGAGGGCACATCGGTCAATGTGAAATTACCATCAAAATCTGTGGCTGTTCCTTTGCTTGTGCCTTGAACTCTGACAGTGGCTCCAATTAGTGGCTCCCCGTCTTCCTTGGAAGTGACTACACCTGTCACAGTGAGACTCTGCGCCAATGTCGAGAGTCCTAATAACGAGACAAGCATTGTCAATAGGTATTTTTTCATGATAATTGTCTAAATGGTTATTATAATTTTGAATGGAGAATTTTAAATTCAGAATTCTAAAATTATATAATGAAGATTGACTTCAATAATTCAAAAATCTAAATTCAAAATTCAAAATTATTTCATTGGTATGAGCTTAGCCCTTTCAGTGTGAGCATCAAAGATGAACTTAAAATTACCTCCTTTATCTATCGACTTCATGTCTACCCAGTTGTCAGAAACGAATTGCTTCCGATAGCCTTCGTCACCCCATTTGTTGATATCCACATTTTCGCCATATTTCCATTGGAAGTAATCTGCATTGCCAGTATAATGAGAATTATCTGGATGTAAATTCCCATAATACATGAATTTCCCGGGATCAGCTCCATCATCGACACGCCATGTAGCTAAATTCCACCAGCCATCATGATGCCAGTTGTGAATAACGAAGTGAAGATCCTGTCCCTTGTCGAGTTTCCAATCTTCTAAGATATATATATGAGGATTTTTAGAATCCTGAGTCATTTTTACTATATATCTTGGATTCGTCTCTTCTTTACCATCAACCATGGTAGGAAGCATTGGACCGAAATAGAATTCTTGCCACCATGGTTCGTTATTCCAATCCCACCATGTGTTGAGATCATCTTTTCCGAAATGCATATGCATCACTGGGTCCATGGCATCTGCAACTGAATATGCCTCAGTAGAGTAAGTCCCATTGTATGTGTCGAAGCTTATGAGATAGTAGCTATTTGCTTGAGATAGCTTTATACGGTTCACCTCATCAGGATTATCTCCGAGAATATATTCATTGTCTTTGGATGGAGCGAAGCAAAGAGGACCAAATGAACCTTTCTGTCCGAGAAGGCAAACTTCTGTGCCAGATTTTTCATTGTAGTAGCGTACTTCATATTTGTAAGGTCCAACATGATCGCAAAGGATAGGAACACCGAAAATATCAGAATTCAGATCATCCTCTTTAGTTACGTCGCAAAGCCACATTTTTTCCATATCTTGTAGTTCCTGGACTTTCACAAGGGAAGTAAAAGTAGTAGAGTGGGCTGCTTCATTGGCTTCCTTGTCATATGCTGTTACTGTAGCGCGAAGATTAGCTGCCTTGCTTGGCAAGAGAAGTTTTTCGGAGAAATCAAACTTAGAAGTTCCGTTCCCTTCTACTCTACGTGGGAACCCTTCTACCGGTTTAGGAGTATCTTCTCCTTCAGTGACATCCACTACATCAATGTCAACATAATCCACCACTCGATTGTCAGCCACACTGAATTTTAGATTGAAGATTGTCTTCTCTTTGATAAGTACAATCACTTCATCATCTGGACTTGTAGTGAAGTAGGGTGGTGTCCAGTCTCCGTCAAGAGTAATGCGAAGATTTTGCTTTTCCTTACGTCCACCTATATCCGTAACGGTGATTTCAACATTAAAATCCTCACCTGGTTGAGTTTCTTGAATCTTAAATGTGTAGTCAAGATCATACTCTTTAAGGGGTTCTTTGTAGATTTCAATAAGATTAATACTTTTGTTAAGGTTTAATTCATGACAGACAAGATCAATGGATGCAATTCCATCATTGTCTTTCACTTTGCCTGCGATTTTTATTGATCGCCCGGCTTCAGAACGCTCATGTGAGGATGACAGAGTCAATACTGGCACTGCTCCATCAACATCTTTCCACTCATTGTCGTTGCTGCACGCCGTAATGGCAAAAAGCGCAGGCAGTCCTAAAAAGGATACCTTGCGACACATTGCGATTAGGTTCATTTGTTCGTTAGTTAATTAAATATTAGGTTGTAAATATAAATTTTTATAAAATAGTGTCTTACTTCATAGTCACAAAATTAGTAAAAATTTTTGAAACTTACATATATTATGTTTAAAATTTTGTTAAGTAGCTCGCAAAAATTAATGATATGATTAATGCGAGATTAGTCGCATTTATCATATCAAGAGCTTTCAAGCAGCTGGATTTTCATATTTCGTTAATTTTTGTGAGCTACTTAACAAAATATTTACGAACAAATAAAGTATATCATATTTTATTATGACATACTTTTATGTTTATGGTAAAATATTTAAATATAAAAAGTTATTGCGTGATAGGCCGTTTAGGTTTAGGATTAGAGATGTAACGTTCGTAATATGCCATGATTAAGGAAGAAACTGGAAGGGCTATAATCATTCCAATTATTCCTAACAAGCTTCCCCAAATTGAAAGAGATAAAAGAATCAGGGCCGCATTCATTCCCATTTCTTTTCCCATTATATGAGGAGTCAATATATAATCGCATATGCACTGGCTGATAACGTAGACAAGCAGCGAACGTCCGAAAAGACTTAGAAATGTAATTTCTCCACTTAATGAATATATAGCGCAGATTATTGCTACAGGTATCAATGTGACATATTGGAAATATGGAATCATATACAGTATACCAACAAGTATGCCCATAGGTATGGCAAGGGGAAGACCGACAATGGAAAAACCAATGCAATAGAATACAGCGGCACATAAAGCTACAAGACCTTGTCCTCGAAAATAATGGTCCATACTATTCTGCACATCCTTAACCACTACCATTGCGTTTTCTCTATATTTGTGAGGAATGATAAGTTTGAATCCTTTCACAATCTGTGGATAATCTATAAGAATAAACAGAACGTAAATTAATGTCAGGGCCCAGCCCAACACGTCAAGGATAACACTTATTGACTCATTGAGAAGTGATGTTCCCTTACTAATAATTGATCCAAGATGCATTTCGCTTAATTGAGTTTTTATGTCGGCAGGTCTGACATAAGTCTCAACCCAATTAATCAAATGAACATATTCTTTTGGCATAGGTCGCTTACCGGTAGATACCTCATGAATTATACCATTGAGCACATCAAGTTCCTTGATCACATGAGGCATAAAGAGATAAATTATACCAGCTATGACTGCCAAAACCTCTATGACTGTCATGATCGACGAGATGGCTCTTCCTTTTTCTCGCAACATTTTTCTATTAAGATCTACGAGCGGTTGC
Source organism: uncultured Sangeribacter sp. (assembly GCA_964525115.1). Taxonomy (GTDB): domain Bacteria; phylum Bacteroidota; class Bacteroidia; order Bacteroidales; family Muribaculaceae; genus Lepagella. The sequence goes on along the minus strand of CAZGGB010000006.1, from coordinate 42,488 downwards.
AAAATGTAGGCTACGAAGCATGCAACGAAAAAGGGTAGCAGCACATCACTAAGATAGCTGATCAGCATGACAAGAAAGATAGCTATAGCAAGCCCAATGATGAGCTTCATAATTCTATCAATATTCCAATAATGTGGTGTCGATTGTTCCTGCATATAGAATTGAGTGTGTCAATTGATTATTTCATACGCTTCAGTAAATTATAGCTTGGAAGCACACCAAGTTCTCCGGCTCTTGAAAGGTCGGCAAAAGCTTCAGCTTTCTTTCCGGAAGAAAGGTGGCAAAGGCCCCGGTTGTAATAAGCGGCACCAAACTCAGGGTCAAGTTCAATGGCTTTCGAAAAGCATTCTGCTGCTTGCGAATAATCTCTCTGTGAGTAGAGAATGTAACCTTTGTTAAACCATGCATGAATAAGTCTTGGATCAAGATTTATGGCAGTGTCGAAATCAATAGCAGCCATAGCTATAGATTGCATTGCAAGTCTCTGATCTTCCATGCTTTTAGCATCCTCATAGCGTGCTACACCCCGACCTATGTAAGCTATTGTGAAATCTTTATTTGCATCAATTATTGCATCAAAATCCTCAATGGCAGATTTATAATTTTTAACCATAGAGTATGCAACCCCCCTTGCAAGGAGATCTGCCGGACGAACTTTATTCCCGCTATTTGCAATTACTGATGTATAACTATCTATAATCTTGAAAAGAGCATCATAGTCTGATTCTTGCATGCGTGGTTGCAGTGGCGACAGGTAGAGAGTACGTGTAATATACCTTCCACGATTAAAATCATCAAGAGCTCTGAAATAATTAGTTACTCCTCCTAACGATTTAGAAGGCGGATTAAACGAAATAGAATAAAGAGGTTCAGGTTCTGCCATCACATTGCGATCTTGAACCCTACCTTTTATTTTCTCATTATAGGAGAGTTGGGTTTGGGGTATTTCTTGCATCGTGACAAGTTGATTAAACCTGTTCATGACTTCATTTTCATCTTCCTCTTCCCCATCAGGATTGCGATTGGCATTTCTCGGGGTTCCAGCGGCAATTGTTGGGCGATCGAGTGGATTTGTTTCCGGATTTGCCACGTATTTTCTTACAAGACTTTCTGCATGATTGACGTTGGCACCGACAGCCTTAAGATTACCAAGATTTCTCTCTGCCTCAGCTATAGCATAATAGACAGGATAGAAATTGGGATATCTTGTGGCTATGCTTTTGAAATCAGCAAGAGCTTCTTTGAATTCTCCAGTCTCCAGCTCAACAAGTCCACGATTGTAGAGCGCGTGGAAATTTTGCGGATTAAGTTCAAGAACAGAAGAAAAATCCTTTTTTGCATTTATAAGATCCTTTACTTCGAATCGGAGTAGGGCTCTATTGAATAGCGCCGCCATATTATTGGGATCAAGTTGCAATGCAAAGTTATAGTCAGACATAGCCCCGAGATAATTATCGGTATTATAGCGGATATATGCTCTGTTGATATAGAATCCCGGTTCATCAGGATAAAGTTTCACAGCTTCATCCATATCTGCCAGTGCGACATCCCAATTATTTCGGTTACTTTCAATTTCTGCTCTTATTAAATAAGGATTGATCAAGGCGCGATTAAGCTTTATTGCTTTTTCTACATCTTCAAGAGCAGCTGTAGTGTCTTCTCTTTGTAGATTTAATGAAGCCCTTGCTGCATATCCTTCTTCAAAGCGAGGATGGAGACGGAGCAGGCTATTCATAGTCTCCATAGCCTCATTATTTTTTTTCAAAGAGGTCAAAGCAACACCTTTATAAAATAAAAAGTATTTATCAGTCGGATCGTGCTTGAGGCCCTCATTATAATCTTCAATAGCCAGAGAATCAAGACCGAGTTGTTGCCTTGCAAATCCTCTGAGTTTATAAGCTTCAATCTTAAATTTATTGCGTTTGAGAGCTTCCGTACAGTCAAGTTCTGCACCTTTATAGTCGTCGAGACTCATTTTTGCAAGTCCTCGGAAGAAATAAGGATCTGCAAGATAGGGTTTGGCTTTAATTGCCTGATTGAAATATTGTATTGCAAGCATATAGTCATCCATAGAAAGAACATTTCTTCCAATGGTCATGACTTGCTCAGCATTGATCTGCGCTTTGACTAATCCTGGCAAAAGAAGACTTAATATGAGTAAAATGTATTGTCCAACTCTTTTCATACGGCAAAGTTAACAAGTTTTTTTTGAATTTGCAAACCTGATTAGTGTCGAAAATGTTGTAATTCAAGAAACATTCTATTTAAAATATTATGGATAAACAGACAGTAGTGATAATAGGAGGCGGATTTGCAGGGATGAATATTGCAAAGAGTCTTGATAGGAAGAAATTTGATATTAAGGTAATAGACCGAAATAATTATCATTCTTTTCCTCCACTTTTCTATCAGATTGCTTCATCTGCACTTGATGTGCCGAGTATATCTTTCCCATTTAGAAGAGAATTTAAGAAGATAAAAGGTGATGTCACATATCATATGGGTCATGTCAAAAATATTGATTTGTCATTAAAAACAGTGACAACCAGCTATGAAACTTTGAAATACGACAAACTTGTCATAGCTGCTGGCTCCACCAATAATTATTTCGGAATGAAAGGTCTTGAAGAAAGCGTGTTCGGAATAAAGACATCGGGTGAGGCAAGCCATACGCGTGATGAAATTCTTGATCGTCTTGAACGTGGATGTATGGAAAAAGATTCGGAGCGAAGAAAGCAGCTGCTTAGTTTTCTCGTGATTGGAGGTGGCCCGGCAGGTGTGGAAATTGCAGGTGCACTTGGAGAAATGAAGCGTGATGTGCTACCGAGAGAGTACCCCGAACTTGACCCTGACGATATGACGATCACACTTGTGGAAGGAGCTGACCGCTTATTGTCGGCATTCGATCCGAAACTTAGTCAGAAAGCATATGTCTATCTGAGCCAATTAATGGTCGATATCCGACTTAATACTGTGATGAAAGGATATGAAGATAAGATGGTTTCTTTCGCAGATGGACATCAGGAGTATTGGGAAACACTGATTTGGACTGCCGGAGTTAAGGGGGAACCAATGCCAGGTATCCCACAGGAAATGATTGGGAGGGGGGGACGTATTATTGTCGATGAGTACAATCGTGTAAAAGGAGCTATTGATGTCTTCGCAATCGGCGATATAGCTTTGATGCAGACTGAAAAATATCCCAATGGACATCCACAGGTGGCACAACCTGCTATACAGCAAGCCAAAAATTTAGCTTCCAATCTCAATAAAGGCGAGATGATAAAGGCATTCAAGTATAATGACAAGGGCACAATGGCTACGATAGGAAGAAATAAGGCGATAGCCCAGATAGGAAAGATGACATTTTCCGGACGATTTGCCTGGTGGCTATGGATGGCTATCCATTTGATTAGTATCCTTGGAGTCAGAACTAAAGCTACAGTCTTACTCAACTGGATATGGAACTATTGTACGTACTCTACATCTCTTCGTTTGCTTATGAGGCCTGTCAAATTCCCACTTCGAAAGCATTGGGGAGATTGACGATGATATTTCCTTTGTTATTGTGATGGATAAGAGTATTGTCAATATAATATGAATATTGGAAATTTGGGGATTTATAGTTAACTTTGCAAAAAATCTGAAAACAATGAAAAATAGAAATAACGCATTAATGATTGGTATAATGGGGTTGGCTTTGGCTTTTAGTGCTACAAGCTGTTCCATTTTCAAGCCATCCTCAAACCCTGAGGGTAGTGGTAAGGGCCTACAAGGCTGGATAGAAACAGAAAAAATGGAAGCACAGAAAGATTCAAAAGAAGCTAAAGCAGAAGCTGAAAAAGAAGCTAAGGCTGCAAAGTCGGAGGCTGAAAGAGCTATGGCTAAAGTTGACGAAAAGCTTCAGCACGTTGCTGACGTTCAGAAGGACGGAGCTATTTCAGGAGACTGGGCAATTGAAAATGTTCTTGGCAAAAAGGCAGTTGGGGAAACTTCTCCATTTATTAAATTTGTGCCGGCAGAAAATAGAATTTATGGCAATAACGGATGTAATATAATAAACGGAAGTTATAGCACAAGCGATGTAGACAAGACAATATCTTTTTCTCATCTTGCCACGACTATGATGTTGTGTGCCCAGAGTAATATCACAGATACTGAAATAGGAGAAGCTTTGGGGCTGACGGTGCGCTATACTATAGAAGAAGGTAAAGATTCCGAGAGCATCCTTAGATTTTTCGATGCTGGTGGACGAGAAGTTATGGAGCTTATGCATAGAGACTTTCACTTCCTTGATGGAACTTGGGCTGTGATTGATATTGATGGAGAGAAAGTCAATATAGAAGGAATGAAAGTAGCACTTGATGTTGACGAGAAAAAGATGCATGGCAACACGGGGTGCAACATAATCAATGGAGAGCTTGAGACCGATATGGATGCAGCAAATTCCATTTCTTTCTCAAAGATAGCCATGACTCGTATGGCTTGTCCTAATTCCGGATGGGAGACACGTATGACTATGGCTCTCGAAGAAGCAGTGACAGCAAATAAAATCAGTGCTGATGAGATCGAATTTATAGGAAGCAATGGTAAGCAAGTGATGTTGCTTCGCAAGACATCGCCAATTGAAGATTGATCTACATAACAGGATATGGAAGTAAGAATCGACAAATGGCTATGGGCTATGAGAGTATTCAAGACCCGTACCATAGCTACAGAAGCTTGTAAAAAAGGAAGAGTTATGATGGGGGGAGTTCCCGTAAAACCATCGCGACCAATTAAAGAAGGAGATATAATAGAGGTTAGGAAACCTCCTATCACATATACTTTCAGGGTTAAAGCCACAACTCAGAATAGGCTCGGGGCGAAACTTGTACCTGATTATCTTGAAAATATCACTCCTCAAAGTCAATATGATTTGCTTGAGATGACTCGCATTTCGGGTTTCGTTGATCGTAGAAAGGGGCTTGGTCGTCCTACTAAGCGAGATAGCCGTGAGATGTCAAGATTTAAGGAAGATTCATATGCAGATACATATTTTCTTGATTGGGAAGATGATGACGATGACGATTTTGAAGAATAAATTTCAAATTCTATAATGAAAATACCGCGCTTATCAGATTTTGGCGCGGTATTTGCTGTATTGAAATGTTATGAGAAAACGACAAATTGAAATAAAAGGTGCAAGGGTCAATAATCTTAAGAATATTGATCTTTCTCTTCCTATCGGTGAATTTATAGTGATGACAGGTGTCAGTGGCAGCGGCAAGTCATCTCTTGCTTTTGACACTCTCTATGCTGAGGGGCAACGCCGTTACGTAGAGAGCCTGTCTGCATATGCTCGTCAGTTTCTTGGGAGGATGGCAAAGCCAGAATGTGATTATATCAAGGGCTTGCCTCCTGCTATTGCTATAGAGCAAAAGGTCAATACACGCAATCCCAGAAGTACTGTTGGTACGTCGACTGAAATATATGATTATATGCGTATGCTATTTGCACGCGTAGGTCATACATATTCTCCTGTCACAGGTGAGGAAGTGAAGAGAGAGTCAATTGAAGAGATTGTTCGTCAAATTCTTTCATTTCCGGAAGGAACGCGACTTGCAGTATTGATTGATCTTAATGTTCCTGAAGGCAGAAATATTCTTACACAACTTGAAATATACAGAAAGGAAGGATATTCCAGACTTGAAAAAGATGGTCGATTTGAAGATATTTCAGACGTCTATGATAGACTTGAAAAGGGTACCATTTCCGATGATGAAGCATTAGGATATAGGCTTCTGATCGATCGAATAGCAGTCAGTGGCGATAAGGATGAAGTATCTCGTTTGACAGATTCGCTCGAGACTGCTTATTTCGAAGGTCATGACCGATGTGTCGTCAAAATTTGGGGAGAAGACGGGATTAAGGAACATGAGTATTCACGTCAGTTCTCTGCTGACGGCATAGAATTCCGTGAACCTACTGATTTGATGTTCAACTTTAACAATCCATATGGAGCTTGTCCTACATGCGAAGGTTTCGGCAAAATACTTGGTATTAGCGAAGACCTTGTAGTGCCGGATAAAACATTGTCAGTATATCAGGATGCTGTGATGTGCTTTCGTGGAGAGAAAATGAGCGAATGGAAAAATTGGCTCATTAAACTCGCGCCCACGATAGGATTTCCTATTCATAAGCCATATATGGATCTGTCTCAAGAAGAAAAGGATATCCTTTGGCATGGTAAAGGAAAATGGGAAGGTATCGATGGTTTTTTCCGTTGGGTGGATGAAAATCAGTACAAGATACAATATCGTGTCATGAAAGCCAGATACCGTGGACGCACAACATGTCCCGAATGCCATGGGACCCGATTACGCAAAGATGCGGAATATGTGAAAGTTGGTGGCAAAAGTATCACAGATCTTGTGAGAATGCCAATTTCTGACCTTCAAGTATTTTTCGACAGTCTTATTTTGGATGATAATGATTATGCCATAGCCAAACGTCTTTTAATAGAGATAAGAAGTCGTCTTGACTTTATGAATAAGGTTGGCCTTGGATATCTAACACTTGATCGTCTTTCTTCTTCATTGTCAGGGGGAGAGAGCCAACGCATAAATCTTGCCACATCACTTGGTAGTTCACTCGTAGGATCTCTATATATTCTTGATGAGCCTTCCATAGGTCTTCATTCAAGGGACACTGAAAAACTGATCGACGTATTGCGAAATCTTCAAAAGATAGGAAATACGGTAGTGGTAGTGGAACATGATGAGGATATTATGCTTGCCGCAGATGAGATAGTTGACATTGGTAAGGATGCAGGCCTTAACGGTGGAAATGTAATATTCCAAGGTAATCTTAGCAAAGCTCTTGAGGGTGATAACTCAGGAGGATCATACACCATAGATTATCTTTCCGGTCGTAGAAGCATTCCTGTTCCCGAACTGAGGCGACCCTGGAAAAAGTATGTTGAGGTAGTAGGAGCAAGAGAGAATAATCTTAAAGGAATAGATGTTAAATTCCCTCTTGGAATAATGACTGTGGTGACAGGGGTCAGTGGTAGCGGTAAGTCGACATTGGTAAGAGAGATATTGTATAAGGCTATGGTAAGGCTCCTTGGAGATCCATGTGATGCTCCTGGAGCTCATAAGAAAATATCCGGTGATATAAAGGATGTGGGTGCTATTGAGTTTGTTGACCAGAATCCCATTGGGACATCGTCACGGTCGAATCCTGCTACATATTTAAAAGCATTTGATGAGATAAGAAAACTATTTGCAGATCAGCCTCTTGCCAAGCAAATGAGCTTTACTCCCGGTTTCTTCTCATTTAATGCAGAAGGAGGTCGATGTGAGGAATGCAAGGGTGAAGGAACCATTACCATTCCTATGCAATTTATGGCAGACATAACTGTGGAATGTGAAGAATGCCATGGCAAACGCTTCAAGCAAGATGTTCTTGATGTGGAATATCGTGGTAAGAATATATATGACTTTCTCGAAATGACTGTAGATGAATGTATTGCATTCTTAAAAGAGGATGGAAAAAATAGTCAGGTAAAGAAAATTATAAAGAAGCTGCTTCCTCTTCAGGAAGTAGGTCTTGGCTACGTGAAACTTGGGCAGAGTAGTTCATCTCTTTCTGGCGGTGAGAGTCAGAGAGTAAAACTTGCATATTTTATCTCTCAGGAAAAACAACCACGCACAATGTTCATATTTGATGAACCCACTACAGGACTCCACTTTCATGATATCTCCACATTGCTTAAATCTCTCAATCGTCTGATAGAGTCGGGTCATACAGTTGTGATAATCGAACACAATATGGATGTGATCAAAAGCGCAGACTGGGTGATAGATATAGGGCCCGAAGGGGGAGAGGCAGGTGGAAATCTTGTGATAGCTGGCACTCCTGAAGATGTGGCTTATTGTGAAAAATCTTATACTGGAAAATACCTGAAAGCAAAACTTGAAAAAAAATGAAAAAGTTACCTGTCATAGCATTAATAAGCATGTTTTTAGTATGCTTTTGGGGTTGTAAACCAGAAAAAAATATCAAGGACCGTAGTGAAGCAACGGAGATGTTTGGAAAGATATGTAAGCTGACAAAAGAATATACAGATAGATTGACCGATTCTCCCGATAGCGCTGCATGGGCTTTACTATGCAATGAGTTTGAGGAAAAACTTGATAAAATAAGTTTCAGTTATCCTCCTGATACGGATCTTCTACTTACTGAGGGACAGAACGACACCATTCATTCATTAATGCTTGAATATATACAAGCGAGAGACGGAAGGATTCACGACATCCTTTATCCTGTGGTAGAACTTGATTCAATCTCTGATTCCGATAGTATTTTGGATGTTGCATCAAATGTAATCAACCAATAAGATGCATTTCGCAGTCACGACAATTAAATTCGAGAGTGAAGGAATTCTTCCCGGATTTTAATGATAGGGGTTCGGAATATTTTCCGAGTCCCTTTTCCTTTTTGCAAAGGCCAAGTTCACGCAGTATGCAGTGTCGTGTTGTCATCAACCTTTGCTTCTTATTTCTATGTTTAGGTTCGGATGTCTCAAGAGCAGGCTCGATTTCATTCACTCCATGTTCCCTATAGAATTTTTCAGCAAGATTGTTGGCAACATTATCGCGATAATCAAGCTTGTCAGCAAAATATTTAACTGAGAAGTTCTCTTTTTTCCGATATTGAAAAGGATAGACCGTCAGATTGGTATTATCAAGAGCCACAATTGCTTTACGTCGTAATTCTGTTAGATCTGCTGCCGGAATAAATACCAATGGGTCAATGTTAGAGGTAAACTGTTTAAGTCTATAGAAAGTGTTACCAAGTTTCGCGAATATTGGAGAGAAGTCAGGAGTCTTTCTTGCTATATCTTTTGTGCAATCAAGTTGAATCCTAATTTTGCATCCTCTTTCGTCAAGTGCAGTCAATCCTGAATCATCCATAATGAAAGAGACATCTATCTTTCGCGTTGCAGTCGCTCGCTGCAACTCTTTGTCCCAGATGCGATCAAAAGTGCGGTGTATCTCAGCTCCTTTGGGAATATTAACTGGTTTTGATGTTATTATGCGCTTCCCTTGTATTCCATTTACCATTGCTCCCGTATATTCTCCGTTTGCATCAAAAAAACTAATTCCATCGCCATTATTTAGGATTTTGATGTCATCGACTATCTCTCCTAATGATTTAGGCGTGTCTGGCGATGTCAAAGTCTTGGGCCGACGGGAATCAATGAAATAATGAGAGAACCCTCGATTGAACGACTTGGATAATGATGGTGAAAATGTAGTTTCTGAATTTCCAACACTGCTTCGCTTGAAATTATCCGGATTTTCAGATATAATGCGATCAATTGCTTGTCGGTAGGCTGCTACAGTATTCTTTACGTAAGCAGTCTCTTTTAGTCTCCCTTCTATCTTGAAACTTGATATGCCAGCTTCAATAATTTGTGGAAGGATATCTATAGTATTAAGATCTCTAAGAGAAAGAAGATGTTTGTTTTTACTTATTACATTCCCTTTTGAATCAGAAAGTGTATAAGGAAGACGGCATATTTGTGCGCATTCTCCTCGGTTGGCACTTCTGCCGCAAGTTGCAAAGCTTGCGTGGCACCGGCCGGAATAGCTTACACATAAAGCTCCGTGTACAAATGCTTCCAAGGGAACAGTTACAGATTCAGCCATTTTTTTTATTTCCGTTAATGTTAGTTCTCGGGGAAGGACTAATTGGCTGAAACCTACATCTTGAAGAAAACGTGCTTTCTCCGGAGTGCGTATATCACATTGAGTGCTTGCATGCAGCTCAATAGGGGGAATATCCATACGTAATATACCCATATCTTGCACAATAATAGCATCTACTCCGACACGATATAGATCATTAATAAGGCGTTCTACTTGGCGGATTTCTTTTTCGTAAACTATTGTATTTACTGTCACATATACCCGAACTCTGAAGATGTGGGCAAAATCTACCACCTTCTTGATATCGTCAATGGAATTTGCCGCATTGCGTCGTGCCCCATGACTTGACGCTCCCATATATACTGCATCTGCGCCATGAAGGATTGCTTCAATAGCGATGTCTGGATTGCCTGCAGGTGCCAGAAGTTCGAGTGATCGCATATTTGCTTAGCGTTATCTTATTTCTTCATAAGTCGATCAAGGATACGCTTATCTTCTCTTTCCTTGATAGACTGACGTTTGTCATATTGTTTTTTACCACGAGCCACTCCCACCACAAGCTTTGCATATCCTCTCTCTGAAATAAAAATTCGAAGAGGAATCAAAGTAAAACCGGGATCTGAAATGGCCTTTTCAATCTTGGATATTTCTTTTTTTGATAGAAGGAGCTTACGGTCACGGCGGGCTGCATGGTTATTGTATGAGCCATAAAAATATTCAGAAATATTCATTCCTTTCACCCAGACCTCTCCTCTGTCGACAATACAATATGAATCAGTAAGTGATGCCTTGCCAGACCGTATTGATTTAATCTCAGTGCCAGTCAATACGATACCTGCCGTATAAGTATCACTTATTTCATAGTCAAAAGTGGCTCGTCTGTTTTTTATATTAATATTTTTAGCTTCCATAGAAGTATTTTTCTGACTTTAGTTAAATCGTTTTATGCGTGGCCTGTTTATTGATCATAATTTTAGAAAAATATTTTTTCACTTAGCCACATAAAAAGATAAGGGATCACAATTACAGAGACAACAATCGAGACCATACAACGGTTGACATATTTTTCCGGTAGCCTGAGAAATCTTACACCCTTAGTGATTATGAAAGCTGTCCAAATTGGAAGAAAAACGGTAAGAGGTTCAAGGATAGGGAGGAGTTCTGCCGGAATCCAGAAAAGTGCAAGACTGGATAACGCATATTGCACCATAAGTTTGAAAAACTGAGTCTCCGTTTTAGACTTTGCCTGCAAAGGAAACACCCATCTGCATACTACCTGCACAGCAAAATAGCTGAAGAAAAAAGATGCAAAAACAGAAGCTGCACTCACAAGAGTGGATGAAAGGTTGAATTCCGGAAGATAAAACCAATCGCAAAAGCGACAGACTGATGCAATAGCTATCAGAGGATAGAAACACCCGGCAGCTGTCTGTTCCGGTTTAAATCGTGAACGCCGCAAATCTTTCCATCCTGCAGTGCCTGTCATTAGAATCCTAAGAAGTAAAAGGAATGGATTATAGTGCTTCTTTACGACATGCTCATTCTTATCTTCGAATGAATCTGATTGTGGGTTGATATTTAAGTCGTCTGAAATTGAATCGCTCATTTATTGAAAAATATTCGAGTGATAAATTATAAATGTAATTTTAAGAAGTTAAAGTTTTTACTCATCAGCAAGGTCATCTTCTTCTTCGTAAGTGTCGCGAAGGAGATTGATAAGCATCACCATACCATGAGCAGTGGCTTGCTCTATGACATCGTTGCGACTGCCCTTGAAATGACGGCATTCGCTGACAAGCTTGCTGCCATATTTAGCACCAATCCAGACTGTGCCTACAGGTTTGTATTTTGTGCCGCCGTCAGGACCTGCTATTCCTGAAGTAGAAATGGCGCAATCACTTCGCATGAGTCGAGTTGCTCCCTCAGCCATAGCTTCAACTACCTCACGACTTACTGCACCCTGAAGATCTATGTATTTTTGTGGCACTCCAAGCACTTTTGTCTTTACATCATTTGCATAACTTACAATACTTCCAAGGAAATAATTGCTACTGCCGGGTTGCTGGGTGATACGGTGAGCAATGTTCCCTCCTGTGCAACTTTCAGCACATGAGACTGTCAGTTCTCTTTCTTTTAGTAAAGATCCAAGCACTTCTGCAAGTGTCTTGTCTTCATCAGCTATAATATCTTTAGTGAAAATATCACGAAGATTCTGATGAAGACGATTCATTTGAAAACTCAGTATTGCCATGCCATTATATTGGCCTGTCAGTGTAATTTTTGAAAGCAATAGATTTGCTTCAATGGCAATCTTGATATAATCAGGTAGATGCTTCTCAAAATGCTTCAGGATGCTTTCGAGTTCGTCGCTTGTGTAGCCGTACACAATGACATGCCTTTTTTCTATATTTGGGACTTCATTCATAACCTTAGTAGTGTCCGAGTTAAACTTCAACTTTTGAGTAAGGAGGCAGATCAAGAGGGCAATAATCCCCTTTTTGATATTTATAATATCCGGCTATCGCTACCATCGCAGCATTGTCAGTGGTAAAGGCACGTTTAGGAATCCATGCCTTGATCTTACGGCGTCGGCAAAAATCTTCCACTGCTGTTCTTACACCGGAATTAGCAGATACTCCGCCTCCAATGGCAACTGCTGTCACTTTTGTTTCCTTTACAGCCTTATCAAGCTTTTCAATCAGAATCTCAATTATGGTCTTCTGAAGGGAAGCGGCGAGATCAGCTTTTCTATTCTCAATGAAATCAGGATCGATCTTCAAATGATCTCTGACCGTATATAGAAAAGAAGTTTTTAGTCCGCTGAAAGAATAGTCAAAACCTGGAATATGGGGTTTTGCAAACTTAAAGGCATTCGGATTTCCTTCTGCAGCAAGGCGATCAATATGCGGACCACCGGGATATGGTAGCCCCATCACTTTTGCGCATTTATCGAATGCCTCTCCGGCAGCATCATCGATAGTAGAACCGAGCATCTCCATATCAAACGGAGACCGCACTAAGATTAGCTGAGAATTTCCTCCGGAAATCAGAAGGCACAAGAAAGGGAATTCAGGCACTTCTTGTTCTTTCTCTTCCTTTATAAAATGACTGAGCACGTGTCCGTGAAGATGATTGACATCTACAATTGGTATGTCAAGCCCAATAGCCATACCTTTAGCAAAAGAAGTGCCTACCAAGAGCGACCCAAGCAGTCCCGGACCTCGAGTAAATGCAATAGCGTCAAGATCTTCTTTCCCCACTCCTGCGAGCCTAAGCGCTTCGCTGACTACGGGGAGAATATTTTGCTGATGTGCACGGCTTGCAAGCTCCGGAACTACACCACCAAATTGTTCGTGGACTTTCTGACTGGCAATGACATTGCTTAGCAGTATTCCATCTGAAATTACTGCCGCTGAAGTATCATCGCAACTTGACTCTATACCAAGAATTGTAGTACTCATTATTTTTTCTCTCTCTTCTCACTCAACATATGAGTATGTTTAATGCAAAGTTAATACTATTTTTTGAAAGATGCAAATCTCTTTTTTATGTTTTTAATTGGCATTAAATCATGATTTTTTATTAATTTTGTAGGATATTGCAGGTTGCATCATAATAATTGCGTAGCCTATGAATCGTAAAATAGAATATATCTAACTGTAAATGAGTATACTAAAATCCGCATATAAAGTATTCCGGAGCATTATCATGTCTGTGATTGTGCTTCTGGTGATTGTATATGTTGGATTGTATGTGATATTATCAGTGCCCGCGGTTCAAAATAGAGTCAAACAGAAAGTATGTAAAGAGGCTTCACTCTTTTTGGGTGGACGGCTTGAAATACAGTCTTTGACCATTCTTCCTTTCAGTGAAGTCATTTTAAACAATGTGAGTCTTCAATCTCCCAATGGCAAAAACTGTGGAAAGATTGGGAAAGTAGCAGCAGGTATAGATTTGTGGGAACTTATTATCGAAAGAAAGATTGTAGTAAACTATGCGGAAATTATCGCTCTTGACGTAAATATAGTTCAGAATACAGAAGGAGGTCCGCTCAACATTCAATTTTTAATAGATGCACTTTCACCAAAAGATAAAGACAAACCCTCGGCTATCTTCGACTTGAGGATAAGAAATATTGTGGTGCGAGATTCAAAAGCTAATTTTTCACGCATTTGGATGACTGATTCATTAGGAAAAAAATTGCCATTTGCAGATCTTGATGTTTCGAGGTTAAGAATAGATTTGAGTATCCCTGTGTTGAGAAACGACCAATATAGATTTGATATAAGAAATCTTCAATTTGAGGTGTCGCCGGGTGTTAACTTGCGTGGTCTATCCGCGGAAGTGGAATATCAGAAAAATGAAGAGAAAGAGGGTGATGATAGAGTGTTAATTAGAGATTTCAAAATGGAATTTCCTAATTCTTCATTATCTTTAGGTGACCTTGATGTCGATCTTGGACATTTCGACAATGTCCGCGCAAAATTAGTAGGTTTCATTACTCCTTCGGATTTTTCTTCCTTATTGTCTCAATTGAGCGCTTATAATACTTATTGGGATTTGAATATAGATGCATTATATCAAAACAATGGTATAGAGGTGACTGATTTCTTTCTCAACAATAAGGAGTCTGACTCTTCGTTTAAATTTATCGGTAATATAGGCAACCTAAGCAAAATAGATAGCATTAATTTGGAAATGAGTAAATTAAATGCTAATCTTTCTTCTCGATTAATATCCACTGCGTTGTCAAACTTTACCGATACAAGCGATAAGGTCAAGAAAATTATCGAAACGACTGAACGTATCAAAATTGATATTGAAGGCAATCTGATAAATGGGAATGTAGCCGATGCAAAAGGAAATGTTACAACCGATATCGGAAATATTGAGTTCATTGCATCAGGAAAGAATTTGCATTCTAAGAAGCCAACTTTATCATTACAGGGGAAAGCAACAGATATTGAATTTGACAAGATTCTTGCCAACGATAAAATAGGTAAAAGTTCGTTTGATGTTGAAGCTGAGATTTCAGGATTAGATCGAAATGCAGATGGATATCTTTTTCTTAAGTCAGAGGAGTGCCATGTGATGGGAAATCTATTTTCAGAAGTGGCATTAGACTTTAAGAAATCCAGCGATGACATAGACATGAATCTTGTCGTAAATTCTGATAAGTTAGATATTGATCTTGACGCAATTGCACATCTTGCAGGGAAAAATACGGAAATTAAAGCGGATATGAGTCTATCCGGGTTCAATCCATCAGATTATGGAATAAGAGGAAAAATGAGTGAATGTGAACTTGCGGCAAATATAAGTGCTACAACATTCGGAAATTCTATTGATAATGTAATAGGTGTGCTTGAATTGTCCGACGTTTCGATAGTCAGGCCAAACGGTAGCAAACTGAACCTTAAAAATCTTAAGGTTGATATTGATTCCCTACAGTTAGAATCAGCAGATAAATGCAGTTCATTACGGAGAAACATTATCTTATCATCCGATTGGTTGGATGCCAAGATTGAAGGAGACATATATCCAAGCACTTTGGGAAAGGAATTTAAAAGAATGATTGGCCAGATATTTCCTACATTTGCCTCTAATCCAACGATCAATGAAGTGTGTCAGGCAAATAATGACTTCACATTTGATGTTAATGTCAAGGGTATATCGACTCCATACATCTTTTTTGATACTCCTGTGCGTCCACTGACAGATATTCCAATTAGGGGAGCGGTTGATATGAAGCAAGGTAAAATGTTTCTCACTACAAATACGCCTCATCTTCAGCAAGGGAAAAATAAACTTATCAGGGATTTAGACTTCTCGCTTGATATTGACTCATTTTTAGGAATGGCGAAAGTAAAAACAGGATTAATTTTTCCGGCAAAGAAAGGTGACGTGGAATTAGCAGCCGACATATATGCAGTCCACGACAAATTAAACATTAACATTGGCTTTAATCCTACTATGGAAAGTGTGTTAAAAGGAGGATTAGCTATGGATGCTTCATTTTCCAGACTACCCGACCCTTATAAGTCAGAGGGTGCGCTTGCCGTTAGGATTGGAATACTTCCATCTTCAATCTCTATCAGCGACAAGACCTGGTCTATAGCCAATGGGACAATTGATTATTCCGGTAAACGCGTTGACGTAGATAACTTTATTATAAGTCATGAAGATCAATATGTCAAGATAGAAGGGATAGCATCAGAAAGAGACAGTGATTTTGTGAGTGTCAAGCTTAATGATATTGATCTCGAATATATTTTCAATATTCTGAACATCAACTATGTGTCATTTGGAGGTATGGCTACCGGTGAGGTGATAGGAAGTCGTCTTCTGACCAATAAACCTGAGGCAAGAACGGAATTTTTGCATGTGAAAGGTTTAAGCTATAATGGAGCAGTCTTGGGAGATGGAGATCTTGCCTCAGAATATGATACATCTGAACAAAAAGTCGGAATTTATGGAGTAATACGAGACCCGTTGACAAGAGAGCGCCGGGCGAGTGTAGATGGTGGCGTCTGGGTCACCCGCGACTCCTTGAGTTTTAGTTTTGATGCTAATAAAGTCAACGTGGGAATAATGAAACCATTCGTGTCGGCGTTCTGTTCAGATCTCAATGGAATGGCTTCAGGAAAGTGTAAACTCTATGGTACATTCTCCGACATCGATATGATAGGTGACTTGAAAGCCGACACCTTATCCATGAAACTTGACTTCACTAATACATGGTATCATGCTGGAAATGATTCAGTACATCTTCATAAAGGAATAATAGATATCCCCCCTCTAACTCTTTATGATGATGAAGGACACACTGCAGAATTCAGTGGCTGGCTTCGACACGCATATTTTCATAATCCGGTATTCAATTTCAGACTGCGAGATGCTAAGTCACTATTATGCTATGACATCAATGAAAAGCTCAATCCTCTTTGGTATGGGACTATCTACGGGTCTGGGCATGCACAAATCAATGGCTATCCTGGTCAAATTGATATTGATATGAATATGACTACAGAAGAGGGTTCAAAGTTCTATTATATCATTAGTGATGCTGAAGACGTGGATCAGTATTCATTTCTCTCATTCACCGACAAGAGGAAGGAAAGTATGAAAGCGGCTTCGATTGATACTATTCCTGACTATCTTTTGAAGTTTCAGAAAAAGAAGGATGAAATGGAAGAAGGTTCAAGCAATGTAGTGCTTTCGCTCAAAGGTACGGTTACCAATGATGCTCTTGTCACTATTGTCATGGATCCAAAGGCAGGCGATAATATTACTGCTATCGGACAAGGAGCATTGCAAATGGACTATAACCTTGCAAGCAATGATCTAAGGATGATAGGAACATATGTTCTCGATGAAGGGAATTACAACTTTACTCTGCAGGATATCATCATTAAGAACTTCAATATCAAGAGAGGAAGCCTTATAAAATTTGATGGAGACCCTATGAAAGCTATCCTTGATATTACAGCTACTTATAGAGTCAACACAAATCTTACCGACCTTGACAAGAGTTTTGCTACAGACAAGGAACTGAACAGGACTAATGTTCCTGTTGATGCCGTCTTGCTTGTAGATGGACCGATGACTAATCCTGACATAACTTTCGATATAGAGCTGCCCTCGCTGACTTCGGATGTAGAAAGAAAAGTGAAAAGCATCGTGTCGACCAATGATATGATGAGCCGTCAAATAATATATCTTTTAGCATTGAATCGGTTCTATACTCCCGAATATACCGGAGGGGAGAGCAGTAACGGTGCAGAATGGTCGAGTATGGCATCATCTACCATATCTTCTCAACTTAGTAATATTTTAAGCCAAATGACTGATAAACTTGATGTGGCTCCGTCGTTCCGAAGTGACAATGGAAAATTCTCAGATATGGAATTTGATCTTGCCCTTTCTTCCAGATTGCTCAACAACAGACTTCTCATCAATGGTAATTTTGGCTATCGAGACAAAAGTAGTAGCAACACTCAATTTGTCGGCGATTTCGATATAGAATATCTTCTCAATAAAAACGGAAATATTCGTCTTAAAGCCTACAATCATTTTAATGATCAGAACTACTATTTACGTTCTGCTCTCACCACTCAGGGAGTCGGCGTAGTATTCCAGAGGGATTTCGACCGTTTATTCGGGCGAAAGAAAGAGGATAATTTGGAGGAAATAAAGAGAGATTCAATAGAGTAATTTTGAAAAATAAGAGATAAATATGATTTGGAGTATAGGAGAGATACTTGAGAAAATAGGAATTACAAACAATTCCGTTGGGTTTGCTTTCAGTGGAGGAGGAGCTCGTGGTTTTTCTCATATAGGAGTGCTGAAAGCTTTGGAAGAGTTTGGTATTCGCCCAAATGTCTTGTCTGGTGTCTCAGCAGGGAGTGTGGCGGCTGTCATGTATGGAGCAGGATTGACTCCAGATGATATGCAAAAATGTTTTGAAGATCTTACTAAAGTCAGGGAATTTGTCACATGGAAAGTTCCCGGCAATTCACTGATGAAGATAGATAAGTTTGGTAAGCTTATTGAATCCTGGTTGCCGGTGAAGTATCTTGAGGATCTTAAGATTCCAACTATTGTTTGTGCCACAGACTTCCAGCACTGCAAATCAATCGGCTGGGCTAAAGGAGAAATAGTGCCTCGCGTTTTAGCTTCTTGCTCTATTCCTATAGTTTTTGAGCCTGTGAAGATAAATGGCGGGGTATACGTTGATGGCGGGGTGCTACGAAATCTTCCGGCATGGGCAATACGAAAATATTGTAAAACACTCTATGGCATAAATTGCTCACCTTTCCATAATATATGGAAAGACCCCTCAAAACATAACTTACTTGAAATCGCTTTAAGAAGTTATCAACTGATGTCAAAATCAAATATGGTGAATGATGCCAAGATGTGTGATATCCTAATTAATTTGAGGGGTGCTCATGCTATTGGGACTTTTGATGTGGCGAAGTTGCGACATATCGTCGACCTTGGCTATGAGACGGCTTGTAGGATTTTGGAACATAAGCTTAAATAACTCAACTTTCGATTGCGAAAGTTGAGGATTTAAAATAAATAGGTTGAAAGTGAAGTTGTTTTAACTTATTTTTTTATTAAGATTTCGTCAGGTTTTTGAGCAGATTCTTCATCTTGAAGAAGGAGCGATGCGGGCATCGTGACTGATGAAAGATGAAAAAGATGCCAAAAAGATGGCGGAAGATTAATAAAAAGAATCTTTGGTTTAACTCTTCAAAGTATATTTCTCAATTCGTAAATAAGTTTAAACAACTTCAATATTAAGATTAGAATAAATGGATAAAGAGAGATTGATAATATATCAGATGTTTCCACGCATCTTTAGCAATACAAACGAGCAGCCAAAACCCTGGGGCACTCTTCAAGAGAATGGCTCAGGGAAATTAAACGACCTTACTCCCAAGGCTCTTAGGTCGATTAAGGAATTAGGAGTAAACTGCATTTGGCTGACGGGAGTGATTGAGCATGCCACAAAGACTGATTTTTCAGAATTTGGCATTACGCCCGACAATCCCAATGTAGTCAAAGGAGAAGCCGGGAGTCCATATGCTATAAAGGACTATTATGACATTGATCCTGCCTTGGCAGTCGATGTCAAAAGCCGTATGAAGGAATTTGAAAATTGCGTAAAGAGAATTCATAAGGAGGGGATGAAAGTCTTGATCGACTTTGTCCCGAATCATACCGCTCGCGTCTATCATAGCGATTCTGCTCCTTCAGGGGTAAAAGATTTTGGCGCTGATGATGATATCACTATGGGATTTTCAGAGCGTAATAACTATTATTATATTCCATTCCAACAGTTTTGTCCCGATTTCCCAATAGATGCGGAAGGGTCAACTCCATACATAGAATTTCCCGCTAAAGCTACCGGAAACGATTGCTTCAACGCATTCTGCGGAAAGTGTGACTGGTATGAGACTGTTAAATTGAACTATGGTCATGATTATGGTGATTGGAGCGATCATTTCTATCCAATACCTGATACATGGATTAAGATGCTTGCTATCCTTAGGTTCTGGGCTTCTAAGGGAATTGATGGTTTCAGGTGTGATATGTGCTTCATGGTTCCTCTTCCTTTCTGGCATTGGGCAATACCTCAGGTCAAGAAAGACTATCCGCAAATAATGTTTATTGGGGAGATTTATGACGTAGCTCAATATCGTCCATTCCTTGACTATGGATGTTTTGACTATTTGTATGATAAGGTTAACCTTTACGACACTCTCGTAGATATAGAAATACACAACCATTCTGCGGCGCGACTGACAGGATCTTGGCAGACTGTAGACGGCATAGGAGATTCGATGCTCAATTTCCTTGAAAATCATGATGAAGTTCGTTTTGGCTCCAAGGCATATGCTGGCAATCCCGCGAATGTTTTGCCATCGCTTGTGGTGAGTTCTATGATATCACGAGGTCCATTTATGATCTACTATGGTCAGGAACTTGGAGAATCCGCAACTGACAACGAGGGGTTTGCCGGAGATAATGACAGAAGCACTATTTTCGACTATTGGAGCTATGATACGCTCCGTAGATGGTGGAATGGTGGAAACCCATCTTTAAAGAAATTGACTTCGCAAGAGAAGTGGTTGAGAGGAATGTATCAGAAGGTTCTTACAATGTGTAATACTGAAACTGCACTTAGAGAAGGAAATTTCTTCGACCTTATGTATGTCAATCTACAGCATGAGGGTTTCAATCCACACACTCAGTTTGCCTTTTTACGCTACACTCAAGATTCTGTTTTGCTGATAGCTGTTAACTTTGATTATAGTCCGGCAGACATTGATGTAGTGATTCCGCGACTTGCATTTGACATGGCAGGAATTATGGAGGGAAACGTTGTTGCTGAGGATCTCCTTTGTGGACGCAATGTTTTTCTCAATCTTACTCCCGACAAGTCTTCAAGGGTCAGGCTGAATGGAAAGGATGCAGTAGTGCTCCGGATAAAGTGACGTCAACTCAAATATGAGATTTCACATTCGTATTCTAAAGTTGAAATATGTGAGCATACAAACCTTAAATTACTAATTGAAATATAAATGAAAACCCGACTGCTTATTGGCGGTCGGGTTAAAATATTATATATTCAAAATTATGGTTTGAAGAGGTATTGGCTTGAGATGGACTGATTGTTGTGGATACGGCGGATTGTATCAGCAAAAAGCTTCGTTACCGTAAGGATGGTGGCTTTCGGGTTTTCCTTGCCATATGGAATTGAGTCTGTGAAGATTATTTCAGTCAGTCCACTTGCAAGAATGCGATCGGTAGCCGGATCACTCATCACAGGGTGGGTGATAAGGGCGCGCACAGAGTTCGCTCCTTCAGCAAGCATAAGATCAGCAGCTTTTGTGATAGTACCGGCTGTGTCAGCTATGTCGTCGACAAGGACTACATTCTTTCCTTTCACGTCGCCAATTACTTGCATTTTAGCTACCACGTTGGCTTTGGCACGCTGCTTGTGGCAGAGAACGAGAGGCACATCGAAATACTTCGCATAGGAGTTTGCTCGCTTTGCACCGCCTACGTCGGGAGACGCGATCACCATATTCTCAAGGTGAAGGCTTTCAATATATGGAATGAAAACCGATGAAGCATAGAGATGATCGACAGGAACATTAAAGAAACCTTGAATTTGATCGGCATGTAGGTCCATGGTCAGCAGACGATCGATACCGGCTACGCTAAGAAGATCGGCGACGAGCTTTGCTGCTATTGAAACTCTCGGTTTGTCTTTGCGGTCTTGACGAGCCCATCCAAAGTAAGGAATCACAGCGTTGATGCTTGCTGCTGAAGCACGCTTTGCAGCGTCGATCATCAGGAGAAGCTCCATCAGATTGTCGGAGTTCGGGAAAGTAGACTGTACAAGATATACTTCGGCGCCGCGGATTGACTCGTCGAAGCAAACTTCAAATTCTCCATCAGCAAAATGCTCAATATTCATTTTGCCGAGTTCTATGCCCAGATCCTTGCAGATTCCTTCGCCAAGATAGTGGCTCTTGGTGCCAGCAAAGACTTTGATAGGCGGAAGAGTATTGCTCATATAGCTATATATTTTTTGCCCCATTTGGAGCGTCTCGTTTTTACACTGCAAAATTAATCAATATTTTCGATTATCGCAATATGAAATGCAAAAAAAAACGGGACAGTCAATCGTGTCCCGTTTCAATATTAACATAAATTAGTCTTACCAGATGATAACACGCTCAGAGACAGGACGGAACATCTTGTCGCCTTCTTTGATGTTGAATGCCTTGAAGAAGGGTTCAATGTTCTTGAGAGTGACGTTAACTCGGTTTTCGCCAAGTGAGTGTACGTCGCCGCTTGTCAGATTGCGCATTTCGGCTTCACGTATGTTCTGAGCCCAAAGATTTGCATAGTTCATATAGAACACTTGCTCTGGAGTAAGACCTTCGATGAGAGCTGCTTCGCTTTCTACATCCACTCCTTTCTTCTTCTGGCTATCAAGGAAAGCTGTCATAGCGATACGAAGACCACCTTGGTCGGCGATATTCTCTCCGAGTGTATACTGACCATTGGCAAAGAGACCGGGAAGAATTTCAACTTTATTAAATTGATCTGCGAGGCCTTGAGTGAGCTGGCTGAAAGCTGCTGCATCTTCAGGTTGCCACCAGTTGATCATATTACCATTAGCATCAAAATTGCAACCTTGATCGTCGAAACCGTGAGTCATTTCGTGTCCAATTACGACACCAATGCCACCATAGTTTTCAGCATCACTTGCCTCTGGATCAAAGAAGGGTGCTTGAAGGATACCTGCTGGGAATACGATTTCATTGTTAAGGGGATTATAGTAGGCATTGATAGTTTGAGGAGTCATGCCCCATTCAGTGCGGTCTACCGGTTTACCCCACTTTTTAAGATATTCCTTCTGAGCCCACATGTTTGCATTGTGGATATTTTCCGCGTAGCTGAGATCGGGATCAATGATGAGTTCAGAATAATCCTTCCACTTGTCGGGATAGCCGATTTTTACTGTAAAATTGTTTAGTTTCTTTAGGGCTTGCACCTTAGTGTCGTCGCTCATCCATTCGAGATGGATGATGTGTTTTCCAAGGGCATTGCGAAGATTTTCTACAAGACCGATCATATAGTCTTTTGAGCTCTGTGGGAAATACTCGTTGACATAGAGTTCTCCAATAGCTTCTCCGAGGTAACCTTCAGTAGCTCCAAGAGCTTTCTTCCAGCGTGGACGTTGCTGCTGAACACCGCTCATAACCTTGCTGAATTCAAAGCCGGCTTCAGCAAAGTCATCACTGAGGTATGGAGCATAGCTTTGCACCACTTCCCATGCATAATAGTCTTTCAGTTCGCGGTCAGTAAGTTCAGCTGCAAGCTTATTGGCAGCATTGAGGGAACGTGGTTCAGTGACGATGATCGTTTCAGGAGCCTCGATATCCATTGTCTCGATGAAGAACCGATCAAGAGGTAGATTGCTCCATTTAGCCTTTACATCTTCGTAGCTGAAAGGATTATAGAGAGCCGGGATATTACGGCTTTCTTCACGTGTAAGAGCTGAGTCGGCAAGTGCTGTCTCGATCTTCATTACACTCTTCACAATCCTTTTTGCATCTTTCTTGGAATATCCGGCGAGTGTCATATATTTCTCAATAAGCTTCTGATATGCATCGCGAACCTCTTTGTTACGCTGATCATTTAGCAAATAATAGTCGCGGTCGCCAAGCCCAAGGTTGTTGCTGCCAAGATACATTGCATAGACCTGAGAATTAGCAAGGTCTTCCTGCGGTCCTCCGCTAAATAGTGGACTGCTGTAGTTCTTATGCATCCAGAGCAAAAGGTCGGTCATTCCATCTTTTGATGTGCCCTCAATCTTTGATAAGATCGGCTTGACAGGTTCTGCGCCAAGTTTATTTCTACGAATTGAGTCCATGCCTTGCTCATAGAGAGTAGCTACTTTATAAGCGTTGGTGCCGGGTTGAGGATTTGTGGCAGCGAGACCCGTCACAATGCGGCGCACGCGGTTATTGCTGGAGTCGTTAAGGATATTGAATGCACCATAGCGGGCGTATTCAGGGGTGAGAGGATGAGAATCCATCCAGCCTTTATTAACATGTCTGTAAAAATCGGCAGATGCCGGAGTGTTAGGGTCGATTCCTTTCGGATCAAGGCTCTTCAGGTGTTCGGCATACATGCCTGAGCATACTGCAACCGAAGCGAAAAGCGTGAGAAAATTTCTTAGTCTCATTCTTCTGAAGTTTTTAGTTTGTTTAATATTGTTTTTGATTTCAATTCAGTTTCCATCCATTCATCTTCTGGATTTGATAGCGGAGTTATACCGCCACCGACAAAGGCAGATAGACATCTGTCAGTGCATTTTGCAGCCCGAAGTATCACATAGAAAGATGTAGTATGATTTAATTCAAAGGGTCCACAAAAACCACCATACATTTCCCGTTGGAATTTCTCATACTTTCTTATCAATTCAAGAGATGCTGAGCGGTCTGATCCGCATAAAGCCGGTGTAGGGGAGAGTTCAGTCAGAATTAGTCGGAGTCTGTTGCTATAGCTTTCCTCATATTCATCAGCAAGATCGGATTGAGGCATATAAGCATATATAGGAGTGCATATATGCTCAATTGGTCCAGCTTTTTTCGTGAATGTCTTTCCTGTAGTAACTGTGCTGCTATGTCTTATAAGAGAATCTATGATGAATTCAGTTACCATAGCTTGCTCATCATAATTTTTCACATCCCATTTTTCTTCTTTTTCAGACCAAGGGCGAGTCCCTGCAAGAGCCATAGTAGAGAGGAATTCTCCATCCTTACGAAGCAGAAGCTCCGGAGATGCTCCTATCCAAGTTCCGGTTTCTGATGTGGAAAATGCAAAGACGAAGGCATCCGTATAAGATTGACATAGTGAATCGAATGTGGCGTTTATATCAATCGAAATGTCAAGCCTTATCACTCTTGCCGCCACAGTCTTTCCGCGTTTACCATCCAAATGATCTTTTATCGCCTTTATTTCACGATGATAATCAGATTTTGAAGTAGAAAGTGGCAAATATGAATTAATTGCCTTTATATCTTTTGATTCAGGAATAAAATCAAAAGGAATGGTGAGAAGGAAGTTATTGGGGTTCAAAAACGGAGCTACAACAAAGCCATTTCCGAGTCCTTTAACGATGGATTCGGATGCTCCGCAGATGATTTCTGTAGTATTAGGAAGTCTATATTTAAACCAATTCACCGAATAATTCAAAAGGCTCAGCCTTCGTGATTTTTACGTTTATGAAATCTCCCGGTTCGGCATCCGAACCACTCACATAGATTTCCGGATCAACTTCCGGAGAGTCCCACTGTGTGCGTCCGATGCGTGTATCTCCTTCGATTCTATCTACAAGAACCCTAACATTCTGTCCAATCATCTCAAGATTTCGCTGGTATGCTATTTCCTGTTGCACCTCCATAAGCTGGTCAAGACGTTTTTTCTTTACGTCATCAGAGATGTTGTCATCAAGATTTTTAGCAGCCCATGTATCATCTTCTTCACTATACGCGAAAGCTCCCATGCGCTCAAAACGTTGCTCTTTGACAAAATCCAGCAACTCTTCAAACTCTTGTTCTCCTTCGCCCGGATATCCCACCATTAGGGTAGTACGAATCTTAAGGTCTGGCACTTTTCGACGCATTTCAGCCAGTAATTCGCGAGTTTGTTTGCCATTGATATGGCGATGCATATTATCAAGAACTTTATCTGAAATATGCTGAAGGGCTATATCTATGTATTTGCAGACGTTTTCATGGCGAGACATCACGTCGAGAAGCTCCATGGGGAAATCAGAAGGATAGGCATAGTGCAATCGAATCCATTCCACACCTTCTATTTTCGCAATCTTGTCGATAAGTTCTGGAAGAGCGTGTCGATTGTAAAGATCTATACCATAACTGCTAAGATCTTGTGCAATGACATTAAATTCTTTGACTCCTTTGCTGACGAGATCACAAACCTCATCCAATATTTCTTCTATTGCTCTTGATGTATGCCTGCCTGTGATGATTGGTATGGCGCAAAAAGAGCAGAAGCGATTGCAACCTTCGGAAATTTTAAGATAGGTGCTATGTGGGGGAGTAGTCAGTGTTCGTTCCCAATCTTTTGGATGTATTGAGGCGTTATCCGTTTTTTCAGGGAGCTTTTCGATGAAGTCTTTCCAGTCGTATTTTCCATACCAAATATCTACTTCAGGGATTTCAGCCTTCAAATCCTCCATATATCTCTGAGAAAGGCAACCCATCACAACAAGGTGTCCAATCTTTCGATGCTTCTTTTGATTTCCAAGTTGAAGAATGAGATCGATCGATTCTTCCTTTGCATCTTGTATGAATCCGCATGTGTTGACCACAACCCATTCTCCATTTGGATTCTCGGCATCGTGGCGAACTTCATATCCCTTTGCTGACAACCTACGCAGTAAGCGCTCGCTATCTATCAAATTTTTACTGCAGCCGAGAGATATGACATCAATAAGTCCTTTTTTCATTGAAGTTGAGTCGGCTTATTTTATTTAGTTGCGTTTCCAAAAAGAGATTTCACGAATTCATCACTATGGAAAATCTGAAGATCTTCCATTTTTTCGCCTATGCCTATGTATTTGACAGGAATGTTGAATTGGTCGCTTATACCAATGACAACGCCTCCTTTGGCAGTGCCATCCAATTTCGTGACAGCAAGGGCATTGACTTCTGTAGCCGCAACAAACTGTTTTGCCTGCTCATAAGCATTCTGACCGGTGCTCCCATCAAGCACAAGAAGCACCTCATGAGGCGCATCCGGAACAACTTTCTGCATAACTTTCTTGACCTTGGAAAGCTCATCCATAAGTCCCTTCTTGTTATGAAGACGTCCGGCAGTGTCAATGATCACAACGTCGGCATCCTGTGCTTTTGCACTACTGAGTGTATCAAATGCTACAGCTGCTGGATCGCTTCCCATCTTTTGCTTGATTACAGGGACTCCGGCTCGTTCGCCCCAGATATCAAGTTGCTCAATGGCAGCAGCGCGGAATGTGTCAGCAGCTCCGAGTATCACCTTATTGCCGGCTGCTTTGTATTGATGAGCCAGTTTGCCAATAGTGGTAGTCTTTCCAACTCCATTGACTCCCACAACCATTATCACGTACGGTTTTTTGCTTTCTGCTACTTCGAAATCTCCAAGCTCCGGTTCTGTATCCGGACGCGAAAGCATTTGGGTAATCTCGTCGCAAAGGATTTGGTTTAGTTCAGAAGAGTTGACATATTTATCGCGAGCCACTCGCTCTTCAAGACGCTCAATGATCTTTAAAGAGGTATCTACACCTATGTCGGAAGTGATGAATACCTCCTCGAGGTTGTCAAGCACTTCATCATCTACCTTTGATTTGCCGGCTACAGCACGAGCAATCTTGTCCCATACTCCCTTTTTTGTCTTTTCAAGTCCGGAATCGAGTTGTTCTTTCTTTTCCTTCGAAAAAAGTTTTTTGAAGAATCCCATGATCAATAAATTGTATTTAGACTACAAAATTACAGAATTTTATTGAGTTCTACAAATAGAAGTTGTTTAAAATTATTCAATTTTCACACAATCGAACCCTTAAAAGTGCCTTACAGAAAGAAACAAGGATAGCTTAGACAAAATTGATTCTATTTCTTTCGCCTATTATTCTTTCTCTTTTTTAGATTGCTCTAAATATTCGATAGCTGTAAATTTCGACATACATAGACTTTTCTTATTTATTTCTGATGGATTTTTTCGTTTTTTTTATGGATATATGGCAATTTTTCGTTAATTTTGTGCTTTGCATGTATTAGTCATGCGTATTTATTGACATCAAGATTTAACTGACCTGATAAATGACTGACAATAGAATCCTTCTTTCGGCAGAATGGCCTGAAGATCCAAAATTTGCCGACGGTATCCGCAGAGCTCCGGACCGTCATTACACTCTTACCCCGGAAAAGACAGTTACAGCTCTTAAGAATGCTCTCAGATATCTTCCAGAGGAGCTCCATGAAAAAGCTGCTCCCGAATTTCTTGAGGAACTCCGCACTCGCGGTCGCATTTATGCCTATCGTTGGCGCCCACAAGGCGACTTGAAAGCTAAACCGGTTGATGAATACAAGGGAAAGTGTCTTGCAGGCAAGGCATTCCAAGTGATGATTGACAACAATCTTTGTTTCGATATTGCACTTTATCCTTATGAACTTGTCACATATGGAGAGACCGGACAGGTTTGCCAAAACTGGCTTCAATATCGACTTATAAAGAAATATCTTGAAAATCTTACTGAAGACCAAACTCTTGTAGTGGAATCCGGCCACCCTCTCGGACTTTTCCCCTCTCGTCCGGAAGCTCCAAGAGTAATCATCACTAATGCAATGATGGTGGGTATGTTCGACAACCTCCATGATTGGCATGAGGCCATGCAAATGGGAGTTGCCAACTATGGGCAGATGACTGCAGGAGGTTGGATGTATATCGGACCTCAAGGCATTGTGCATGGCACTTTCAATACCATCTTGAATGCAGGTCGTATGAAACTTGGTGTGCCACAAGATGGCGACCTACGTGGTCATCTTTTCGTAAGTTCCGGTCTTGGTGGCATGAGCGGTGCCCAGCCTAAGGCTGCTGATATTGCGGGGGCTGTATCAATTGTGGCTGAGGTGGATGCTTCTCGTATAGCTACCCGCAAAAATCAAGGCTGGGTGCAGGTTGTCACTGATGATCTCAAAGAGGCTTTCAAACTTGCTGAGGAAGCAATGGCTGAGAAAAAACCTCTTTCGATAGCATACCATGGCAATATAGTGGATCTACTTGAATATGCTGTAAAAGAGAATAAAAAAATAGAACTTCTCAGCGACCAGACATCATGTCATGCAGTATATGAAGGTGGTTATTGCCCGGTTGGTCTCTCATTTGAAGAGCGTACTCGTTTGTTGCATGATAATCCTGAGGAATTCCGTCGTCTTGTTGACGAGACACTCCATCGTCATTATGCTGCTATCAAAACTCTCGTTGACCGTGGCACATATTTCTTCGACTATGGCAATTCATTTATGAAGGCAATGTATGATGCCGGAGTCAAGGAATTGTCGAAGAATGGTATAGATGAAAAAGATGGTTTTATCTGGCCTTCATATGTCGAAGACATAATGGGTCCGATGCTCTTTGACTATGGCTATGGACCTTTCCGTTGGGTTTGCCTTAGTGGCAAGCATGAAGACCTTGTAAAGACTGACAAAGCAGCCATGGATTGCATTCCTAAAGATCGTCGAGGTCAGGACATGGATAATTGGGTTTGGATCCGCGATGCTGAAAAGAATGCTCTTGTAGTTGGCACACAGGCTCGTATCCTTTATCAGGATGCTATGGGCAGGCTTAAGATTGCCTTGAAGTTCAACGATATGGTTCGAAAAGGTGAAGTAGGGCCGATAATGCTCGGTCGTGATCACCATGACGTAAGCGGCACAGACTCTCCATTCCGCGAGACATCAAATATAAAAGATGGCTCGAACGTTATGGCTGATATGGCTATCCAGTGTTTTGCTGGCAATTGTGCACGAGGCATGAGTCTTGTAGCTCTTCACAATGGTGGAGGAGTCGGTATTGGAAAATCCATAAATGGTGGGTTCGGCATGATTTGCGATGGTAGCGACAGAGTAGATGAAATTCTCACCAAGGCTATGCTTTGGGATGTGATGGGAGGCGTAGCTCGCCGCAGCTGGGCACGCAATGAAAATGCCATGACAACCGTAAAGGAATGGAACGACTCGCAGGCTGAAAATGGCTTCATGATCACAGAACCTTTCATCGCTGACGAAGAATTCCTAAGATCAATTATCAATAATTAATATAATATCCAATAAGACTAATTGGACCAACAATTATAAATTCAAAATTCATAATTCCAAATTAAAAATATGTCAAATCTATATATAAAACATGCCACAATAGTCACTCCTCTTGGCATAGCTGCAGCTAAAGGGGAGGAAATGAAGCGGCTAAATGTCATTGAAGATGGCGCAATCCTCATTAAAGATGGAATAATCCGATATGTCGGTAATTCCAATCCCTTGCGCCAGTTATATTCATTTTTCGGGAAAGGTGCTACATTTAAAGAAATAGATGCAAAGGGAAATGTCGTACTCCCGGGATTTGTCGATTCCCACACTCATATGGTCTTCGGAGGATTCCGTCCTGATGAATTCCGCATGCGTCTTGAAGGTGCTTCCTACATGAGCATCATGGAAAAGGGGGGAGGCATTCAGAACTCTGTGAATGCTACGCGCCAAGCCACTATTGCTGAACTTGTGGAAAATGCCGAATGGCTGATGGACCGTATGATTAGTATGGGTGTGACAACGGTTGAAGCAAAGAGTGGCTATGGTCTTGATTACAATACAGAAGCAAAAATGCTTGCTGCAATAGGCAGACTTGCTGCAAAAAAGAAAATTGATGTAGTTCCAACTTTCTTAGGTGCTCATGCTATTCCAACAGAATATAAAGGGCGTACTTCTGAATACGTAGATCTTATCATTAATGAAATGCTTCCTAAGTTCAGGAAGGCTGCTAAGTTTTGTGATATATTCACTGAGAAGGGTGTCTTTGAAATTGAGGAATCAAGGAAACTTATGAAGGCTGCTAAGTCATTAGGTTATAAATTGAAATTTCATGCCGATGAAATCGTGCCTCTCGGAGGCGCTGAACTTGCCGCAGAACTTGGTGCTGTAAGTGCCGATCATCTTCTTCATATAAGTGATGCAGGAATTAAAGCTTTGGCGGAGAATGGTACAGTTGCGACATTGCTTCCGTTGACTGCTTTTGCTCTGAAAGAGAATTATGCTCCCGCAAGGAAAATGATCGATGGCGGTTGTGCTGTAGCCCTTGCTACCGATCTTAATCCAGGAAGTTGTTTTTCCGGCTCAATACCTCTGACAATTGCTCTGGCTTGTATATATATGAATATGACAATCGAAGAGACGATTTCTGCACTTACAATCAATGGTGCTGCTGCTTGTGGTCTTGCCGACAAAAAGGGCTCGCTCCAGCCTGGAAAAGATGGCGATGTGGTAATTCTCAATTTCGGCAATATCAATATGTTGCCATATTATGTTGGCATGAATTGTGTGAAGACTACGATCGCTAAGGGAAATATAATATTTGAGTCTTAGATAATGTTATGGAAAAAATGACTGAATATGCGATAGGAAGTTCTCAGCTTACCTACGATTTGATAGAAAAAATACTAAAGGATGGTGCAAAACTTACACTGTCTGAAGAAGCGATAAAAAAGATACAGCATTGCCGGGATTTTCTTGACACGAAAACCGACGAAAATACTGTGCCTATCTATGGAGTGACTACTGGTTTTGGGTCGCTTTGCAATCGCCATATAGCACCGGCTGATCTTGTCACTCTTCAGGAAAACCTGATCAAGAGTCATTCATGTTCTGTTGGCACTCCGGTAGATAAGACCGTGGTAAAATTGATGCTTCTCTTGAAGGCTCATGCTCTTTCGATGGGCTTTAGTGGAGTGCAAGTTGAAACTGTCAAGAGAATTCTGGATTTCTATAATAATGATGTGCTTCCGATAGTATATGATCGCGGCTCACTTGGAGCTTCCGGCGACCTTGCTCCGCTTGCCAATCTTTTCCTTCCATTGATCGGTGAGGGCTACGTAGTGGTTGAAGGTAAAGTGACTAAGGGTCAAGATGCTCTTGACAGATTCGGATGGAAACCAATCAAACTTAAGTCAAAAGAGGGGCTTGCGCTTCTCAATGGTACTCAGTTTATGAGCGCTAATGGTATCAAGGCTCTTATAGATGGTTGGCATCTTGTAAATTGCTTTGATATGTTTGGGGCTATGAGTCTGGAGGCATTTGATGGGAGAATCGAACCATTCTGGGAATGTATTCAGCGAGTACGTCCTCACAAAGGGCAAATTGAGACTGGTGAAGTTTTCAGAAAGATACTCGAAGGTAGTGAAATCATTGCGAGGGAAAAGGAGCATGTGCAAGACCCTTATTCTTTCCGCTGTATTCCTCAAGTCCACGGTGCAGTAAAAGATGCAATGCGCCATGTGACCGAAGTGTTGCATATTGAAATAAATTCAGTGACCGACAATCCTACAGTTTTCCCCGATGAAGATTTAGTGGTTTCGGGTGGCAACTTCCATGGCGAGCCACTTGCTCTCGTATTCGACTATATGGGTGTGGCTCTTCATGAACTTGGAAATATCTCAGAGCGAAGGGTGGCTCAGCTTATACTCGGACTTCGTGGACTTCCTGAATTTCTCGTGGCTAAACCGGGCTTAAACAGTGGTTTTATGATTCCACAGTATTCGGCTGCTTCTATGGTGAGCCAGAATAAGATGTATGCATGGCCGGCAAGCTGCGATTCAATCGTCAGCAGTAACGGACAGGAAGACCTTGTCTCTATGGGTGCTAATGCTGCAACAAAATTGCACAAAATAATCTCTAACCTCCAATATATTGCCGGTATTGAGTTGATGAATGCTGCACAGGGCATTGATTTCCGTAGGCCATTGAAGTCATCTCCTGTAATTGAAAAATTGATGAAAGACTATCGTGAGGCTGTGCCTTTTGTAGAAGATGACGTAGTGATGGAAGATTATATATCCAAGACTATGGATTTTCTTGAAAATTATGATATAGTGATTGAATGACCTAAGGGATTGACATATGGCAAGAAAACCTAAATTCCTACCACTTCTTGAGAATGTAGAGATTACCGCTATGGCGGCTGAGGGAAAAGCTCTCGCAAGGGTTAAAATGCGCCCTGATGATGAATCCGCTATTGTGGTTTTCATTCCTTATGGCGCCCCAGGCGATATCGCTGATATAAAGATCGATCGCAAGAAGCACTCTTTCGCTGAAGGGCATATTGAAAAACTTGTCAAGCCGTCGGAATGTCGGGTTGAACCTGTATGTAAACATTTTGGAATATGCGGAGGATGCAAATGGCAGCATATTCCTTATGAAAAGCAATTGGAATGTAAACAGCAGACTGTCTATGATGCATTGACTCGCATTGGAAAAATTGAAGTTCCCGAAGTTACGCCCATTCTTGGAAGCAAGGAGATATGGAGATATCGTAATAAAATGGAATATACATTCTCCAATAAGAAGTGGCGCACATGGGAAGATGTTAAGAGCGGAAAAGTGTTTGATGACTCCCCTAATGCTCTCGGATTCCATATTCCGGGTGCATTCGATAAGGTGCTTCATATTGATGAGTGTCATCTTCAGTCATCTCTTGGCGATAAGATACGCAATGGCATCTATGATTTCGCTGAAAAAAATGGTCTTTCTTTCTACAATCTTAAAGAAAACACAGGATTGCTTCGTAATTTAATGATTCGCATAGCATCTACGGGGCAATGTATGTTCTGCGTTCAGTTTGGGGAGGATAATCCTGAAAATATAAAGCTTGTTATGGACTATCTGAAAGAGAATTTCCCTGAAATCACATCATTGCTTTATGTTGTAAATCTCAAACTCAACGACACCATATCTGATCAGGCAGTAATTTCTTGGTCTGGTCCTGACTACATAGAGGAGGAGATGGAGGGTCTCAAATTTAGGGTAAATTCAAAGTCATTTTATCAGACAAACTCCTTGCAGGCGTATGAACTCTATAAGGTGGCACGCAAGTTTGCAGGAATGTCGCCAAGGGGAGAGCTTACAGAGACGGAGGCCGAAAGATATGGTCATTCCGGATTAGGCGAAAAGCCACTTGTATATGATTTATATACAGGCACCGGAACAATCGCAAATTTTGTAGCCAGAGGCGCACGTAAGGTGATAGGAATAGAATATGTTGATGCCGCTATTGAGGATGCAAAGCTCAATTCTGAGGTTAATGGCCTTGACAATACCCTGTTTTATGCAGGGGATATGAAAGATATTCTTACTGATGACTTCGTGGCTTCTCATGGAGTGCCTGATGTCATGATAATTGATCCTCCTCGCGCTGGGATGCATGAAGATGTCGTAAAGGTAATTTTGAATGCCGCTCCCAAAACTATAGTATATGTTAGCTGTAACCCAGCCACTCAGGCAAGAGACTTAGCATTAATGGACAAAGACTATATTGTGACTGATGTGCAACCTGTAGATATGTTCCCGCATACACATCATGTAGAGAATGTGGTAAGAATGAAAAAAAGATAACAGGACATTCTTGATGACACAGAGTTAAAGACTAAGAGCCTATCTCATAAATTTGAGTTGGGCTCTTATAATTTCTAAAAACGATAAAAGCACTCCAATTAAGGAGTGCTTTTAATTTCAGTTGGCCATCATTACATCAAAGTTCATGTCTTTGAGAGAGATACATGTCCGTGCAAATTGTCGGATCATTTCAATTGTAATTTTACGTGGTGATTTCATAGACTGTTGAACTGATGATGATGACAAAATGGTAGTAGAACCGTTTGTCATAGGCAAGATGTATTTAATAATTACATCTAAATAACGCGACATTCGCTTCTTATATTGTGGAATTACTAAATAAAAATTGAGTTTGAAGATTTTTGTTTCTTCAAACTCATTTTTTTATAATGCTCGGTCGATCATTTCACTAAGCTCAGTCTCGGTTTTTCTTCCGCTTTCTCTCATGAGTTCCTGACCTTCCTTGAAAAGGATGTATGTGGGATATTCCTCAAGTTTATATTCGATTTTAAGTTTTCCATATGGATCATCAGCCCTGACCACATTGGCTTTGTCTGCATATTTTGATTTTACATCGTCAGTGATGTATTTAACTTCCACTACATCCTGACCTCCATGGTGGAGAAACACTACAAGAGTAGGTTTTGATTCTTTGATTGCTTTATCAAATGTTTTCATAATATTTTGTATTTTTTAGGGTTTGCTAATATAACGCCTTTATAGTAAATAATGTTTACTATAAAGGCGGATGCAACGACATTTTTGTCATTGCATCCGCCTTATGTCAATAATGAATAATTATCTTTTAGAATGTAAGCGCCACGTCTTTCTCCTGTGCAATTCTGCGAAGATTGATAATGGCATATCGCATTCTGCCTAGTGCAGTATTAATGCTTACACCTGTTTTCTCTGCAATCTCTTTAAATGAGAGATTCTTATAGTAACGCATAGTCAGAACCTCGCGTTGCAGGTCTGGAAGTTGAGTGACAAGCATTTTCACATCGTCTCTGATTTGATCAGAGATTATACGATCTTCGATCGTGCCTTCACACAGTTCCTTTTTATTGAGAATGTCTATATCCTCAATATCCGTACTCTGCATATTTTCGGATTTTTCCTGTCGATAATAGTCAATGATTAGGTTGTGTGCTATTCTCGAAATCCATGCGGGAAACTTTCCGTTCTCAGTGTAACGTCCCTGTTTGATAGTCAGGATTGCCTTCACGAAGGTTTCCTGAAATATGTCGTTGGCTACATCCTCGTTCTTGACGACACGGAGGATATAGTTGAATGTCTTGTCTTGATGACGCTTGAGCAGCGAGTCGAAAGCCTCATTGTTGCCTTCCGCGTAAGCTCTGACCAATTGTTCGTCGGTCATGCTTCCATAGTTTGCCATTTTCTTGTTGATTAATACGTTAAGTATATTTCTTTCGATAGGCTATTAGTTTTAATTTTTATCCTGTACGTTATTTTCCTTATTTTATTGTGCAAAGTTACTAAAAAAAAATCGTGTTTCCAAATAAGAAACACGATAATATAGTTAAAAAAACTTATTACATTTTAATCTCTAAGAATAGCGAAATTGATCACTTCTTCTATTTTATTGACATATAAGAAATTAATACCATCAACGTAAATTTTGTCTATTTCGTCTATATCCCTGCGATTTTCTGAAGAGATTATGATGTCAGTAATTCCAGCTCTTTTCGCTGCAAGGATTTTTTCTTTAATGCCTCCCACGGGTAGCACCTTGCCGCGCAAAGTCATTTCTCCTGTCATCGCTACTCTTTCCCTTACTTTCCTACCTGTATATGATGATACGAGTGATGTCACCATTGTAATGCCGGCCGAAGGGCCATCTTTTGGAATTGCTCCTTCTGGCACATGAATATGAACATTATAATCATTCAACTTTTTCTCATCAATACCTAAATCCTCAGCATGTGCCTTAATATATTCAAGGGCTATTGTGGCTGACTCCTTCATGACATCTCCAAGATTGCCGGTAAGGGTTAATTTTTCACCTTTCCCTTTGGAAAGTGAGGATTCTATGAATAAAATTTCTCCTCCAGCTGCTGTCCAAGCTAATCCTGTCACCACTCCTATATAAACATTCCCTTCATATAGCTCGCTTACATGCTTCTCTTTTCCCAAGATATTTTTAATTTCTTTTGATTCAATCAGATTAGGCAGTTTTTTATCGGTTGCCTTATATATAGCAAGACGTCGCAAAAGTGTTCTGATTGTTTTATCAAGTTGGCGGACTCCTGATTCTCTGGTATAATATTCAATTATAAACTTTATGCTTTCATCAGAGATTTTTACATCATCTTTTTCAAATCCAAGTTCAACCAATGCTTTAGGCAAAAGATGACGCTTAGCAATCTCAATTTTCTCCTCTACTATATATCCGGAGACTTCTATGACCTCCATACGGTCTAAAAGTGGAGCCGAAATGGAATCAAGTGTATTGGCAGTAGCTATAAAAAGTATATCCGACAGATTATAATCAACATCTACATAATTATCATGAAAATGTGAATTTTGTTCCGGATCAAGCACTTCAAGAAGAGCTGCTGAAGGATCCCCTTTAATATCCTTGCTTATTTTATCAATCTCATCAAGCACTATCACCGGGTTATTGCTCTCAGTCTTTTCAAGAGCTGCAATTATTCTTCCCGGCATAGCTCCTATGTAAGTGCGACGATGTCCACGAATCTCCGCTTCATCATGAAGTCCTCCAAGAGAAATGCGAGCATAATCCCTCCCGAGAGCTTCTGCAACAGACTTTCCAAGAGATGTCTTTCCAACACCCGGGGGGCCATAGAGGCAAAGAATCGGAGCTTTCATGTCTCCACGAAGTTTCATTACAGCTACTTGCTCAAGAATCCTATCTTTGATCTTTCCAAGTCCAAAATGATCGCGGTTTAATATTTCCTCTACATGCTCCAGATCCATAGAGGTTTCTTTCTTCTTGTCCCAAGGAAGTGACAGAAGTGTATTTAAATAGGTATATTGTATGCCATATTCAGGAGTTGACGCTATGAACCGTCCAAGTTTTTTCAATTCCTTATTGAAATGGTTTTCTATTTCTTTTCCCCATTGCTTTTTTTCAGCCTTAGCCAAAAGTTCCGCTTCATCACTATCTTCAGGCATGTCGCCAAGTTCCTCTTTTATTGCACGGAGCTGTTGCTGAAGAAATTGATCACGTTGTTGTTTTGTCAAGTCTTCTCTTGTGCGTTCTTGGATATCAACTTTTAACTGAAGCATCTGATAAGCTTTGTCAAGCATGTGCAAGAGTGCCGAACATCGCATTTTGATATCAGATTCTTCAAGAAGTTTCTGTTTGTCTTCAAGTGTGAGAGGGGAGTTGCATATTATGAAATTAATCAACTTAAACGGACTACTGAATTGTGATAAGGCAAACCTGAGATCTTTTGTCTCTTCCTCCCCGAAAAGACCAAGTATCTCAGTGAAAGCATCATTTACAGAAGAGAATATGGCTGCAAGCTCCATATCTTCTTTCTCAGGCATTATTTCCGGAATGTACTCGATACTTGCAAAAAAGCCATTTTCCTTGGTTGTTATTCTATTTGCCTTTACCCTGTTGGCGGCAACCATAAAAGCGGTATAACTTCCGTCGGGCATTTCCATAATCCTTGCTACAACACAGACTACACCTATTCTGTAAAGATCCTTTGTCGTTATTTTTTCTACGTCATTTTTGACTGTAAGAGTAAGAACGGCTTCATGGTTCTTTTGAGCCATGTCGAGAACATCAAGCACTGAATGATCTGTGACCGAAAGTGGAACTGTTATGAACGGATACAATACAATATTGCGTACAGGCACCACAGGGATGTGACGCTCATTGATGACGGTGTTATCAAAATTGAAATCGGGTGCCACTTCCGACATTATGCCGTTGACAGGATTAGCGGTACTCATGGACTCGTAGGATTTATATGTTTTATAGTCAGTTTGCTTATGGCTCATGATTCTACAAGCTTATTTTTCTTATTGCTTCGGTTTTGATTGCCGGAATTTTTTGCGGATTCCTTTTTCTTTCTATGATGATAATTAGTCCTTTTATGGTGATTGGTGCGACGGTTACTTTTCTTCGAGACGTAGGCAGGGCCTTCTCCGAGTTCAGCTGGAATTTCAACTTTCTCAACTTCTATTTCAAGGAATTTTTCTATTTTCTTGAAACTGAATATTTCCTTCTCTGAAATGAAAGTAATGGCCTTACCTTCCTTATCAGCACGTGCAGTTCTTCCGATACGGTGCACATAATCTTCTGATTCGCGAGGCACATCATAGTTCACTACAAGTTCTATATCGTCGATATCAATCCCACGCGACATTATATCTGTAGCAACAAGAACATTAATCTTTCCACTTTTGAAATCAATAATCACGTCTTCACGTTTATCCTGCTCGAGATCGGAATGCATTTCTCCGACCTTATAGTGTTCCTTCTTTAAAGTTTTGGCAAGTTCTTTGACTTTTAGTTTTGATGAAGAAAATACTATAACTTTATCAGGAGGGTTATTTTTGAATATGGATTGGAGAATAGGTAGTTTTTGAATTTCATAGCAGACATATGCTTGCTGCCTTATTTTTTCAGCCGGCTTCGATACTGCAAGCTTTATCACATGAGGATTGTTAAGGATATTGTTGGCAAGTTGCTGTATCTTTGGAGGCATAGTAGCACTGAAAAGAAGAGTCTGTCTCTCTTTTGGCAGGCGCCCCACTATCTGCATTATATCATCGTAAAATCCCATATCGAGCATCCTGTCGGCTTCATCAAGAATGAAAAATGATACTTTTGATAGATCTACATATCCCATCGAAAGATGAGCAAGCAGTCTGCCGGGAGTAGCAATCACGACATCAGCACCTGCTTTTAGACTGCGCCGTTGTTGGTCGTAAGTATGTCCGTCTGTGCCTCCATACACTGGCATGCTACTAATGGGTAGGAAATATGAGAAGCCTTGCATCTGCTGGTCTATTTGTTGTGCAAGTTCTCGAGTTGGTGCCATGATCACACAGTTGACAGCATCCTGAGGATATTGATAAGTAGATAGAATATCAATCACCGGAAGAAGATATGCAGCTGTTTTTCCTGTCCCCGTCTGAGCACAAGCCAAGAGATCGCGTCCGTCTATAACTGC
The DNA here is from genome assembly GCA_964525115.1 of uncultured Sangeribacter sp. GTDB lineage: Bacteria > Bacteroidota > Bacteroidia > Bacteroidales > Muribaculaceae > Lepagella. The sequence continues at coordinate 3,359 of CAZGGB010000006.1, read as the reverse complement.
CGGTATTGCCTGCTCTTGGATAGGAGTGCACTCATCAAAGTGCATGTCCCATAGTGCATCAAGCAGATCGTCGTTTTCAAGAAGTTGATCAAATCTCATCATTTTCATTTTATTCTGCAAAATTAGCAAAAAATTCCCATTCTCCCAATACTATCGAACAACTTTGTTTCAAATTTGTTACAGCGACATTTCACGTTGTTTTACAAATGATATATTAATTTAATCGCTTATAAATTATTGATATTTAATTATATATGAAAAAGTTCATCAAAATTGGCACTTTTTGAAAAAATAGTTGAAACAATTAAAAATGATCTTACGTTATAGAAGTGAACAAGAACAAAAATCTATTTATAAACAATTTTATTATCAACAACAAAATGGCATCTAATAACTCATTCCGCAAGAACCTCATCAATCTTCAGTCGAATCTGATGAATTTCGCCTATCAGCTTACAGCTGATCACGATGCTGCTGCAGATCTTCTTCAGGATACTACCCTCAAGGCACTCGACAATGAAGAAAAATTTACTTCCGATGCCAATTTCAAGGGTTGGGTGATGACGATCATGCGTAATATTTTCATCAACAACTATCGCAAGACCGTTCGCCAGGCAACTTTAGTTGACACTACAGAAGATCTCTATCATCTAAATACATCTCAGGAATCAGCTCTCGAAACCCCTGATGGAAGTATGACTGTCAAGGAAATCAATGAAATCCTTGCTACTTTCGACGATGAATTCCGTGTTCCTTTCAACATGCACGTTGCCGGATATAAATACAGCGAGATTGCTGAGGAGCTCAACCTTCCTGTTGGCACGGTGAAAAGCCGTATCTTTTTCGCTCGCAAGCGTCTTCGTGCGGCTCTTTCATAAAATTAATACCAAATCTCATAAAATTTCTAAGCCTCAGGGTAGCCGAAATTTTGTGAGATGTATTCTAATTAATAAATGTATTAAACAAAAAAATGCGGCTATTGTCGCATTTTTTTTGTTGTTACACCTTAATTTATTAATTTTGCATCTAAATTAACGCAGGAATCAACGACGAGCTCCTTTGAAGGGCTCTTGGTTGATCAGTAAATTTAATCCAATTATGGCAGAAACAACTGAAGAAATCAAAGAGAATGAATCAGGCCTTAACTTTGTAGAGCAATACATTAAAGAGGATCTTGAGGCTGGAAAAAACGGTGGTAGACTTAATACCCGATTCCCACCTGAGCCTAATGGTTATCTCCACATAGGACATGCCAAAGCTATCATCATGGATTTCGGCGCAGCTGAAAAGTTTGGTGGCACCTGCAACCTTCGCTTCGACGACACGAATCCTCAGAAGGAGGATACTGAGTATGTTGAGGCTATAAAACGAGATATCCATTGGCTTGGTTTTGATTGGGGCGACCGACTTTATTATGCTTCCGATTATTTTCCACAGCTTTGGGATCTTGCTGTGAGAATGATTAAAGAAGGAAAGGCTTATGTGGATGAGCAATCAAGCGAAGAAATTGCCCGTCAAAAGGGTACTCCAACTCAACCCGGACAAAATTCCCCTTTCCGTGACCGTCCTATAGAAGAAAATCTCCGTCTTTTTGAGGCTATGAATCGTGGTGAGTTCGAAGAAGGGTCAATGGTGCTTCGTGCGAAGATTGATATGGCAAGCGATAATATGCACTTCCGCGATCCCATCATGTATCGTATTATTAAAACTCCTCACTGGCGCACCGGTGATACTTGGAAAGTATATCCAATGTATGACTTTGCTCATGGACAGAGTGATTATTTTGAAGGAGTGACTCACTCAATTTGTACTCTTGAATTCGTACCTCATCGTCCGCTTTACGAGTATTTTGTGAAAGAACTTGCTGATGAAACTTATTGTCCTCGTCAGATTGAGTTCAATCGTCTTAACTTGACGTATACCGTGATGAGCAAGCGCAAGCTTTTGCAGCTTGTGAAGGAGGGTCTTGTCAGAGGATGGGATGACCCTCGCATGCCTACATTATGTGGCCTGCGTCGACGTGGTTATACTCCGTCGGCGATAAAGAATTTTGTCAATCGGATAGGCTACACCAAATATGAAGCTCTCAATCACATTGAGCTTCTTGAGCATTCTGTACGTGAAGACCTTAATGCAACTGCTACTCGAGTATGTGCTGTTCAGAACCCGGTCAAACTCATTCTCGACAACTATCCGCAAGATAAGACTGAGACAATGCTTCTCGACTCAAATCCCGAAGATCCTAACGCCGGCAAGCACGAGATGCCGTTCAGTCGCGAACTTTGGATCGAACGCGAAGACTTTATGGAAAATCCTCCAAAGAAGTTCTTCCGAATGAGTCCGGGCAATGAGGTTCGACTTAAGGGTGCTTACATTGTTAAGTGTACCGGTGTGGACAAGGATGCAGATGGCAATATAACTGCTATTCATGCCGACGTTGACTTTGAAACTCGCAATGGTCTTCCAGGTGCAGATAGAAAAGTGAAAGGAACTCTTCATTGGGTCAATGTTCCGACTGCTGTTAAGGTTGAGGTGCGCGACTATGATCGACTTTTCTCTGTTGAGAATCCCTCAGCAGAAGAAGGTGATTTCCGCGATCTTCTCAATCCTGATTCTCTTAAGATAAGAGAAAATGTCATGGTCGAGCCTTGGCTTGCTGAGAATGCTAAACCTGGCGACCACTTCCAGTTCCAGCGTTTGGGCTATTATACTGTTGACCCGGATAGCACTGACGATCATCTGGTATTCAATAAGACTATCGGACTGCGCGATACATGGGCAAAGGAACAGAAGAAAGGTTAAAATATATTAAAATCGGAGAAATTTTAAAAATTTCTCCGATTTCTTTAAACAAATAACCTTTTCTATACGTTTAATATCATGCAACCGCAATTGCAACCACCATTTAATGGGGGGTGACTGGCTTTGACAGCGTGTAGAAGCGGTAAGCAAGCATGCAGAGCCTTGATGCGTAAGCTCTTTAATACCGACGTATCGAACTATAATTGGCGAAAATAACAATTACGCTCTCGCTGCGTGATCTGAAGTACAGTAGGATCCCTTTATTCTGCTCAAAGTGAGTAGAACGAGACATCGCTCCATTGCCCCGTTCCGAGACGTTTGGATAAAGCGGTGCTGAGAAATTCGGAAATAGGAGAGAGGTTGCCTCAGCTTCCCTCCGAGATTTAGAGGATAAGGAAATGGTTGGTAGTCGCGAGCCTGTCATTTCTCGAAAACCAAGTCGATGACTAAGCATGTAGAAAACTTATTGATTCCGCGTTTGGACGAGGGTTCAAACCCCTCCACCTCCACTATGAGGGTCGGACAGATTCCGGACCACGCAACACGAAAACAAGTCA
>CAZGGB010000005.1:0-74101 GCA_964525115.1 uncultured Sangeribacter sp. | reverse complement strand
AAGGACTCCCTGATTATGAGTCAGGTGCTCTGACCAACTGAGCTATAGGACCTGCGCGTTTTGCGAGTGCAAAGTTAGGAATTATTTTTGGATTCTGCAAATATTTAGTTGTTTTTTTTGATTATTTTTATTTTAAAATCCATTATTAGTTCGAAATGGGTTCCGGTTGAAGATTTCAAAAGATATGGTTCGGGGAAAAAAGAAGAGAGCGACCTCAATTGATGGCCGCTCTTTCAAAAGTGCAAGCTAAGCAAAAAATAAAGTGCATATAAGCTTATGGTTGAAATAAATACGTACTCATTGCATTTAAGATAACTTTGATATATCTGATATGCAAAAGTATAAAAATCTTTTCTATTAGCAAATACCATAAAATGTATTTTTTAGCCAAATGGCTAATAACAGGAGTCAAGATGTCAAAAATAGCCACTAAGCCGACAAAAATATTAAAGAAATATATTAAAATCGCATCACAAGGACTCGAAAAATCAGTAAATTTGATTATATTTGCAACCTGTAAGCAAAACCAAAGTTTCAGACACTTCCATGAAATACACAACATATATAATTGGATGCATTTTGCTGCTTATGTCAGGGATTCTGCTGACTACCTTATCTTCATGCCAAAATAATAATAACACGGCAAGCAATTCCGGAATTTCGGAAATCACAGACTCTTTGAGAGCGGGCAACATCGCCCAAGCCATAAGAATGACTGACTCGCTGAAAAAGATATCACTTGAAAAAGGAGACTCTGCACTATGGTGTGAAGCTATGGTGCAGCAGGGTGTGAATTATTATTATCAAGGCAACGCTCAGCTCGTGTTGTCATCGGCAGACTCAGCAATCGTATGGTTAGAACGGCAAAAGCCATCAAAAGAAAGAGCACGTCTGCTCGCCAAAGCATATCAGACCCACGGAGCATATTACGACCAATATTATTTTAATCCTGACTCATCAGCCATATATTTCAGGAAAGCTGTAGACAATGCAGAACTTTCAGGAATCCAAGAAGATCTTCCACAAGCATACAGCAACTATGCAAATGCAATGCGCATGGCAGCTTCTCTCGACAGCGCAGCATTTTACTACCATCGTGCCATAACAACAGCGGACTCCTTGAGGCTTGATAAAATCCATTATATTCCTCTTTACAATGGCATTGCATCTGTGCTCACAGATATGCGAGACTTTGCAAATAGCTCCTATTGGTGGAGAAAATCAATGGACATACTCGATTCAATGAGCCAATACGACAAGTTCAACACATTGACCGGATATGGAAATGACTTTTATTATAGAAAAGATTTTGAAGGAGCAAAAAAAGTCTTCACAAGTCTCAGAAATATGTTAGACTCAGTGCCTGAAACACAATGGGAGAAGATGTTTACCGATGTTAATCTTGCTGATTCATATATAAGATTAGGAGAAACACAAAATGCGATCAGCATACTTGATTCTGCAGCGAATTACTTTTCAACATATCAGCCAAATCCGGTGGTGACATCATACATCCACACTCTGCTAATCAGAGCTGCCACAGTTGATGGAGAGTATGAAAGAGGACTCAATCTTGCACGAATTCATCCTGAGGCTGACACTCTGAGATTGGAACAACATCTTGCACGACTTAAGGCAATGGAAGATTTGTATAGGGAAGTCGGTAATCACAAATTGGCTTATCTCACCCGATGCAGACATGACCACCTGAACGATTCCCTAAGATCTTATAACCTTAGCCAACAAATTTCAGCACTTAACGCTCAGTATCAACGAGACCGACGCATACTTGATCTTGAGGCAGGAAACACACGGCAACAGGCACATATTTATAAACTTATGGCAGCCATTGCAATATCACTTGCAGTGATTGTAATACTTGTGTTATTTTTCGTCATAAGGCGCATCAACATGAAACGTCGGGAAGAGAGAATGATGAATAAAATAATCAGTCTTCGACAAGAAAATCTACGCAACAGAATTACCCCTCACTTCATATACAACGCGCTCAACCATGAGCTACAAAATGAGAAAAGCGGCAAAGCGTCACATCTTGACGCATTGGTACACCTTATTCGCCGCCAGCAGATCATTGCATCTGAAATTTTAATTCCTTTTTCGGAAGAGTTGAAATTTACGGATGATTATATAAGTGTAATAGGCGATAATGGACGCGATCCACTTGATTATAAATATTATATCGAAGATGGAATTAATCCTGAATTTCTTTTTCCTGCAATGACCCTACAGATTCTTGTAGAGAATGCATTCAAACATGGCTTTACCACTCTTGAGCCCGGGACAGAAAGAAAATTGGAGATTAGCGTAAAGAGTTCCGGGGAGGGACGCATAACTGTAAGCGTATTCAACAACTGCGGACCTCTACCCTCAAATGCAGAGAAAGGGGGCACAGGACTTCATGTACTTGTAGAAACCATCCGACTTATCAACGAGCATAATCGAGAACAGACCTTAATAAGCATAGATACTGATGCCGAACGCGAAGGCATAAGAGGTTATAATGCCATTATCACATTCCCAAACAATCTGAAATCATGAATCACAATACCCCAAACAAGAAAATAAAGGCAGTCATTATAGATGATGATTTGCCCAGCATCAGGCTTCTATCAGATGAGCTTATAAAGCGTGAAGATATCGAGCTGTGCGGCACAGCAGAATCACTCGGCGAAGGGGAAAAACTCATAGCCATGCATCATCCCGACATACTATTTCTGGATATGAAGTTTCCTGAGGGAAATGGACTGACATGGTATGAAAACACTAATTTGCCACAAAATACGAAAGTCGTCTTCCACACATGCTATCAACGCTATATACATGATGCACTATCATTACGAGTGTTTGATTTTTTACTTAAGCCATTTGATGCGTCTGAACTTGACGTAATAATTAAGAGATTGCACAACTTGCCGGATGATTATACAGAACAACGACAACCCTCACTTGACCCCGCGATTCTTCATTCTGGAAATCACAATGGTTCAAGGCTTTTGTCGATTACTTCTGTAACGAATTCGAAAGTTATTGTCAATCCTGCCGATATTGTTTATTTCCGATATATTTCTGAAAGGAAAATATGGGAATGCGTATTCTACAGTCTCAAACGCATCATATTGAAACGCCAGACAACAGCAGAAACCATTCTCGGATATGGCCCAGATTTCGTACGCACCCACAAACATTTCATAGTAAATGTTCGCTATATCGGCATCATCAACGGCAATGACTGTATTCTGCTTCCGCCTCTCGACAACATTACCGAGATAAAAATATCAAAAACTTACCGAAGGGAACTAATGGATCGCTTTTATGATATCTAATGAAATTGTTTAATCGATTAGTAGAATGGGAACTTGCATTTTAAGTTTCATGCTAAACCAACAGTCATGGAATTCGGTTTTATTAAAAAATGACCGACTATGACAAAAAGTGAAAACACCGAAAATAAGACAAATAACACTTCGGATAAAGAAGGGAAGTGGAAAGATATTGCAGAGAAAATACTAAAAATTGTAGTGCCAATAGGTATTTCCACTGCAATGATAGTGTGGATGTCGCGCAAGGTGGATTTCCATAAAGTGTGGAGCATCACTTCGCACGACTGCAACTATTGGTGGCTTCTACTCGTAATGTTGCTGACGATGCTTTCATATTCTATAAGGGGAATAAGATGGGGTTATCAGCTAAGGGCAGCCGGAATACCACGAATGTCAGTAACATCTGAAAGCGTCTCGATCTTTTCAGCATATGCAATCAACCTTCTTGTGCCTTATCTTGGTGAGGCATGGAGGTGTGTCTATGTTGTCAGACGTGAGAAAGCCAAATTATCTACAGTAGTGGGGACAGATCTTGCAGACCGAAGTTCTGACTTCGTGATGATAGTACTCTTGCTTGGGCTTGCTCTTATTGTGGCTCACCCTGCACTAACCCATTTCTTCGACCAATATTCATTTGGACGAGACATAGAGAATATACTGTCGGAATGGGAATTATGGACTGCCATTGGCATAGCCGCCATTATATTTATTCTTTGCGATATAAAATATAAGGATTCAAATTTCTTCAAGGGTATCAATCTAAGTATATCAAGAATGTGGCAGGGATTCAAAGTCATATTCACGATGGAAGGGAGATGGACCTATCTATTTCTTACAATTGCTATTTGGGTATGTTATTTTCTAAAGATATATCTCGTCTTCTTCGCTTTTCCCTTCACACGTGAACTCTTGACACATCCGGGCTATGCCTACGGTCTGCTTCCCGGATTGGTAGCATTTGTGTTCGGATCGTTCAGTATGGCCATACCAAGCAACGGTGGTCTTGGACCATGGAACATTGCAGTCATGTATGCACTGATGCTTTATGGCATAGGGCATACGGATGCAGCAGCATTTTCAATTGTTGCATGGAGCACCCAGACATTCATGACCATACTATTAGGAATTTTTTCGATGATTTACATTGCTGCGACAAAAAGGAAAAGCTCACAAAAGGGAAATATGCCAAACAACATATAAAAATCCAAAACCACGATCGTCTTCATACGTTTGAATAATATAACCTTAAAAACTTACCGTTATGAAAGACACTCGACTCATTAGCTTGCGCACGGCAGTTTGCGCACTGGCTCTGGCATTAGCGACACCAGTTGCATTTTCCCAGACAGAAACCTCTGAGAAAAAGATCAAAGATCATCGTTCAAATCCAGAAGTGTTCTTCCTACAGGAAGGGGACGTACCAAACAGTTTCCTTATCCTTCCTCCTCCACCTGATGGGGCATCTATCACATTTCTCAACGACCAAGCCCGCTACACATGGGGAAAGACAATGAGAAACACTCCGCGTGGAGAACAAGCTGTGCAAGATGCCAGAGTGGGTGGTGACGGAGTGCCAAGAGCATTCTCAGAAGCCTTCGGAATCGAGATCAATAATGAGGATACTCCAGAAATCTACAAGCTCATAGTAGGCATGCGCGAAGACGCAGGCGACCTCGGGACCCGTGAGGCCAAAGACTACTATAACCGCACGCGCCCATTCTGCTTCTATGAAGAAGAGACTTGCAATCCTGAGCAACAAGAGGAGCTGTCGACAAATGGTTCTTATCCATCAGGACACACCTCAATTGGATGGGCAACTGCCCTCGTGCTTGCAGAAATTAATCCTGAGAGACAAAATGAAATCCTCAAAAGGGGATTCGACATGGGAGAAAGCAGAGTGATCTGTGGATATCATTTCCAAAGCGATGTGGATGCCGGACGACTCACCGGAGCAATGACAGTGGCCAGATTGCATGCAGATCCCACATTCCAAGTCCAACTCGACAAAGCAAAAAAGGAATTCAAAAAACTTAAGAAAGCTGGAAAAGTAGCCAAAGGTACACCCGTACCGACCCCTACCACTACCGATTAACCATAACTTACTTGAATATCTTCACTCCACCAATGGAACATTCACTTTCATAGCTCTTCCTCTCCCCTATCAACTTAGAACATTTCTTATCTAATATTCACTTTGACGGCATCTATTCAGAAGCCGTCGACCCCAACACATGCTAAGCTATGAAAAAATCCATACTATTATTGTTAGCCTCTTCTCTCTTCACAGTCTCAGCGATAGCCGACGATTCAATCTCAGCACCCAAACTTTCGTTTAAACCTACGGGACGAGTCCTTATGGATGGAGCCTTCTACATTGGAGGCAATAAAGGAGTCACGGAAGAAAATGACACCCGATTTGTAGATGGAGTTGCCATTCCTGACGTACGACTTGGAGCAAAATTCACTTATGGAAAATGGAAAGCGAAAATTGATGTGGGCTTTTCCTATGGTAAAGTTGGGCTGAAGGATACATATTTTGAATATGACTTCAACCCGGCAAATCTTGTCAGAGTCGGTTATTTCGTGCCACAATGGGGATTGAACTCAGAGACAAGTTCTTCTATGAAATATACATATGAAGAACCCTCTTCCAATGAATTCTTCTATGCCAATCCACGACTATTGGCAGCCATGTGGGTATATGACAAAGCACAATATTTTGCCGGCACCTCTGCATTTGTAGAAGCTGCTGCGATGACACAAAATGCAAATATAATGGGCAAACAGGCATGGGGCGCTCAAACGAGACTTGTATGGCGCCCAAGACACTCGGATGGCGATGTAGTGCAAATAGGATCATCATTCAACTATTCAAAACCGACAGCCGACGATCATTCCGGATTTAATTACACAGCCAATTTCCCAAGCAGGGTATCAAAAGTGCCGCTTCTTGCAGCCAACATAGATCATGCTCGCGGGCTTTTCAAAATGACTCCCGAATTTCTGCTGATAAAAAACAGATTTGCTTTGGAAACTCAATATTACTACATGAATGTGGCACGCAAGGATGGCTACCACAATTACCAAGCACACGGAGCATATGGAATAGCAAGAGCGCTGCTAATAGGTTCGAAATATTGTTATTCGCACGCCGATGCAGGAGTAGCCACCCCTGCAAAAGGATCGCTTGAATTGGCAGTCGGCTACAATTATACGGATGCATCAGATGGAAAAGCCGGAATACATGGGGGAATAATGCACGATGTCAACTGCACACTCAATTATTATATCAATTCATGGATGCTTGCGCGACTCCGCTATTCTTACACCACAGTTCACGACCGGGAAGTGGAAGGACTTCTGCCAAACCGACATGTCAATACCATTGAAGCTCGCCTCCAAGTAATATTCTGATATTTTCATGTATTCTATTAATTTTCAAAATCAAATCTTGCACACAGCTTAATGGCATCGCAAATTCTAAGAGCCCATTTCAGATTTATGAGATGGGCTCTTAAAAACATTTTGCGATGCAGTAATTGCTTTTCAGCATAGGCATTCATTGAATTTCTCTTTGACAACTCATAAATTATTACTATTTTTGCCATACATTATCATGTATAGTCAAAATAAATAAGCATGAAGCCCAATATCATCACCAATTCCACATCAAAGAATCAGAAAAACTTCTATCTTGGCGCTACGATCATCACCGGAGTGCTATTCGCAATACTGATTTCCCTCACGCCTGCAGGAGCGGATGATCTTTTATTTATGGTGCCGATGAAAGGGCATGAAGCAGGATTCAGACTATGGGGAATGATGATCGAACGAATGCCCTGGATATGGGAGACTCAATCCGGACGACTTGGAAACTTTCTTGCGATGCCCTTTCTATATCTGGCTCCAAAATGGATATTTGGGATTCTAAGTGGAATATTTGTTTTTATTTTAATCACGATATCTTGCCGGATATCTGGCGCGCGCTACGGATCAATAGTAAGCTGGCTGCTTTATGCGACCATTGTATTGGCTTTTCCATGGTATGACTACCTGACACTCGTGACATATGCAATCAATTATTTATGGGCAGCTACAGCAGTGACAGGTGCGATATATTGCTATCTCAATATAAAAAAATTTGAAGGGTTACAACTTGGACTTGCATGTGTGTTGATGTTCATAGCAGGATGGATACATGAAGGATATGGAGCTCCCCTAAGCGCAGCAATCACAATATGTCTTATTCTAAATAGGAAACAATGCTCAGGACGACAAATTGCAGCGTGGATATCAGTATGTGTAGGAACGTGCATGACCATTCTTTCTCCTGTATTTTGGCAAAGAAGCGAACGCGCCACCAATTATCTTCTGAAATTCACATATAAAGAAGCCTTTATGCAACTTGGACCGGCATTCATTTTCATAATTGCTTTTATAATATTGCTCTTATGGGTGATAGCAAGAAGTCAACGACGACAAAAGATATTAAAATCTCCTACCCTGGTGCTACTCCTCATAGCTACATTAGGGTCAACAGCAGTTTTTCTCAAGTATTACACTGGTCCACGAACAGGAGCCCCTGTAATGCTCTTTAGTGCATTGGGATGTGGATATATACTATCCTTCGCATCCAGTGCAAAACAATGTAGCGGCCTATTTCAATGGATTATTGGAATTATCATAAGTGGTTTTTCTATTATACATCTGATATATGCCGACATTAAACAAAAAGAGTGCAGCAAAGAGTATGAAGAAGTCACTCGTCTATATCAAGCATCAACAGACGGCACATTCTATTACGATCTCACCTATCCACAAGCAGACCTTACACTTTTCAAGACCTCAATCAGGCAATTTCATGAGAAAGTGCCGAAGGAATTTATGCGCATCTACTTCTCGCCTGAAAATAAAATGGTGATACTGCCCACTTCCATGAAAGGATTTACGCCCGATCGCTCTGTAAAATCCAAATTAACGCCGGGAGCAATGATCTATAATGGATGGATAGTAGTTCCCGAAGACTTTGATGTAGATTCTTTTCAAAGAATACGTGTCATCACTGAAAACGGAGACAACATACCTTCACGCTTTAGAAAAGACCGATTTTTCTGTCCAGGATTTGGCTATTATCTCCTCATAACTCCACATATAAAGGTACTTGACCAGACTATCCAAATAAAAGACGCGTTACTAAATGATCATTCGAGATGAAATAAAGCATAATAATAGTTAAAAAAGACTAAAGAAATGAGATTTTTGGTAATATTATCAGTTATCATACGTCTTTAGGAATGTATATTTAACTAAATGCCCAAAACGACATGACAAGAATTTGCAAGATAGCCTTGTTGCTATTCACAATAGCAATAAACTCCGCTCCAGCAATTGCCCAGAATCTCAGAGTAAAAGGATTAGTATGCGACTCTATAGGAGAGCCAGAGAGTTTTGCCACACTTAGAATTTACCTTCTCCCAGATACCATAAAACCCAAAACTACCGGCACAGCCGATGAAGAGGGAAATTTCAGCATCAAGCTGCCACAGGCTGGAGGTTACCGTGTCAACATACAGTCATTTGGCAAGAAAGACTTAAATAAAGATATAGCCGTCACTGAAGAGTATCCTACTGTTGATATGGGTACTATAACAATGACAGAACAGACCAACCTTCTACAAGAATTGACAGTGACAGCTCAGCGTCCACTTGTCACCAAAGAAATTGACCGCATCGGTTATGATGTGCAAGCCGACGAGGAATCCAAGACATCACAGCTTGATGAAATACTGAAGAAAGTGCCGCTCGTGAGTGTTGATCCGGATGGTACAATTAAAATTAAAGGGAATACTGACTTTAAGGTGTATAAGAATGGCAGACCAAACAATTCATTCTCACGCAATGCTAAAGATATCTTCAAGGCAATTCCAGCCTCAATGATAAAAAAGATCGAAGTGATCACCGATCCTGGAGCCCGAGAGGATGCTGAAGGCACTACTGCTATTCTGAATATCGTGACAATGGAAAACACCGTCATCAAGGGTGTTATGGGCAATGTCAGGCTCTCTTACTCGAGATATGATGAATATCCATCAGGAAGCGCTTGGCTACAGACCCAGATAGACAAAGTCAACCTATCGGTGTATGGCGGATATTCTAACATCTCAAAAAGACGACAAAAGAATAAATCTGAATCTCTTATGAAATATGAGGATTCCGGGAATGAAATGCGTTCAGAAAGTTCCGGCACCAGTTATGGAAATTTAGGTTATTTCGGATTAGAAGGGAGTCTTGAGTTGGACACGCTCAACCTCATCACCGCAGAATTCAATGGATATTCTTACTCCCTTAAGAGCAACTCTTGGGGATTTAACTCCATGACAAACGGAACAGGAGACCTGCTATACTCTTACTATAACAATTACAAGTCTGATCCAAATAGATATTTCGATATAGATGGAAGTTTCAATTATCAGCGCTCTACACGCAAAAAGGGTGAGTCTTTGACATTGTCTTACAGAGTGTCATCAACCAATCAGAAGCAACATAGCATATCGGAATATGAGGATGAATTGAATATGCCGGTTCCTTACACAGGCACATCCAACGACTTCACGCTTGACTTCATCGAACATACAGGGCAGTTTGACTGGACTCGTCCAATCAACGATATAAATAAATTTGATGTCGGGATGAAATATATCAACCGAAACAATCATTCCATTAATGACCAGGACTATTTCAACTATCAGCAACTACATTCTGACTTCATCCACAACACACAAGTGTTTGCTCTTTATTTTGATTATCGTTTGAAATGGAAAAAGATTGGTGCACGTGCCGGTCTAAGATACGAATATTCACGTCTTGCCGCAAAGTACAGGGATGGAAGCAATGACCCTTTCAGCAGTAATCTCAATGATTGGGTGCCCAATGCTGCAATATCATACGATATCAATGACGCAAATACCTTGAAACTATCATATTCCACACGCATCAACCGACCAGGTATCAGCCAGCTGAATCCAGCCGTAGTAGAAACCCCCACTTCAATTTCATCGGGAAATCCCGATTTGGGTTCCTCGCGATTTCAGTCGCTGAGCCTAAACTATAATTTGATAGGACGCAAATTCAGTCTTGACTTCAGCACATCATATAGCTTTATGAACAATGCTGTGATCTCGGTTCAGGAACTTCTGCCAGGAGACATCATAAAGTCAGGATATGCCAATTCAGGACACAATAAGTGGTTTAACGTTGCGATGTGGATGAACTATACACCGTGGATGAAGACCTCGTTCATGGTGAATGCCAACCTCAATTATGCGCACAGGTCTAATACTTCGCTTGGCATAACAACATCAGGCTGGGGTGGCCACGCATTCTTTAGAGTTCGCCAACAGTTGCCATGGGATATTGCTCTATCGGGATACATACAAGTCTATCGATCAACTCCTGAATTGTATTCAATCGACAATACAAGGATATCAGACCAAATGTATTATGGGTTGGAACTTCAGAAAGCATTCTTGAAAGAAAAACGACTTAATGTATCATTGAGCATACAGAATCCATTCGGACATCGTGTACGCATTTCAGATTCGAGTCCTAGAAACACAGGATATTCTGGCTATAATAGATATTATAATTATAGAAATGCCAATAACTTCAGCGTCACTGTCAGCTATCGGTTTGGATCGCTGAATGCATCAGTCAAAAAGACTAATAAGTCAATTGATAATGATGATGTGGAGAATAGGAAGAATTAATTGAGAATTGAGAATTAAGAATTAAGAATTGAGAATTGAGAATTATAATAAAATAGCCGATGCTTTTTATAGGCATCGGCTATTTTATTTCTTTGGACTTGGCGGGAAGCATGCTGAGCATGCTTTGTTACGTTACTTGCTTTGGGATCGCGCTCGGAGATCGCGACAGACTTATCCGCGTTCGGCAATTTCCTCTTTAGGAATTAGGTGCTTGATTTGCTTAGCTTGCTTGCCGGCTTTTAGGGATGGAGAAGGCGGATGTGATAAATTCCACCGGAAGCTTTGTTCTTATCAGTCTGGAATTTTACATTGACTGTCTTCTTGCCTTTGACAAGTTCGGCTGGAATTTTATATTCCTCATCTACGAAACCGTTCTTATTCCATTTGCCAACATTGTCAACGGAAGCAAGAGGAGTTTCATCGACAAGAATAGACATATTGCCGATACCGTTTTCGTTGCCCCAGTATCTTACGCGAAGAGTCAGGTCGTCGCGATCTCCGGTATTCATGATATAAGAGAAGTAGCCACCGTTGGAAGCATCGCGCCATGGTTCACCATTGAAATTACCACTTGAAGATCTTTCAGACTTCATCTGATGGTCAGCTTCAGGCTGCTGCTCTCCTGTATTGACAGCATCGACAGTACGAGCGTCAAGAGCAAGTCTCATCTCCTCATCGCGACGGGCATCCTGCTGATAAGCAGCATATTCCTTTGGCGACATCGAAAGGAAATAGAGAGTATAGCGAGAATCATGTATTCCATTGAATGGTTCGAGAACTACTTTTTTACCTCCATTCTCGAATATGCCATCGGTAGTGAAAGTAAAACCACCGTCAGTGTCAGGTTTAAGAGCATTGAGTTTCTTTACAATATCCTTTCGGTTGCCAATAAGCAATGGAGTATCAAATACTGAAACAAGTGGACCTCCGGCTATATGTCCCCAACGATGATCTCCGGCTACAAGGCCAGGCATCGGGACATCTGATTGCAAGCGAGCACCAAGCACAATCGGGCCGCGCACCACACTTACATAGCTTGGAAGATAATTCAATTCCTCCACCTCTACATGCATAGGCAAAGACATCTCAACGACATCACCGTCTTTCCATTCACGATTAAGAGCAATATATGATGAAGGATTTGACTTTACATCAACTTTCTTGCCATTCACTTTCGCCACCGGATTTGTGCACCAACCCGGGTGACGGAGATTCAATGAGAACTGACTTGGATTTGCTACATTAACAACCAATTTTGTAGCCTCTTCCAGTGGGAAATTGTTGGTCTGAGTAATCTTAATGCCCTTATCTTTCCAATTAAGTTCAGAAGGGATGAAAAGATTTACCCATAAGGAGTCGCCTTCATGAGTATAGATAAACTGTCCGTATTTGCCATGATTTTCCATACCTGTTCCCACGCAACACCACATAGCACTATTGGGCTTGGAATAAACGCGATAGTGACCGGGACGCGCAGGAGTGAAGTAGACATATCCACCATGCTCAGGATGCTGAGTGGAAAGGATATGGTTGTAGACCGCACGCTCATAGAAATCAGCATATTTAGCATCAGGATTCATTCGGAATAGACCTTCTGTCAGCTTCATCATATTGTTAGTGTTGCAAGACTCCGGTCCTTCCCGATCATCCACATAACTTTTGGCATCAGCAGCTGAAGCAAAATGTTCGCGCCGGCTATTGCCACCAAATGACAGAGAACGATTGTTGACAACAGTATCCCAGAAGAAATCAGCAGTCTTGTGATATTCCTCATCTCCAGAAACCTCTGAAACACGCTGATAACCCACCACCTTTGGCACCTGAGTATTAGCATGCATATTATCGAGACGATCGAGTCCATTGTGAAGATTATCGTAAAGCGCATGATGAGTGAATCGCTTAGCGGCATTCAGATATTTTTCATTGCCTGTCAATGCATAGGCATCCGCAAAGACCTCATTCATGCCGCCAAACTCATTGCCGAGCATCCCTTCCATCTGCTCATCAGAAAGATTTGAGATAAGATCAGCACCCCAATCACAGAGATTAAGGAAAAGATTCAGACCTACTTTAGACCCTGTGTAGACATAAGCGTCACGAAGCCCGGCATACATTTTGTGGACATTATACCAAGGAACCCAATAATCCCAAACTTTTCCACCGTTACCTTTACGAATCTCTTCCCAAAGGACATCACCGTTAGGGACACCTCCGATGTAACCGTCGTTGCGGGCAGCCGCGCATAGAGCGAGCTGAGAGAGAACGTAATCCAAACGTTCTTTCAGACGCTGATCACCCGTAGCAGCATAGTGGATAGCGAGTGCTGTGATATAATGTCCTCCCACATGGCCGTCAAGACCTGCCCAATTGGAGAAATCTTCCCCTTTCGGCTCCAGACCAGCCTCCTTGAAATAAGGAGCGAGCAAGCGATCGGTATCGTAGCTTAGAAGAGTTTCAACATTCAGCTCCATTGCATCTTTGAAACGGCTGTCAAGAAGCTTGACATCTTGCAATGGAAATTCGTTACTGTACAATACAGACTGCGCCCTCAAAGCAAAAGGAGCGGTAGCCAGTGATACAGCCAAAATGACTTTAGAGATTTTATTCATTTATGATAATTTTTAAGAAATTCAATTTAGAGCCCATCTCCAATTTTGACGTTGGAAAGTTCCAGAGTTATTTTGCGCGAGTCACTTTGTAGGATTTGCCGGGAGCCGTGTCAATGTCGTATTCATAGACTTTAAGGAGCAAAGGATAAGCCTTTGAAGTTTCCGAACTAACTTCGGCATCTGCCATTTTGACTGGAGATAAGAGGGGATTCTGAGTTTCCCCTTCAGCTACAATGAGACCTTCCCCTTCGAGAGGCACATATGAACGGAGGCGAAGTTTGCCGCCAATATTGGAATGGACAGTTGCTTCAGCAAGCTGGCCTTTGTTCCAACTCATGTCTACTGTATAGTTACCTCTCGCTTTGAGACCTTTTACCTCACCTTCACTCCATGTGTCAGGGATAGCCGGAAGAAGTTGCACGGCACCATCATGACTCTGAAGGAGCATCTCAGCTACACCAGCAGTAAAGCCAAAATTGCCATCAATCTGGAATGGAGGGTGCGCATCGAAAAGATTTGGGTAAAGTCTTCCCATTCCGCCACCGGAATAGTCAATCTGGGCAGAGCCGGGAAGAAGCGTCACAAAATTATTGATAATCTTATCGGCATGATTGCCATCAAGAAGACGTGCCCACAGATTTAATTTCCATCCGATGCTCCAGCCTGTGGCAGCATCACCGCGTTGGATCAGGGTATTCTTTGCACCTACGAAGGCATTTGGCGTAGAATTAGGGGTAATCTGATTTGAAGGATATAACCCGTAAAGGTGAGAAATATGGCGGTGCTCGTCTTTAGGATCGTCAGCGTCGACGGTCCATTCTTGAAGTTGACCATATCGACCCACTTTCATAGGTTGCAGTTTTGAAATCGCATTCTGCACACGTGCCAAATATTCAGCATCCTCCCCGAGTATTTCTGCACACTTCAAAGTATTATTGAGCGCATCAAAAGCTATTTGATTGTCCATTGTGCACCCGGCAGTGATCCAGCTGCTTCCATATCCATGTTCAGGCGACATCGAAGGAGTCGTCACAAGATAACCGGTACGAGGATCCTCTACCATTGCTGACATATAGAAATCAGCAGTACCCTTGATCACAGGATAATATTTCTTGAGGAATTCCTTGTCTCCAGAATAGAGATAATGATCCCAGAGATGAGTGGCGAGCCATGCACCACCGTTTGGCCACATACCATATCGAGCCATATCAATAGGACCGCAAACACGCCAAGCATCGGTATTGTGGTGAGCCACCCAGCCATCTGCTCCGTAGAGTGTTTTTGCTGTTTCAGCACCTGTATGGCTAAGGTCTTCGATAAGATCAAAAAGTGGTTGGTGGCACTCTGAAAGGTTTGTGACCTCTGCGGGCCAATAGTTCATCTCTGCATTTATATTGATTGTATATTTGCTATCCCACGGAGCATAGTTAGATTCATTCCAAACTCCCTGAAGATTGGCAGGTTGCCCCCCCGGCTGAGAAGAGGAAATCAAGAGATAACGTCCATATTGGAACAGGAGTGCAAGAAGAGAAGGATCATAATTATTGATGAAATCAGCCACTCTCAGATGAGTTTCTTTGTTTGAGTTTCCATTTGAAGGAAGTGTCAGAGTCACTCTGTCAAATTGCTGCTTATAAGCATCAATATGGGCAGCCAAAGCAGAGGTATAATCCTTTTTCATTGCGTTTTTGAGAAGATTTGCCACAATCTTTTCGGGGTTGCCGCTGATGTCCTGATAGTTGACATAGTTGGTAGCAGAAGCAATGTAAAGTGTAATATAGTCAGCATCTTCAACATTGAGCATTCCTTCTTTTGCGAAAACTTTTCCGTTGCTTTTGACGCGTATACCACATTTTGCAGTAAGACCGGCAGGGATTCCTTCATGTTCACGTCCCGGAACGGTGATGTCCATTCCTTTAGCGTTCATTTTGACAGTGCCCCCTTCAGGGGTGTCATATTCGAGGGAGATATTGAGAGCTTTGCTTTTGTCGGCAGTAAGATTCACCATAATCACGCCGTCGGGAAGTGAAGCAATAGTCTCACGCTTGAAGGTTACATCTCCTACTTTGTAGCTCACTTCAGAGACAGCTTTAGAAATATCAAGTTGACGGCGATAATCAGTTGCTTCAGCAGCGTGATTGAAGTTTATGAAAAGGGAACCAAGAGTAAGATAGCACATGCCATGGTGGGGAGTCATGTAGTACTGATCAATTAGCTTTTCAGCATCTTTTTCATTGCCATCAAAGATTAGTTGGCGTATTTCCTGAAGATGTTTCAATCCTTCCGGATTATTATTGTTGTGAGGGCTGCCAGCCCAGAATGTCTCGTCGTTGAGCTGGATTCGTTCACGGTTGACACCACCGAAAACCATGGCACCCATACGGGAGTTACCGACTGGAAGAGCTTCGACCCAAGCTTCTGCAGGATTGGAATACCATAGGGTGAGGTCTTCAGCAGCTTGAGCTGAGATTATACTGACAAGAGTTAGAACTGAAAGTATTAGATTTTTTATTTTCATGAATTATGGAGTTATATTTATTTGCAAAATTAATAATAAAGATTGGAATAGCAAGCATTGAGATGTCGCAATATTGTTTGTGGGAGGTAATGTAGGATTGGAATTTGTAGCATAGGGATTAATATTTGTAAATTGGGCAAAAAATATTGGATTTATATTTGATAAGAGCCCATCTCAAATTTATGAGATGAGCTCTTAAATGGGTAAAATTAGAGAAATTATTCAGTGTTTTGTAAAATTGTCGCAGCAGAAAGGGGAAAATGTCGCATCTGGAATGTAGGACATTTGAGAAAAATGTAGTATTTTTGCAAAAAACTTAGGATCCATCTCATAAAAGAAATATTATGGACGAAAATAAAAAGAAAGAACCGTATGTGAAACCTATATCCGAGATTGTAGAGCTTGAACTTGAGCAGCCATTACTTCAAAGCAGCGCTCCGGATTTTGGAAATGGAGGCACATGGGGTTATTAACAAAGTCAGTTGGGTGATACAAGCATTACAAAGCCACCTCGTGGCTGAAGATGGAAGTTGGCGGGGAGGGAGTTGGGAGTAGTGATCTTCCATTTGGATTCACTGTCGGCAACTTCGTCTTCAAAGAGTTGGATGGATAGGTTGGATTTAGAGATATTTAGTCGGGAGTAATCAATATCTGTAAGGTCGACGGGGGCGTCAGTGCCGTTGATGGCTGAAATCCACCATTTGTTGCCCTTCTGTCTTGCCATAACTGCGTATTCACCGGGATATCCACCGATAAGTATAGTATTGTCCCATGCCGTGGGGAGATTAGTAAGATAATCTTTTACTTCTTGTGGCTGTGCGAGGAAGCTTTCGGGACGGTCAGCGAGGTGCTGAATGCCGGATTCAAAGAGGGCAGTTAGGGCGAGCTCATGGGCATTCGTTGTGATATGCGGATGCTGAGAGTCAGTGAAAGCACAAGGGGTATAATCCATAGAGCCAATCACATTGCGAGTGAATGGAAGAGTCGCATTGTGGCAAGCAGCTTTATTGGTCAGCACAGGAAGATTGTTATACCATTCTTCACCATATACAGATTCCGTAGTGATAAAGTTTGGATATGTGCGTTGCCAACCTCTTGGTAGAGGAGATCCATGGAAGTTTACGAGGAGATGGTGACGGGCACCAGCTTGAAGAAGTTCATCCATAAATCTCCAATTGAGATTTGTATCGCCGGAGAAGAAGTCAATCTTAACACCCTTGACACCGATTTTCTCACACCAAGCGAATTCCTTTTCAAGATCTTCAGGAGTATTCAATCTGTATTTTGGGGTCGGAGCGCCGTCAACCCAACCGACTGATGAGTTATACCATATCATGGGTTTTACGCCTTTTGAAATGGCATATGCCACGGCATCCTCAACCGTCTTGCCGTCTTTCATCTGATCCCATTCAGCATCGATCAGCACATAGGGGAGCTTTAGGTCTGCTGCCATGTCGACATATTTCTTTATGATGTCATAGTCGTTGGAGCCATGGTTGTAAGCCCAGTAGACCCATGAAGCAACGCCCGGTTCAATCCAAGATGTATCATCGAGTTTGTTTGGAGCGGCAATGTCAGTGACGAGAGTAGATTCTACAACGTCGGACAGCGTACCTCCAATGAAAGTTTGCCAACCGCCATTTTCAGGACCATCCGGTTTCAACTCAAAGCGATTTTTGCCGAGTGCATACATACTTGTTCCAGCTTCTTCCGGAGTTATACCGGATTCAGTAAGGAGACCGAAGTATCCGTCCGGATATTCTGCAAGCATTGGATATCCGAATCTTTCACCCTTAGTTTGCGCCCTATCTTTTGGGAAAAACTCCTCATAGCAGTCAGTCCATTTCTGGAGCCAAGTATGTTCCGGTTTCACCAATTCGATAACGGACACTCCTTTCTTTTTCCAAGCGACACCATCATCGAAAAGACGGACATAAAGAGTATCCTTATCAGCCAACAGGAACTTATACTCAACGAAATTGTTAATGCAAAAACGGCGTTTTCCCGTTATCATCTCATAACTTACGTTGTTCATCGTAGGATTGCCAATAACCTGAAACTTACCACACTCAAGCGTAAGCATTGCACGTCCGGAATCACCGATAATCTGACAAAAAGTAAGATCCTTATAATCCTGAGTGGTAGTAAACGTGAAGCCTGCCTGAGCTTTTTGGGGAACGATGAGGCAAAGAAGTAGAATAGAGATGGCAAAGAATATTTTGTTCAGAGTCATTTTTTTTATCTTTAAATTGTGATAGGAAGTTACCATAAGTCACGCCGGGTCGCATTCGGAGAATGCTCCAGACCTATCTTGCTTTGGAATAGAGAAGCATTTAGAGCCCATCTCATAAAAATTTGAGATAGGCTCTTAGTTCTCTACTTAAGGGATACGGAGAGGCGTTTGCCGGTGTAAGTGACTTCTTTGGATGTGCCGTTGGGAAGGACTACATTGAATGTGCGTGTCTGAAGCATACCATCAAAGTATCCTTTGCGGGCATCAATGGTGAGAGTGTGATTTTTGTCGTTCCAGTTCATTGGAATCTTGGTAAACTTACCATCGAGATAGTTGAAGCCGTCGCCTTCATCTTCATATAGCACAAATTCTGCATTGGCACCTGGATAGACATTGAGTGTGAGATAATCCCAAGGTTTTTCGGAAGTATATTGCATATCTTCAGCGAGAGGGATGATGCTTCCAGCCTTCACATAGAGTGGTGAATATGCGAGAGGAGCATCTGCTTCTACAGTTTCACCACCCACATACTTCTTACCTGTCCAGAAATCATACCAATCAGAGCCGGCAGGGAGGTAGACATTATAGACTTTCTTCGCTGTCCAGTCTACGACAGGCCAGCCTTCTTCTGTCAGAGTGACTTCTTGCTTGTCCCATCCACTTATTTCATTTGTCTTAACTACTTTTTCCTCTGTATAGAGAGGATCAAGAACGGGACAAACGAGAAGGCTGCGTCCGAACATAAATTCCTTTCCATTATCCCAAGTGTTCTTATCATGTTTGAAATCCATCATAAGAGCCCGCATGAAGCTGTCGTCGTTAGCGCTAACACGGCGTGCAGTGCTATAGATATATGGCATCAAGCGATAGCGAAGCTTAATAGCGTCGAGAAGTGCATCGTAGACCGGCTCACCGGCCTTGCCATAGTAATAGAGTTCGCGGTAAGTATCCGCACCATGGCTGCGCATCATAGGATTGAAAGCACCAAACTGCATCCAACGCACTGAAAGTTCTTGGAACTGAGGATTTTTTGTACCAGAAGTAGGATCCCAGTTCTTATTATATGAGCCTGAGAAAAAGCCTGCAATATCAGTATTTACATTAGGATTTCCAGTAAGAGTGTGGTTGAGAACAAGTGGCACCTGCTTACGGAAAGAATCCCACGAGCTCCCCACGTCGCCACTCCAAGACATTGATCCATAACGCTGTTGACCGGTGAAATAAGAGCGGGTCAAGATGAATGGGCGCTTGACATTGTCTTCAGCACGCTGATGTGTATCTACACCACTTACACACATAAATGGGAAAAGATTGCGTACGGAGCGATAAGAACCGAGGGCTGATGGCTGGTCGAGGTCTGACTCCTTATATTGCATATGGTCGGGATCGGTAGAGTCCATCCACCAAGCATCGATACCCATAGAGTGGAGGCGTTTCAGATGTTTCCAATATATGTCGCGGGCTTCCGGGCTATAGGCATCATATACGCGAACACCAGATAGATAATCGCGACGTGGAGGCCATTCTGTGAGTCCTGATTCAGGCCATGTCTCGAAATCAAAGAGGAGCCCCTTATCCTTGAGTTCCTTATACTGCTTGGTCTGAGGACCAAAGCTTTGCCATATACTTATGCTTATATGTGCATTGTTATCGTGTACCTTGTCGATCATTTCCTGAGCGCGATTAAAGTCAGGATTGATGAACTCCATCGCATTCCAAGTATAATTGCTACCCCAGTACTGCCAGTCTTGGATAATACCATCAAACGGAATACCGAGCTCACGATATTTGTTTACGACTTCAAGCAGTTCCTCCTGAGTCTTGTATCGTTCGCGGCTTTGATGGAAACCATATGTCCAAAGAGGCATCATCGGTACGCCACCGGTAAGCCAGCGTATATCAGCAATCACTCCGTCGGCATCGCCACCATACATAAAGTAGTAATCTACAAGATCGCCTACTTGACTTTCGAGTTCGAGTGTCTCGTTATCATTAAGGGTGGTTGGAGAATAGTTGTCCCAATATATACCATAGCCTTTGATGCTCTGGAAGAAATGGGCAAAGTCTTCAAGATTAGATTGCTGCATAAGGCGGTGCTCGCCACGCTGCGACATCTTGCCATTTTGAAGCATACCGACACCGTAGATAGGTTCGTCAGTCTCAAGAGCGAAGCTCTGCATCACTTTATAAGCACCTTTATTGATACCCTCAGTGATTGGAGTAAAGCCATATTTGCCCTCTGATACCAATAGATCATGGTTCGGCTTATAAAAACTTACTTTACCGCTTTTGTTATCAGTAGTGACTATCAGAGCGGAAGATTTGTAGCAAGTCACATTATCATCGACCGTAGCTGTCACCTTCACATTTTCCGGTTTGGCAGTGACAACGAGAGACTCACGTCCTTTGGCTTCGGTGCCATCCGGATATTTGGTGATTCTTACTATTTCAGGGGTATAAAACTTCACCTCGACTTGATCGGCAGATGCAGCGAGAGCAGTTAAGGCCGTAAGGAGGATAAATATTGATTTTTTCATAATTTTTATATTATGTTTTTACCATAAAGCGCCTCTCCGAGGCTACCGGGCTTTTTTCTATGTTTCCCCAGGCTGAAGTCTGGGGTTTTGACATAATTATCAGCTCTCCGAGCTGAGTTTAACTTTAGTTAGCTTTTGACGCGGTGGGACGCATGCGGAGCATGCTAACTACACTATTTGAATTGCCAGTAGTCGAAGTTGAAGAGCTCGGGACCCTTTCTGCCTTTGAAAACGAGATAGAGGTCGTGGATTCCGGAGGCATCAATCTGAGTGGGGGTCTCAATGTAGGCGAAATTTTCCCAGCTGCCTGTGGCAGGGACTTTCAATTCAGCCACGAGTGGCCCATCTACTGAATCCAAATGAGCTTCAATTGTGCCGCCGCGAAGACCGCTGGCAGCAGAGGCACAGAATGTAGTTGGATTAGCATCGTTGAAGTTTACATTAGCAACTTTCAGATAATCTCCATTATGAATATCAGATACATATACACCTTCCTTGACATTTTGACGAGACGATAAGCCTTCCGACCAAGCCATAGTCTCAGCCTCTACCCTATTGTAAGGGTTAAGCGTTCCGATTGCGGGAGCACCTTCTTTGGTAGGAAGGATTTCGGGGAAAGTACCATCAGCATTATATTCAAAAGGCTCTACACAGAAGCTTCGACCAAATCCGCCGCCACCCGGAAGATTGCCGGTGTGATAGAAGAAGTAGGATTTCCCTTTGTAGTCAGTCACACCGCAATGGTTTGTGAAAGATCCTGTCTCATCCTTCTGCGGCATGATTGTTCCCATATATTTCCAAGGACCTGTAGGACTGTCACTCATAGAGTAAGCGATGTGTTCAGGTATGCCACCTGCGGCATAAAGCATATAATATTTTCCATTTCTCTTATAGAACCATGGTCCTTCAGTGTATGAACTGTTATATTTTTTACCCGGTTCCATAGGCACTTCCTTTCCGGGACCAAAACCGGCTGCGTCAGGCACAAGTTTCTGCACCTCACCGTCGAAGGAAATCATGTCATCGTTGAGTTTGACATAGTAGATAGTCGGATTACCCCAATAGAGGTATGCCTGACCGTCATCATCAATGAAGCAAGTAGGGTCAATGAAATCCCAGCTACCATCTGCAAGTGGCTTTCCTATAGCATCTTTGAAAGGTCCTGTCGGAGAGTCACCAACCGCTACACCGATAGCCATAGTGCCAGAAAGATTAGAGTGTAAAGGCACATAGAAGTAGAATTTGCCGTTACGTTCTACACATTGAGGAGCCCAAGCGCGGTCGTCGCCCCAAGTGAAGTCCTCAATGGCAAGAGGTGAGCCATGGTCGGTCCAGTTAACCATATCGTCGGTGGAATATACACGCCATTCCTGCATCCAGAAGAAATCGGCACCTTTTTCATCATGTCCGGTATAAACGTATAGGCGATCGCCATAGACCATGGGTGCCGGGTCGGTGGTGTAGTTAGTTTGTACGCAAGGATTGTCGGCATAGGCTAAAGCCGATGCCAGCAAGAGAGATAGGGATAATAGGGATTTTTTCATATTTTATTTTTTTATTTTTACCATAAAGCGCCTCTCCGAGGCTACTGAGCTTTTTTCTATACTGCCCCAGGCTGAAGCCTGGGGTTTTGCATGATTATCAGCTCTCCGAGCTGAGTTTTTTAGTTAGCTTTTGATGCGCTTGGGCGCATGCGGAGCATGCTTTATCACTAAAGTTTGACTTTGATTTGCTTGCCTTTATAGGTGATGTCTTTCGATTTGCCATCTTTGCGGATAGTCATTTTTCTTGATTTTGGGGCTTCGGGATAAGTACCTTCGATTTCTGAGATTGTCAACTCATTTTTGGCATCATTCCAAGTCATATTTATACGTGAGAACTCACCTTTTTCGAAATCGTAGGTTTCTCCATCATCGTCATATAGAGTGAATTTGGCATCGTTGCCCGGATAGATGTCGATTGTCAGGGGTTTCCCTACAGATTCGCCGCTGAATTCGACCGTCTCTGTCGTAGGGATGATGCTTCCGGCTTTGACAAAGAGTGGAAGACGATTGAGAGGGGCATCTGCAGATATTTTTTCACCTCCGACAAACTTCTTTCCAGTCCAGAAATCATACCAATCAGAACCTGCGGGGAGATAAACGTTTCTTGAATCTACACCCGGATCAGTAACAGGGCTGACCATAATATTTCCAAACATGTACTGATCTTTGATGTCGTAGACTGCCCGATCCTGTGGGAAGTCAAAAGCAAGAGGGCGAGCCATGCTGAATCCGCTTCGAGTCTGGGCATCCGCCATACTGTAGATATATGGCAGCATAGAGTATCGAAGATTGATCATATCTAAGATTGCATCGTAATATGGGGTTCCAGCTTCGCCGAAATTCCATATTTCTCGCGGAGTCTCGGTGCCATGACTACGCAGAATGGGAAGGAATGTACCCCACTGGAACATACGGGTATAAAATTCCTTATAGGCATCATCTTTAACCCCTTCAGGGAATTCTCCTTTCCAGAACCATCTTGAGCTTGTCTTGACAAAGAAACAACCTATATCAGTAGTCCAATATGGGCTACCGGTTGCGAAATAGTTTATACTTCCGGGAATCTGCTTCTTGAATGAATCCCAAGAAGCATATGTGTCGCCGTTCCAAGATGCAGTAGCATATCTTTGCTGGCCTGCAAAAGATGATCGAGTAAGATTGACGACGCGTTTTCTATCTGTCTCTGCTCTCTGATGCTCATATATTCCTTTTGCATGATTTAGTGAATACAGGCATGCGCGGTCAGCTCCTAAAGCTTCCGAAAGAATCGCGTCATTAAGTTGCCAACGACGTTCATGGTCATTCCATGAGTAAGGACGGCCGTTTTCGGGTTCCGGAGTTTGATTCCAATCTCCGTCAAGCGGCTCGCTACTATCACACCACCAACAGTCGAAACCATTTGAGAAAAATTCGTCATTGGCATATTTCCAATAGAGGTCGCGACCTTCAGGGCTGAAAGCGTCATACACAGAATGCTCAAGCATCAGACCCTTGCTTCTAAAATCCTCCTCTTCAGGACAATATTGAGGATTTGCCCAGATACTTACCATAAGTTTTGCATTCTGAGCATGCACAGAGTCGGCAAGAGCCTTTGGATCCGGATAGAACTCACGGTTCATCTTCATATATCCCCACCCCTGAGGCCAGTAGTTCCAATCCTGAACAATCACATCAATTGGCACATGACGACGACGATATTCCTTCAGAGTATTAATAATATCATCGGAAGAAACATATCTTTCTTTCGACTGAACGTATCCAAACATATAGCGCGGCATCATAGCCACGTTGCCGGTAAGATAGCGGTATCCTTCCACCACATTCTCCGGCATCGCTCCTTTGATGAAGTAATAATCTACAGTATTTGCAGCCTCCATCTCAAGAGTGGTCTCAAACCCAGAAGAGGTCTCCCCTATCTTCATTCCCTGACCCTTGTCCTTGCTGTCGAACTTCATGGAGCATCCAGCGTCGAAAAGGAGACCATAGCCTGCAGTAGAGACCATCATTGGAATGAAAATCTTTAAGTTATGTTGTGTCAGATAAAGAGTTTTACCAAGAAGATTGACATAATCTTCCATTTGCTGGCCGAGACCATAAATAGCCTCGTTGGCCGACATATCAAATGTAATAGCAAAACGCTGACGCATGCCAATAGTGTCACGCTTCAATATGTCCTTCACAGTAACTTTACCGTTAGCCGTCTCTTCCATATGAGCAGAAGCATCATCGTAGATAATCTTCTCTTGTGCAACTTTCTCAAATTTTCTTGGGACACTCACTGATTCTTTGAGAAGTATTCGTTTTGCTATTGGGTCGGTGAATATCACGCCCCCTTTTCCATCCACAGTTACCTCGAGGGAATCGGAACGGTAGATAGTCATAGAGCCGGATTTCGATTCCTTCACATTAACACTGGTCTGAGGATAAATGCAGACACCAGTAGCATTGTCAGTGACAGTGCCATCGGGAGTCCACCTGACGCGAACTATCGATGGGGTTACGAAATCGATGATTGGAGCTTGAGCGGAGACAGAAAGCGTTATAAGAGAGAGAAGGAAGGTCAGGAGGGGTTTCATTATTGGGGTATTTGAATTTTAATTACCATAAAGCGCCTCTCCGAGGCTACTGTTTTTTGTATGAATTACCCCAGGCTGAAGCCTGGGGTTTGGCACGATTGTCAGCTCTCCGAGCTGACTTATATACATTGGGATTTGATTCGGAGTCGCATTCGGAGAATGCTCCAGACTTATCTTGCTTCGGCAGGACAGCTTTTGCCAAGAAGGCCTTTAGCCTTGTCCCGCTCGGAGATCGGGACTTCCATACCTTGCTTTACTCTGCGTTGCCGCCTCCGTCGATGGTTTGGATTTTTCCGTTTTCATCGAATGAGAGTTCGCAGACTTTGAGGCTGCGAAGCCATGATTTGCCACCTGAAGGCACGCTGTCATGGTGGAAAAGATACCATTTGCCATCATATTCGATGATGCTGTGGTGAGTGGTCCAACCAACTACCGGAGTCAAGATCTCACCTTGATATACGAATGGGCCATAAGGATTGTCGCCCACAGCATAGCAGAGAAGGTGGCTGTCGCCGGTAGAGTATGAGAAGTAGTATTTACCATTCATTTTGTGTACCCATGAAGCTTCAAAGAAACGATGCGGGTCATTAGCTTTCAGAGGATTCCCATTCTCGTCAACTACCTGAATGGGACGTGGCTCCTCTGCAAACTGAAGCATATCCTTGCTCAAGCGTACGCAACGGCTTGGAAGTGATGGTTCGTCGCCTTCGGGAAGATATGGGATTTCGAGAGCCTTGTTGTCTTTATAGCGCTGAAGCTGACCACCCCAAAGACCTCCGAAATACATATAGTATTCATCACCGTCCTGAAGGACACACATATCTATGGAATAGCTACCACGAATAGGATCCGGCTGAGGGATGAATGGACCCTCCGGACGGTCGCCAATAGCAACTCCAACACGGAAGATATCGTTTTTGTCTTTAAGAGGGAAATATAGGTAATACTTACCATCTTTTTCAGCGATGTCGCAGTCCCAAAGCTGACGGCCAGCCCAAGGAATGTCAGCGATGTCAAGAGCTTTGCCATGATCTGTCACTTTTCCAGTCATAGGGTCACCATCGATGGAGAGAACGTGCATGTCTTTCATGACATACTGGTCGCCGTTATCGTTCTCAACATTCTCACACTCCCAGTCGTGAGAGGGATAGATGTAGATCTTGCCATTGAAGATGTGAACGCTGGGGTCTGCCATATAGTCGGCAGGGAAAAGATATCTTTTTTCTGGAGAAATCATTTTACTAAATATTATATATTAAAGATTAAATTATTCATAAAGCGCCTCTCCGAGGCTACTTTGCTTTTGTGAGGTAAGCTCCAGACTGAAGTCTGGGGTTTTGGCATGATTGTCAGGTCTACGACCTGACTTATACTTTGGGGTTTGATTCGGAGTCGCATTCGGAGAATGCTCCAGACTTATCTTGCTTTAGTTTTCGAGTTCTTTTTGCATGAAGGGTTTCATTTGGTATTGGCGGTCGAAGAGAAGTGGATAATCGGTGCGCCCAGGAATTGGGAAGCCGTTTTTCCACGACATAGCGTCGGTGGTGCCCCACCATGTCACACGAGAAATCTTGTCGGCATGCTTTTTATAAAGAGCAAGCACTTCGGCCATGCGGTCGTTCCATTCTTTGCTGACTTCTTCAGGGAGACCGTCGGGATATACATTGAATTTTTTCATAGCCTCTCTGCGCTCTTCAGGTTTCATTCTGAACATTGAGCCAACATCTGCACTCATCTGAAAAGTCGGGAGCGCAGACATATCGAGTTCAGTGATCATTACGTTGCAACCTGTGCCAGCAAAGTCAACAATGCTCTTTTCATATTCATCCATCTCAGGATAATCCATACCGATGTGGCTCTGCATGCCAATACCATCAATGCGAAGACCACGCTTCTTTAGATCATTGACAATCTTGACATATGCCTCGCGTTTTCCGGGCTTAAACATTGAGAAATCATTGATATAGAGCTCAGCATCCGGGTCAGCCTCATGCGCATATTGGAAAGCGAGTGGAATATATTCCTCGCCAAGGATTCTATAGAATGGAGATTTACGATAGCTACCATCGTCTTCAATTGCCTCATTGACAACGTCCCAACCCTTGATTTTTCCTTTATATCGACCTACTACGGCATATATATGGTCTTTCATTCGCTGCTTCAAGACTTCCGGACTAACATCGTTGCCATCCTTGTCTTTTGGAAACCAGGGAGCGAGTTGAGAATGCCATACAAGGGCATGGCCAATGATAGCCATGTTACGATCTTCACCATATTTTACAAATTTATCAGCATCATCCCAGAAAAATTCTCCCTCTTTCGGCTGAATTTCACCATTTTTCATGCAATTTTCAGCTACGATAGAGTTAAAATGGAGACTTACGATAGAGTCAGCTTTGGGGTCCTCGCCGTTTACATGGCGCACCGGGATAGCTGCCCCGATAAGGAAATCATTCTTGAAGTGATCTTTGACGGTCTTGACATTATTGTCTGCAAGCCCTGTAATAATGGCTGTGCAAAATAATGTGGAGGCTAATATTGATTTTTTCATGTCTAACAAGATTTTATCATAAAGCGCCTCTCCGAGGCTACTGAGTCTTTTATTTGGGAGCCCCAGGCTGAAGCCCGGGGTTTTAGTATGATTATCAGGTCTCCGACCTGATGAGTTAGGATAATTAGTCTAATTGGCTTATTGGGCTTATTAGGCCTAATAGGCATATTGGGCTAATTTTTAATTATTTTAATTCTCAATTATTTCTTGCATGAAAGGCTTGAGATTGTAATCGCGATCGAATGGGAGAGGATAGTCGGTGCGCCCATTGATAGGCCAATCGTTGCGCCATGACATTCCGTCGTGAGTTCCCCACCAAGTGACGCGAGATATCTTGTCGGCATTCTTTTTATAAAATGCCATTACGTCAGCTGCCCTCTTGTTCCATTCTTTAGCTCTTTCCTCGCGCAGACCGTTAGGAAACGGATTGAGTTCTTCAGTCAATTCAAAATTTGCATCAGTGTTTGCACCCTGCATCACAAACGGGAGAGCAGAAATATCGAGTTCAGTGATCATCACCTGCACTCCTGTCTCAGCAAGGGCATCTATAGTTTTTTGATACTCATCGAAGTCAGGATCATCACTCTCATATCCGATATGGCTCTGAATTCCCATACCGTCAATTCGGAGGCCACGATTCTTCAGATCGTTGATAATCTGCACATATTTCTCTCGCTTGGGAGCCTTGAACATCGAATAATCATTTAGATAAAGTTCGGCATCGGGATCAGCCTCATGAGCATATTCGAAAGCAAGCGGGAGAAATTCTTCTCCAAGAATGTCGTAGAAAGGTGTATGACGCCAACTGCCATCGTCTTCGATGCATTCGTTGACCACGTCCCATCCTTTTATCTTACCTTTATATCGACCTACCACTGTCTGAATATGATCTTTCATACGGGCTTTCATCTCCTCTTTGTCGACATATTCACCATTATCATCATAAGGGAACCAAGGAGAAAGCTGAGCGTGCCAGACGAGACAGTGTCCGATAATCGCCATATCATGATCCTGACCATACTTCACATATGCGTCAGCCTCATCCCAGAAATAACGGTCTTTCTCGGGATGAATTTCCATGCTTTTCATGCAGTTTTCAGGTACGATTGAATTGTAATGAAGAGCTACAATTGAATCAGCCTTAGGATCCTCTCCTTTTAGGAGAGGGACATTTATAGCAGCACCGACGAGGAAGTCGTCTTTGAAAGCATCCTTTATAGTAGCCGGGGCTTGCTCTTCCTTTGAGGAAGAGCAAGAGGCTGCCAAGAGGGCTATTAATGAATAGAATAACAGTTGTTTTTTCATGAATGTCTTGATATAAGTCTTATAAGATTTATAAGTCATATAAGATTTATAATAGATGATTTAATGGAAGGTTATTATTGGTTGTGGCGGGCTTCGATCTCACGATTGATTTCGTCGATACGCTTGTCAGTGAGTTCGTAGCGTGAGATGATAAACATTGCAAGGATAAGGAGGATAGCAGGAATGATAGCCACCAACCAGAGAATACCTTGCTGTGCAAATACAGTCTGCTCAAGCGCGTTGCTGTCGAAGCCAACGAAAGCAAGAACCAAACCGGGGACTACACCACCAAGAGCCATACCTGCTTTGTAGAAGATACCGGTAAGGGCATTTACGATACCGGAAATTCGACGACCATGAACATATTCACCATAAGAGATCACTTCAGGTACGAGAGCCCACATGTAGCCGGTAGCAACAATCACACCTGTCGACTTGATGAACTGTGCGATATAGACAAGCCACATATGTTTGAGGAAAGGAATCACAGACACAATATATAGCAATGTCATACCCACAATTGCAGTCACCAAGAAAATATTAAACATACCTTTCTTTCCGACCATCTTCTTGATGGCCGGAATCATTGGCATAAAAATGAATGCCGGGATCGAACCAAGACCCATGAATATGGAAAGTTCGGCTGCATTTCCATGCATATTGTAGTTGATGTAGTATGCACCGGCAGCATTGCCAATAGCCATCATAGCAAAAGCAGTGATAAAGAAGAAGGCAAGTACGCGAAGGGGACGATTGTGGACAAATTCCATCCAAAGGTCGGAGACCTTTACATTTTCCGTCTCAGATTTATCCATGACCACTTTCTCCTTGCACTGGAAGAAGCAGAAGATAAGTAGAGCAAGACCAACCAATCCGTAGATAGTCATAGTAGCGAGCCAAGCAGAATCATGAGTAGACATATCTTCTGTCTCAGCGGGATCGAAAAGCTTCAATACAATTGGAATACCCATTCCGACAGCCAGACCACCAACATTAGCCATAAACATACGCACAGAAGTCAATTTAGTGATTTCAGCGGTGTCGCGGGTAAGGGAAGCATTCAGAGCACCATACGGGACATTGACCAGAGTATAACACATTGAGAGTCCGACATAGGTGATGTAAGCATATAGTAGTGAACCGGAGAAACCATTCCAGAAGCAAAGGATGGCAAAACCAGTCAAAGGAATACCACCGAAAATAAGGTAAGTACGATATTTTCCGGTTTTAGGATCATGTTTGTCGACAAAAGTTCCCACCAATGGATCCCAAATAACGTCGATGATTCTGACGATAAGGAACATAACGGCAGCGACAGCAGGGTCAAGGCCATATACATTAGTGTAGAAAAACAGCAAATACATGCTGATAGTCTGATAAATGAGGTTCTGAGCAAGGTCGCCAGAACCGAATCCAATGCATTTTAGCATCGAGACTTTGTAGAATCCTTTGGATTCGAGGTTTTTTCCGGTATTGTAGGGTTCCATTTTTGGTGGTTTATTGGGTTAGATATTTTTGTATTATGAGACTTATAGGTCTTATAAGATTTATTAGTCTTATAAGTATTCTTAGAGATTAGTATTGGAGGAGAGTGGCTCCGTTTTTGGGGACTGAGAGTTTAATTTTCCCTTTTTTGTCAGCTTTGACTTTTTTGAGGGAGCCATTGAGATCTTTGTCGTCGCTATACATCGCAATCTCTTTGCCGGCAATGTAGCCGGGGAGTTCGATTTCTGTATTAAGAGGAGCCTCCTCCGCATTGATGGCAGCAAGATACCAGTTGTTGCCACTTTTACGAGCCATGACAATATACTTGCCGGGATATCCGTCGATAAACTTCACTTCATCCCATGTAGTAGGCACATTTTTCATGAAGTCGACAGCCCAAGCAGGAGCATCATCAAGATTGTTGGGGGCCATAGCGAAATGCTGCACAGGACTTTGGAAAAGGACTGCAGTAGCGAGCGCGAAAACATCGCTTGTCATTCGTTTTGAACCATGCTTGTTGTCGGCTGAATAATACTTATTGAGCGTGCTGCCACCGAAGTCCATACTTCCGACAGTGTTGCGCACGAACGGATGAATGCATGCATTCTTTGCCTCAGCATCACACATACCTTGTGAGAAATGTAGATTCTCGCTTGCGAGCACAGCTTCAGCAGCAGCGAAATTAGGATACATCCTATCCCAACCTCTTGGAAGAGTACATCCATGGAAGATCACGAGGATTCCATGATCGTTGGCATCAGCGAGAATATCATGGTAAAGGCGCATAGTTTCTTGCTTGTCGCCACCGAAGAAGTCAACCTTGATGCCACGTATACCGTTTTCCTGCATCCACTTCATGTCTTTGCGACGCTTCACAATGTCGTTCATCACACCGCGCGGACCCTGAGGAGCATCATTCCAGTTTCCGTTGGAATTATACCAAAGATATAGATCTACACCTTTCTCCTTACCATATTTAGCGAGACGTTCGATTCCGTCATAGCCAATTTGAGAATCCCAAAGAGCATCTACGAGAACTGTATCCCATCCCATTGCAGCAGAGAAATCTATATACTTCTTCTGCTCATCGAAATTGCAACTTGGGTCCATCTTGATGATCCAACTCCAGCTGCCTTTTCCATAATCGTAATCTTTTGAAGGCTCATATATTTGCTCCACAAGATCAAAAGGTATAGTAGTCTCTACAATTGGAGCTAAATCAGCTCCTACAGTCACAGTACGCCATGGAGTAAAACCGGGGAGAGCTATCTGCGCGCTTGTTGACCCGAATCCATTGTTCTCAGCCAGCATAGGATAAGCTATTGCATAATTGCCATCCTTTTTGTTGGCGAGATGAGAAGCACAATAATTTCCGGCAATTCCGGTCTCTGAAATCAGAGTCCATCCATTATCACCATTTTTGAAGAGGCAGGGGAATACATATCCATTGCCCCAGCCATTCTTACCCATCTGATCATCGAGATCATAATTTGTCTCATAGCTTGGAGCAGTGCGGGCAAAGCCGGTCATTGGCTGCATCTGAGGGCAAAGGAAAGTAGTGGTTCCATCCGGGAAGTTGAAGCCGGTCAGCTCACTATTGACGACTGCGCTAAGAGTCTCACCTTTTGGGAGAAGGTTATAGCGGAAAGCAACGTTATTGTCGCTGACACGGAATTGCAAATCAAAGACCGGGATACCATATTGTGACACAGTGAAAGTCTCTTCATTAGCAATGTAATCTACCTTGCTGATCTTAATATTAGAAAGGGAATATGAGTCCGTCACCTCCTTTACTCCAGAGGCTGCAGTGATGTCGAGTCCTGAAGTGAAGTCGCCAATGTTGGTCTGAAGTCCAAGAGGAGAAGGGAGAAGGAATTCTTTCCCTTCGTAAGAGACGCTATAAGTGACATTCATGCCATTGTCGGAGACAGTCACTACAGTCTTGCCATCAGGGCTTTTCAGTTCAAACGTATCAGGCTTGAACATAGCCTCCGCGGAATAATTGAGTTTTGGATTGTTGTTGCCCATTAGTTTGAGCATTTCCTCAGCATAACGGCTACCAAGCTCGCGATAAGCATAGGCTGTGAAATGAAGACCGTCGCCACGCTGCGGGAGATTGGCAGAAGATATCACATGAGCAGTAGGAATGACTTCGGGAAGAGTATTGATAATGGCATTGTGACTACCACACACACCACCTTTTTCAGAGGAAACGACCTCACCGGCAAGCAAAGGAATAGAATTAGGAGCAAGTCCGAGATCTGCGAGCAGATTGTCATAGACTTTCTTCACTTTTACGGGCCACTCTTTGTCGCCGGTGTTGGATTCACCTTGATGCAAAAGGATACCCTTTATGACGCCATCTTTCTGAGCTTTTTTAGCGCATTCTACGAGACGGTCGTATGGTTTGTTGTCATAAGCTTTCATAAAACCCTGAAACCAATCAGCTTCAGATGTCACAGAAGCAGGATCGTAGTCTTTGCTCAGATGCTCAATCTTGCATCCTCCTACGGCAACCGGGACAACTCCTACAGTCACGTTGTCCGGGAGATTATCCACCATGGTCCTGCCGAAATAATCGGCAGGCGTAAGACCGGTGTTTTCCCTCACCAATGGGGGAACAGCCACATACCACTCCCCTTTTGTGCGCTTGGGGTTGTCATAGTCTACAGCTGACATCACTTTGAAACGTTCAGGAACATTCTTTCGGTCGACAGCCTCCACACGTGCATTTCCTTCCATGTTCGACTGCCCGAGGCAGAGGTAGATGTAGAAATTGGGATCTTGTGCACTCATCGTCAAGGTAGAGGCACTTGCGGCGAGCGTGAAGATGATTTTTTTTATTGGGTTCATATGTATAGTTATTGTCGTTTTCGTTTTTTATTTTCGTTTGAGTGTCGCGCTCGGAGATCGCTCCAAACTTATCTTGCTTCGTGGATCCGAACAAAGATGGAAATTCATGTGTAAAATTAAGAATTTTTTTAATAAAAGCATTTATTCTTATGTGTCTTTTATGTTAAAATTCGTATTTTACACCTTCAAATCTATAGTTTTTGGATTTTTTTGCCATCAGCAATATAGATTCCGGGGTCAGAAACCTCAGAAATCGAAGATGCCACCCTCATGCCCTGAAGATTGTAGACAGCAGATTCAGACGATTGTGACTCTACCGATTCTACGCTCTCTGTTTCATATGGATTGTTGTTAGTGGCGAAGACGTGTTTGATGTAGATTGGAGCGTTTCCATAGCACCAAAAACCGACCCTATATATTTCATCGGTATTAAGCGGAGTGATACCGGAAGGAAGATTCTTCATCATTCCGTCGAGTTCGGCAATCAGTATGGCAGCTCCACCAAACTTACCCTCATAAGATTTTTCCCAATAGCTTGCAGTGTCGAAAACTCGCAGTTCAAGTCCGTTTTGCTCTGGTTGGTTAAGTTCTGCCACTAAATATTTATATCCAGACAGGTCGATGGGAGAGCTATATTCCCATCCGCCGAAACCCCATTGTCCACCTACGAAAATACCGGTTTGTGGGTCAAAAGTTCCGTTTTCCCAGATAGCAGAATTGAATGAAGAGAGGTCGAATACAAAATCACCTTCAGCGGGATCAGGATGCGGCACTTCCGGAATAGCCTCGGAATAAGATACCTGAGGATCATCTATTCCCATCGTTTCGAGCATAGCAGTAGCATAGCGGCATCCAAGCACACGATAGCTGTGAGCAGTGAAATGCAGACCATCACCTTTCTGCTCAAGATTAGCAGAAGAAACGACTTTAGCACTCGGAATTGTCTTCGGAAGCTTTGCGATCACACCATTATGCATTCCGCAAGCACCTCCCATTTCAGATCTTACAGTCTCGCCCACAAGCAGAGGGATGGAATTAGGCTCAAGTCCAAGGTCAGAAAGAAGGTCATCATATATTTTCTTCACTTTATCACACCAGTCAGCCTGACCATTGTTGGACTCACCCTGATGCAATAGAATACCTTTTATCACACCATCTTTTTGAGCTTTCTTAGCGCATTCGAGCAGGCGATCATATGGTTTATTGTCATACTGCTTCATATAACTCTGATACCAATCAGCCTTCGACTTTAGCGAAGCCGGATCAAGATCCTTGTCAAGATCCTCGATCGGAGCTCCACCTATAGCAACATTTATCACACCGACCTTCACTTCTTCCGGAAGGTTTTCAACCATTGTGCGACCAAACCAATCGGCAGGAGTAAGACCTGTATTTTCACGACAAAGAGGAGGCATTGCCTCATACCACTCTCCCATCACCCTTTTGGGATTATTGTAATCGACAGCGGGCATCATTTTAAAACGCTCGGGAATATTCTGCTTGTCGATATTCTCCACAAGGGCGTTGCCTTCCATGTTTGACTGGCCGTAGCAGAGATAAATATGGAAGTTGGGGTCTTGGGCATTTAGGCTAATGGATGAAGCCATTAGAGCTGAGCCAAATATAAGGGTTTTTAGTATTTTCATGTTCTTTTAGTATTTATAATAAAGCGCCTCTCCGAGGCTACTGTGCTTTTGTTTTGGATACCCCAGACTGAAGTCTGGGGTTTTGGCATGATAGTCAGGTCTCCGACCTGAGTTTGCTTTGGGGTCGCGCTCGGAGATCGCTCCAGACTTATCTTGCGTTGGTAGGCAATAGGATTTTTTTGCCGTTTATGATGTAGATACCCGGGGCAGTGATTTCAGAGAGGCTGGAGGCTACACGGATTCCTTGGAGGTTGTAGACCGGACCGTCGGCACACTCTTCCGTATCCATTGAGATAGCATCTACGGCTGTCGCGTTGGGTTCGTAGGCTGGGAAGATCTTCTTAACCTTAAACTTGTGGCCACCGTAGGTCCAGAAACCAATAATGTAGAGATGTGATGGATCTACAGCTACTTTATTTGTGTTAGATTTCATGTTTTTTAGGTCAACAACGAGTCTTGAGTTATTGCCAAAATCATACATAGCCGGATCCGACCAATAGTTGTCAGTATCAAAGAGACGCAATGAAAGACCACCACCGGGATTTTCCACTTCACAAATTAGATAATTATAACGGGAAAGGTCAAGGCCACTCCCATATTTCCAACCGGCAAATCCGTACTGTCCTGTCGTGATTTCTCCAGTCTTCTCATCAAAAGTGCCGGTGTCCCAAATCGAAGGATTGAAATATCCGTTGAGCAACGGGAATGGAGTGGAAATAAACTTAAGATTTTTTGTATACTGCAAGTCATCAATCGAATAAGTGATATCACATGTTGCTTCGCCGGGAATCAATGCATTGAATGAGGAACCATCCCATTCCAATACTTTAGGATCAGAAATAGAGACATCAATATCACCATTGACATTAAAATCAAATCCTAAGCCGCGGTCAGCAATCAGGGCTGCCCCCTTAGAACTACCCGTAAGGATAGTCATCTCGTCAGATGTCTCAAGACCTCTTGGGGAAAAATATAGATCTACGTTTTGCACTTCAGGGAGTTCCAATCCGGCATATTCATTAAACCAATGATAGACAGACCACATACAACCCTCAGGGTCATTATACATTGTATAATTTCCGTTAGTGCTTGCCTTGCCATCGAATTTTGCAAGAAGTTCAGGACCTGTAAAGAGCATCCAACCAATATTGCCTGTGCGGTCGGCAAGGAGTTTGAAATTAGCACCGAAACCCTGCCCGAGCATCTGCCCGGTGATACTTTTACCCCAAGAAGCCTGATACTTTGAGGGGAGCCAGTCCATCTCAGTGACAAGCATTGGAGCTATAGCCGCACAAGGTTCGATCTGATTCTTCCATCCGGCAGCAAAAGAATCGTATCCTCCACCATAACTGCCACCAAGTTCGAAGCTGGGCTCAATAGCATCGCTGCCATACCAACCGGGATACACATGGACAGCATAACCGATATTCTTTCCTTTGATAGGATATTTGGCATAACCGGCATACTGTGATTGATAGGCAGTACCGGGAACCCAGAGGATGTTTTGACAACCATTCTCGCGCATTATGTCGACTATTTCCTGAAAGAACTTGGTCAGAGCTTCGTTGCAAGCATCTGAACCTGCACCATATTGACCATCGGTTCCTTTAATCTGAACAGGCTCATTGGCAAGTTCAAACATAATATAAGGATTGTCGGTAAGGCTTTTATGAGAAGATACATATCCCCAAACAGTCTTCAAATAATTGTGATATGCTCCGCCTACTTCAATCTTTTCGGGGCATACACCCGGCGGCCGCATCACGACATAAAGTCCTTTTCCTATCGCATACTCTGCCATAGGGATGAATACTTGATCAAGATATTTTTTAAATCGGTCGAAGCTGAAAGCTGAGATATCGCCTTCGCCATCCGGCCACATACCGGGTGTGTTAGACCAATATGGATCCATGTGCATACGTAGATAGGTCATCTTCCATCCGGCACGGTCCATCACGCCATCAAGGATATCCTTATTGTATTTAAGACATTCATTAACATTATAATTGTCCC
Organism: uncultured Sangeribacter sp.; assembly: GCA_964525115.1. Lineage (GTDB taxonomy): Bacteria > Bacteroidota > Bacteroidia > Bacteroidales > Muribaculaceae > Lepagella. The sequence continues at coordinate 37,124 of CAZGGB010000005.1, read as the reverse complement.
ATTTAGAGCCCATTTCGTTAAACCAAGGGCTATATGTCTGCCCAAAGCCGTGGAGATTGACTTTGTTGCCGTCTTCATCCATTAGCCATCGACCATCGACATGGAGTTTCGGCATTGGCATGCCGGGCCATGCGAATGTATGGAATGATGCCAGACATAGTAGGGTTAGTAAAAGAAAGATGGATTTTTTCATTGTTATTGATGTTTTTTTTGACTTTACCATTAAGCGCCTCTCCGAGGCTACTGTGCTTTTGATTCTGGAGCCCCAGGCTTCAGCCTGGGGTTTTTGCATTATTGTCAGGTCTCCGACCTGATCTTGCTTCGGGGTCGCGCTCGGAGATCGCTCCAGACTTAGCTTGCTTTGGTAAGGAGTCCCTTCCATTCGGAGACTTGGAATTCTCCATTCTCAATTCTCAATTATTTTTTGAAGAGAAGGGGGACGAATTCATTGAGGGAGCGACGCCAAGTGAGCCATTCGTGGTGGGTGCCGGGAGATTCGTAATAGATATTGTTGATGCCGGCGTCTGTAAGGGCTTTGCTGATCATAGGAGCGCCAAAGTTTTCTTCAGATCCCATGCTCATGAAGAGGACTTTAACTTTGTCGTTGAAAGCCTTAGGATCCTTGAACGCACCGCCATAAGCGCTATCAAGATTGTTGCCATTCAAACCGAATATAGCACCGCTGAATGCTCCAATGTGAGAAAATTTGTCGAGGTTTGTGAGTGTTATGTCGAACGTCTCTTTTCCACCCCATGAAAGCCCTGCCATAGCACGGTTGTCACGGTCGGTCTTGACACGGAATGTTTTTTCAATGTAAGGTATTAGGTCGTTGAGAAGAACCGGGGTGAAAGAAGCACCAAACTCTTGCATAGTCTCACCTTTACGCGACCCGAAAATATGGCTGCAGTTGCCATTGTCCATAACGACAACCATTGGCACAGCCTTGCCAGAAGCGATAGCATTATCGAGAATGTTTGCCATCATCCCTTGCTTAGACCAACCGGTCTCATCTTCGCCCATACCATGTTGCAGATAAAGCACAGGATATTTGGCATTGGGGTTTGTCTCATATTCAGCCGGAGTATACACAAAGCATCTGCGTTGCTTTCCTTCGGTGTCAGAATAATATTTGCATTCACGCACTTGGCCGTGAGGAATGTCTTTATTGAAAGTGTAATAAGCCGCAGCCTCAGGAGATTCAGGAATCTCAATTCCAGAGCATTCTTTGCCACAGCCATAGAAAGTCTCAGAAGCCGGATCGATCACCGACACTCCGTCGATTACGAGAAAATAATAATGGAAACCTTCCACGAGGGGATCTGTAGTAGCAGACCATACGCCATTTTCATCCTTCACCATATCATACTTTTTACTGCAAATGTCTACCTTAACGTCTTTTGCTTCCGGGGCGTGGAGTTTGAATGTGGCGCGAGAATCGGAAGATACACATGGATATGCGGCTTCTGGGACATTGGTTGTGGCAGTCACGCCTTCTGCGGGGTTTTCAGCGAAAGCACACGAGATGCTCAATGACAGGAGGATAGAAGTAAGGGTGAAGGATTTCATGGGTGGGAGTTTAAAGGGTTTATGGAAATGAAGCCGGGGCGGGGTAATCCCGCCCCGGAAAAACTATTATGGTTTGGATTGATTATTTCTTAATAATCTTCTTGCCATTAGAAATGTAGAGACCGGGAGCAGCAACTTCGTCGAGAGAGTTAGCTACCTTAACACCCTGGAGATTGTAGACACCGTTGTGAACTGCAGCTGCAGAAATGGCATTCACGCCTGCAGAAGCTGAGAAGTAAGCGGCTGTGAGTTTAAGTGTTCCGGGCTCGCTGTTCTGGATTGCAATCTGCTTGATAGAATTCTTGCGAGCAGCGTCAAGAGGAACTACAAGCTTGCTTTCACCGGGCTGAGCCTGTACAGCTTGATCATCACCCTCATTATATTGTACCATTACCTGAACAATGTAAGACACAGGCTCGAACTCAAGAACGAAGTTGTCATATTCGCTGAAGTCGCCTTCGCCATACCACCAGTTGACCCAACCCCAAGCGGCATCGAAAGTGATAGTCTTGGTAGCAGCATCATATGCACCGTTGTTGAGAGTTGCGAGTGCGTCCAAAGTATTGTCAGCTGGTTCCTCACCTTGTTCAACAGTATAAAGAGTCATATTAGAAATATAGAAAGTTCCTACATACTCACCAAGATTAGCTACCCAACGATTGGGATCTCCATTTTCTGAAGTTTCAGCAGTACCTTTGATAGTAACAGTATTCCAGTCAGCTTTAATTTCGAAATTATCGAAGTTACCGCATCCGATATATCCATTAGTCTGCTGGAAACCTGAAGTGACAGTGCCTGCATCACCTTTAACATCCATAGTGAAATAATAGGTGGTACCAGCCTTGAACTCAGTATCATAAGCGATCTGTACTTCCCAGAAGTTTTTTGCTTCAGTATTAGTCACCTTAAGACAGTCACGACCATCGACGTTAGCAGCTTCAAGGAGTCCATCTGTGCCCCAACCGATAAGGTTGTCAGAACCGGGATACATTTCTGCGATGACATTCTTTGTCTCAGCAGAAGCGCTTGCAGCAACGAATGCTGCAGCAGCGAAGAGTAAAATTTTCTTCATTTTTTTGAATTTGGGTTAATAATGTGTTTATAGAAAAGTTACATGGGGGAGGGATATCCTCCCCCATGAATAACATCAAAAACTAATTAGTTGTTTTCGTAAGCTTCACAAACCTTACCATACTGAGGTTTGCGTTGATAATTGAGGTTCCAGAGTCCGATTGGTTGATCGGGTCGCCAACCGCTACCAGCAGGGCTATCAGTCTGTGCCCATTGGCAAATACCGAACTGCTGATCAACAGGAATGAGTTCGAAATATTTATTGATGATGAACTTGTAGAAGTCACCCATAGCCTGCTGCTGCTCAAATGTCACATCACCAGTATTTATAGTGTTGCCTGCTTCATCATTGATGCCCATATCGAGCTCAGTAATACGAATAAGTTTACCTGAGTTAGCAAGAATCTTAAACATATTTTCGATTGCAGCTTCATTTTTAGCCTGATCCTCAGCATTAAGACAGTATGTCACGTGCATCTGGCTACCGATACCATCAATCTTAGCACCCTTAGCTTCCCACTTCTTTATCCAGTTTACAAGACTTGTACACTTATCATTGTTATTGTATGCAGCTTCAAGGTTGTAATCATTGATGAAGAGTTTCAGATCTGCTGGGTTAACATCTTCTTGAGCAGCGAAAGCTTCACGAGCATATTTTTCAGCGAGAACTACATAATCTTCACCAAGATAATCTTGCCAATAGAAGCAATCAGGATCAGCTCCGGATGGGTCAGTCTTCAAAGGAATATCACCCCATGTATCTTGAAGAGGTTCGTTGACAAGATCCCAAACTTTAACTTTACCTTCAGTAGCATCCATAGATCCGGTGATCCAGCGTTGTAGTTCCTTATCAAGAATCTCATATTTTTCTTCTGGAGTCAAAGGAATACCTCCACCAGCTACCGTAATGGTATAATGATCGACAATTCTTGATGCAACAATAGCACCACGCATTTCTTTTGAAACAAAATTGTCAACGGATCCGCCCAAGTCGCAAGAGCCATTAGTGATGAGTTCACGACCATTAAGCTTAAAGCTTATATCATCAAAGTAGTAAGTGTTGGCATCTGCAAAGTCGTTCAAGTTGAAAGCGATCGAATGTCCGCCCTCCCATTCAGCACTACAAGTACCGCCTTTGCTATAAGTGGTCCAATCATTAGTGAATGCCACGCTTCCAATAGCATCCCAATGCAGATAGTCACCCGGATCACGATGCACCTGAGTTCCTGCACTTGCATCTTTGTCAGCACGTACATTCATAGATACCTCCCAAGTGTCGCCTGAATGGAAACTTTCGCCTGGGAAGCTGAGCCAGAACTGACTATCCCAAGCTGCATCAACCATGTCATCAGTCTGAACCTGAATACATTCGCGGTTGACATCCATTTCGACCGATCCAGCTCCTGCAACTGTTATATTGTAACCTTCTACGAGACGAGATGGAACAAGATTGCCACGCATTTCTTTAGAAACATAGCTTTCTGTAGATCCTCCGAAGTCGCATGCACCATTGACAACGAGTTCCTGTCCATTGAGCTTGAAACTAATATTATCAAAATAATATTCATTAGCGTCAGCAAAGTCGTTAAGGTTGAAGGCAATTGAGTGTCCACCAGCCCATTCAGCAGAGCATGTTCCATTTTTCTTATAGGTTTCCCATTCAGTAGTAAAATTAACCGAACCTATGGCATCCCAATGGAGATATTCGCTCGGTTCTTTATGCACCTGAGTACCTGCGGAAGCTTCTTTCTTAGCACGAACATCCATAGATACCTCCCATGTATCTCCTGACTGAAATGAAACACCAGCAAAATTAATCCAGAATTGGCTATCCCAAGGATCACTCACCTTGTCATCAGTGATTACCTGCAGACACTCCCTCTTGACAAACTCCTCATGAGTCTGGGAAGGATCGGCAGGAAGCTGTTTGTCAGCGATAAGTCCATTAAGATATTTAGTATTCTGTTGAGAATGCCATACGAGAGTGTGTCCATACACCTGCATACCTGCAGTAGTAGCAGCATCAACAAAGTTCATCACTGTACCGAAGTTCATATTTCCATTGTTGTCAACAATAGAGCCATATTTCATGGCATTTCCAGTAGTCACCATATCGAAATTGGAATTGGTCAGCATATAAGCAGCCCCCATTTTCAGATATTCGTCAGCATTCACACCGGTTCCAAGTGTGAAACCGGGGTGAGCTGAACGATTGACATATTCTTTGAGTGGTTTGTATTCGGCAAGATAAGCCAAACGGGCATCATCTGCAGGCTGCTCCACAAGGTAGTTGGCAGTGTCGAAATAATCGGCACAAGACGCGAGCACCATAGGAAGCGCCATAACCATATAACTAAATTTTTTCAGTTTCATGATTCAATTCATTTATTGTAGGTTGGATTGAAATTGAACACAGGCGCGATCTGGCGTGAACGTAGCACAAGGATGTCGTTCGTCTCTATCTGACGGGGACCGAAATCAATCTTATAATCAAGGTACAACCCATCTCGGTCCTGACCATCAAAGCTATTTTTTTCGCCATTCTTGACAAACTTACCTGTTCCGCTGGCAGTCATTCCAGGTGTTCCTGATGTGATGCTCACGTTGTCGCCATCAAACTTAAGGATGAGATCGCAAGTGAGAGTCTTAAGAGATTCGCCATCAGGAACTACTGTAGACACGGGGAACACGAGTTCCGTCATAGACTTGGTGGAAAGGAAAACTACTTCATCTTTCTCTACAAATTCAGCCTTACGTTCTTGAGTAGTAGTGACACCATTCTCAGTGATTTTGTCAACACCACGACGCAGATAGCTTGCATGCCAAGGATTTACATACTTCACACAATAGAGTATAAAATTCTGAGGCTGTTTATACCACTCTTCCGCATCTGTGAGTGCAGGCTGAGCATCGGGGTCATTTGGAGTTCCTGTGAGAATATGGTCGGCACCTGTCTGACCAACTATTCGCAAAGGAATCACATAAGTATCCTTGACAGACTCAGGATCAGCAAAGAAAGCATCTGTGAGACTGACATCAGTTCCGAAAAGATAGTCTTTCTTCTTGGTAAGAGTGGTTGACTCGAGTGTATAGTAGCTCTCAGGCATAACCTTTACAGGACTACCGTCGGGGAAAGTGAGATTATCTACAAGTGTCGGATCTAATGCTACCTCAATCCGGATATTGTCTTTCGAATTATAAGACCCCGACTGGGTAGCAAGTATCTGACATTTGTGCTGGAGAGCCATGGAGTTATCTCCATCAGGCCAATCTCCGAGAACAAGGATTGACGACGGATACTGGTGAGCGAAATAAACTGTAATACCTTTTTCAAAATCAGGGAATTCAACATTCTGATTTTGACAGGAAGTTGCAGCCACCGACATCACCAAAGAGAGTCCGGCTATGATACTATTTCTGAATATTTTCATTTTGTTTGAATTAATAGGTTAATTACCATCCTGCATTCTGTTCGAGATTGCTGAATTTCAGGACATCTTCGTAAGGAAGCGGACCGTAGATCATATATGGTTTGAAATCACGCTTTTCCACTTCAAGATTACTATTGTAGGTGTTACCGCTGATTCTCATACCACGTGCGGTTTCAGTGAGATCGGCATTCCAACGGCGGAGATCCCAGAAGCGCTTGTTTTCGAAACAAAGCTCGATACGACGCTCGTTACGAATAAGCTCACGCATAGACTCTTTAGAGGAAGCACACTGGTCGAGATATGAAGTATCAGTGATACCGGCACGACTACGGATAGCCTTAATCACGTCGTAGGCAGAGAAACCATTGCCATTATCGCTCTTCGGGCCCCAAGCCTCGTTAGCTGCCTCAGCATAAGCCAGAAAGATTTCAGTATATCGGATACGAGTTGTATAGTGAGGTTTCTCAACTTTGTTTGTGGAATTTGGATCCACATCGCTACGGAGGAGTTTACGCATATAGTATCCCGTACGAGTAGAGATGCCAGCTTCTTTATCAATTCCATCCTTATTTTCTGAATCAGCGGTAGTGTTGATGACATCATTGTTCACACCGAGAGTGCTCCCATTGACTACTATGTATGCATCAAGACGAGGATCACGGCCTACGTAAGGATTTGCAGCATCATATCCTGAGCGTGAATCTGTGATAGGATAACCGTTGAGCATCGGAAAAGCATCCACAAGGTTCTGAGTAGGATTGACACGTCCATTTCCATAAAGCGAAGGGGGAAAATTGTTTGCCTCACGTGAGCTGTTGGTTTCAGCATTACCACGCCATATTACTTCATCATGGTTCTCAGCTTTGGTGACATTATCACCAATTTCCTTGGCAGTGTACCAGAGATGACCAGTACGTGACATTCCTGCTACTCCACCAATACGCTTGAGAAGCGCTGCTGAACGATTGGCTGCATCTGCCCAAGTTACACCTGACTGGTCAGAGAAAGCAGGGCTTGCAGCAAGAAGAGTTGCTTGAGCCACAATCGCCTCTACCATTCTTCCTGACAAGCGAAGAGCCGTATTACTACCGTTCACGCGATTGTAAGTAGCTGCAGCTATTCCCATATTTTTGTACTTGGCAGGCAACTGCGAATCTGTGAGATCCACGTAATCTGTAGGAAGAAGTTCAATAGCTGCATCTGCGTCAGCCATAAGCTGAGCCATACAAGCCTGGAACGAATCTCTATTTACATTCAGATCTGAAGTAGCGCTGAAAGAACTTGTCCTGATGGGCACACCGAGAAGCTCCCCGGCACTGTTCTGTCCTGCATAGTTCTGTAGTAGGTAATACATGTTAAGCGCACGGAGGCCATAAGCCTCACCTTTCAAACGTTCGTAGAACATCTGCTGAACAGCTTCATTAGCAGCAAATGTTACGTTGTCGAGGTGTTCTAGTAAGATATTGCAATACTGTATTGAAGCATTACGGTCGCGCCAGTTGTTGACAGAGACTCCGGTTCGGGATGTCCAGCCACCTTCAGCCATTGTCTTGTAAGCATTATTAATGTCATTTGAAACGGCATCATCTGTAGCCACATCATTTTCCGGATCTCCGGGATATGGCATGAGAATATAAGCGCTTCTAAGAATTTCGTCTGCATAGTTAGCCTGTGTATCAATCGTGTTCTCGTCCTTAATATTTTCTATTGCCGGCTCGAAGAGGTCATCACAAGATGTGAATCCCAAAACGACTGAAGCTACTGCGATATATCTAACAATTTTTTTCATCTTGGTTAGTTTAGAAAGTTACTTGTGCACCTATGTTATAGAAACGAGACTGAGGAGCACTTCCTACATTTCTTTCGAGTATTTCACGGTTCTTGCTGAATGTCACGAGATTGTCAGCACCGAAATAGAGTTGGAGTCCATGAATTATCGGACCGTGGAAAAGAGTTTTTGGGAAGTCATAAGTTAGCTGTATCTTACTGATGTCGAATCGGTCAGTGCTATACATCCAGAAGTCAGAAGCAACATAATTATTGGCTCCGTTTCCGGTTGTAAGACGAGGAAGAACAGCATTTGCATCTGCAGCCGGTACCCAACCATCAATAGGTGAGCTCCACGCATTTCGTGCAGCTGCGGTGTACTTATTCTCACCTACCATCTTGTAGTAAGAATTGTCATTAAGCATCGCGTTGCCGCCAAAGCTTCCAAGACCATGAACAAAGAGAGTAAATCCTTTCCAAGAAAGCTGAAGATTGACACCCATAAAGAACGGACTGCCATACCAGCCACCTTTTCCGAGGTATTCCTGGTCGTTGGCATCAACTTTGCCATCACCATTAATATCTTTATACTTGATGTCACCGGCTTTCAGCGTACCGCCACCGAGAGCAGTCTGATCCCATGCTGCTGCTTCCTCATCAGTATTGAAGAAACCATCCATACGGTAACCCCAGATTGCATCAAGTGGTTTACCTTCGCGATACTGGTATTGGTTTTCCCAGATTTCATCACGCTTAAGTGCCTTAGTGTCGTAGTAAGTACCTGTAACACCAACCTTGAAAGCGAAATCACCAAAATCCTTCTTCACATTGACACCAAAGTCAAAGCCATTACGCTTGTTATCGTTCATGTTTGTGTAAGGAATAAATGAAGCCTCCGGATAGTATGTAGAGAAGAACGTTGGGAACTTGGTAGAGGTGTTTCCGAGAAGACCCTCAGTCTTATACATGAAATACATCGCGTTGAAATCAATCAGACGATTCAGGAGCTCGCCACGAAGACCAACGGTGAATTCTTTACGCTTGATAAAAGTGAGGCCGTCGTTAGGACCACGCTTAGGATAAGCAGCTTTTTCACCACCGGAAGCCCATTCAAACCAACCACCTTCGGTATAGTTAGCTGCATACATGTAGTAGTCAGAGATATCTATATCCTCATTTAAATTTGCCACCGAAGCAGAAAGAGTTAGGTTATTTACTGCATCATTATCAGCAAGGAATGCCTCGTTAGCGATATTCCATCCTATAGTGGCAGATGGAGACCAACCCTGACGGTGTCCGGGAGCAAGCTTGGAAGAATGAACTCCGGTAAGAGCGAGGTCAACATAGTAGCGGTGTGCATAGTTGTAGTCAACTTCGAAACCGATATTCACACTGCTTGTTTTGTGATACTGTCCAGCACGTGTGCGCTGCCACCCTGCACCTACAACAAGAGCATGAAGATTGTGAACGTCATTGAATGAGCGAACATAGTCAAATTGGCCGGACCAATACATGGTCTGACGGTTTGAAGAGCCCGAGATATTCTGTGAACCAGAATGCTCATCCTTTCCTTCGATGGTGATAGCTGTCACATCGTCAGTACCATTAAATTCACCCCATACCGGAACGAAAGTAGCATAGGAATTATTATAGCTTGTATTGTAGGAAGTAGCGTAGTCGACGGCATATTTAGTAGTGAAGGTCAAACCTTTAGTAACCATACCGAGATCAACATTTAAACCAGCATCAAACTGGAACTGACGGCTTGTGAATTTAGAGTATCCTTTTGCGAGCATATCAGCAAAGATATTTGTCTTATCTTGCTGTGTTCCCGCAAGGAAGCATCCGTTATATATATTTGAAGTCGTACCCAAAAGTTCAAGCGCACTGGTAGCATTTGAATTGATGAGACTTAAAGGGATAAGTGGATTAATACGGTTTGGACGAGTATAATCCTTTGTAGCACTCTCCCAATAGTTAAAAGTATCATCACCAACAGAGTGGCCATGATTCGAACGGCTTCCATAGAAAGTAGCGCTTGTATTCACGTATGCGCTGAGCCAATCTGTGATATCTACATCTATATTACCGCGAACACTGAAACGATCGGTATAATTGTTCTTACCTTCACCGAACTTCAGATAATCCCCGTGGCGAAAATAATTTATGTTAGTATAGAAACGCGCACGTTCATTACCACCGGATATTTCCGCAGATGCATCAGTGCGATTGTATACTCGACCGACATAGTCGGAGGAATACATGTCGATGTTCGGATAGCGGTAGGGATTCTTGCCTGAAGCGTAGTTGTAGATATCCTGTTGGCTATACATTGGATTCTTGCCATCATTAATGAGGGCCTGATTGTAGAGATCCATGTATTCAGCAGACCCGAGATATTCCGGGAAGGACTTCGCAACATGCCATCCTGTATTAGCTCTTACATTTACTGTGAGGGGGGCATTCTTACCACGTTTAGTAGAAATGTATATCACACCCTTTGCCGCACGCGCACCATACAGCACTGTAGCAGCAGCACCTTTCATGAAAGTGATGGTCTCAACTTCGGTAGAAATAATGTTGTTCATATCGCGTACAACACCATCTATAAGCACAAGGTAGCCGTCGTTGTCAGCGTCCATACCCCAAAGGGAATTACCATTGAAACCGCTTACATATCCTGAGATAGTACCGTTGTTGATGTCATTGATATAATTGACCTCCATCAACTTTGCAAAGTCAAGCACTTCAACTCCACCGAGCATATCGCCACGATCGGCAACTCGGTAAGCCAACTGCACCTGATTGTCAGTAACGGAATCCACATTTTCAGCAGCCATTATGCTTGGAGCGCAGAGAGCAGCTGCAGTGACAATCGGGAGAATTTTATAATATTTTGTTGTCATATCTTTAATAGAAAGGTTAGTATTAGATCCTTACCATCCCGGGTTCTGTTCGAATTCAGCATATATATATGTGTCTTCACGAAGGAACGGGAACCAATAGTGCTTAGCCTCAAAGTCACGAGTCAGAATAGGCTCTTCATGGAATTCTGCCACCTCAGCCTCTGCGGGATTATTATCAGCATAGAAAGTCTCGTCAACACCAGAAACTCGCATGAATTCCTGAGAAGTCTTCTCAATGTAGCCCGGTTCGGTGAGGAGAAGCCAACGCTGAAGGTCGTTGAAACGGAAGCCTTCAAATGCAAGCTCGACAGCACGTTCACGACGGACCTCATCCATATAAGCATTACCCACAAACTTGGGAGAGACATGTCCTGCACCGCAACGATCTCGGAGCACATTGAGAGCCTCGATAGAAGTCTTTGAGCAATCGGAAGATTTTCCAGCAGGACCTCCAATAACTGCAGTTGCCTCAGCATACATCAGATATATGTCTGCAAGACGCATGTAAGGAATGTATGCATGTGGATTGGGACCATAGTCGTCGGATGTACCTGCATCAACCTTTTGGCACGTATGAGGAACAAGTTTCTGATAAAAATAACCTGAACGGCTCGCGTTTGTCACATCACGCATTGAGCCTCCAGTGGCAAGACCGGCATACTTCATCGGACGATCTGCCTCATATTTTGGATCGGAAAGATCTCCATTAATATACTGAACACCGTCAAATATAATATCATGATAGAAACGTGGATCACGATCCTTGAAAGGATGTTTCGGATCCCATCCTGATTCGGGGTCATCGAGTGGGAGACCGTTTGCCATACCATAGTTCTTCACGTAATTAGCTGTCGGCTGGTGGATATGGTTATCCTGAGCACAAAGCTGGTTTGGACCGAATGTACGCGAGTAATTGTAGCGGGTGAAAGACCAACCTTCAGATGGTCCTCTCATAATAGCCTCCTTGCCACCAGGCTGCAGCCAGTTACGTCCGGTTGTAAAAAACAGTTCGCTGTAACTTGTATCAACACCTTTTGTTTTCTTGTGATCGTAGATATTCTCAAAGTCAAAAGAAGCAAACGCATACTGAGTATCGCCACTTTCAAAAAGATTGATAACTTTGCCAAGCATCTCAGCAGCTTTCTTTGCATAATCGCTGTCGTAGTCATAAGTCTTGCCGTTTTTGGAAGCACCGGTCTGAGCGCCATTCTTCATAAGAGGACTCGCAGCCCAGAGATAATTCTTACCGGCATAAGCAAGCGCTGTGATCTTGTTGATACGAAGATCATTCTTACCTAAGGTCTTCCTACCTGTGGATGTATTGTCCCAGTTAACAGGAAGCAGGGAGGCTGCTTTTTCGAAGTCTGCACCAGCCTTGTCGGCAGTCTCAGCGAAGGAAAGACGCGGGATACGCAACTGCTCTGACGGTCCTAATACCTTATCAACGTAAGGAAGACCTCCGAGGAACTGCATCATCTCGAAATGCCACCAAGCACGGAAGAAATATAGCTGGCCAAGAAGAAGACTCCTTTCTTCTTTTGTGCCGACAAATCCGGTGTCCTCTTTCTCAAGTTCCTCGATACCCTTATTGCACTTTGCGATGCAATACCAAGCGTGACCTACGAGACGATGGTCGAAAGCGCTGCCTGAAGTAGGATTACAGTCGCCTTTAGCTGAAAACCAGAACTGATTATTGTATTGCCAAGCATAATAGTTACCGAGATCAATCTGAGTCTGGATAAGACCATCAATCTCAGCCTGAGGATTCATAATCTCATCATCCCCGAGATTCCAAGATGTAGTCCAATGGCATTGAGCCTTGTTTGGGATACAGTTGTAGATTTCCTCAATGAAACCCTGGGTATTTGTGAAATTCTTAAACGCAGTCTCGGGGTTAACATCGGATGCAGGCTCCTTGTCAAGATAGTCTTCACAAGATGACAACCCGGTAGTCAATGCCAATCCGAAGGCGATTGCGCCAAGAGTTTTAACTAATTTGTTCATATCTAAATTGCGTAATGTTAGAAGTTGAATTTAAGACCAAGGTTGAAGCGGCGCATTGTAGGATAAGCACCCTGACCACCACCACCTGAGAAGTTAGACTCACGGTCGTCAGGCATCTTCGACCAGAGGAAGAGGTTGTTTCCGTTGAGGTAGACCTTAAGGCTATTCATGCCAAGCTTTTTAATCCAGCCTCCAGTCCATGTGTAAGCTATCTCCATATTCTTCAGACGACAGTAAGAAGCATCGTAAAGAAACTGTGTACCATCACTGTAGGAACTAACCTGAGAATACCAGCGTGGGAGAAGGACATCACCATCAAGATCTGTACCATTCCACCAATCACCGATCAGATATACATTATGAGTATTATGAGTAAATGAACGGAGATTAACATCACGTGTTACATTGTTAACACCATAGAACTGAACGAAGAAGCTAAGACCTTTCCATTCGCAACCAAGAGTAGCATTATAAGTATTCTGTGGAGTCCCAGTGTAGCCATAGGGAGCGGAGTCCTCAACATCGACCTTACCATCGCCATTGAAATCAACAATATAGTAATCACCGGGAAGACGGTTGTTGTCGTTCACATCGTGTGCAGGGGAGCCATAAAGTTCGTCAAGAGAATTCAGGAACCCGCCGTTGATGTGTGAGTGGGTCTGACCGATTGCATAGCCGGCCTGCTTCTGATAGTCGGGCTTAAGCTCAGGGTCATCGCGGAGTTTAATCTTGTTAATTGCATGAGTCATATTAAGATTAGCCCAAAGACGAACGGGACCAAATGTCTTGTTTAGACGGAGTTCAAACTCATAACCTGTTGACTGCGCTTTACCAAGGTTAACAGTTGGAGGAGTGGCACCGAAGTAGGAAGGCATCGCACGATCAGAACCACTGATAAGAATGTCATCACGTTTATCTTTGAATATTTCGACAGTACCAGAAATCAAGCTATTAAGAAAAGAGAAGTCAATACCGAGGTTCATCTTCTTCACTTTCTCCCAATGAGCATCGGGATTACCAATAACAGACTGACGATACCACTGATAGATACTGTTGGCGGCAGTCGGGTCGATCTTTGTGCTACCACCATAAGCCCACTGGTCCATATACATGAAACGTTCGCCGGTATCGTCACCGATTTCACCATATGAAGCACGTATCTTCAACTCCTGCCACCATTTGTCAAGACCTGCAGCTGTCCAGAATTTTTCTTGTGAAGGACGCCAACCGATAGCGCCAGAATTGAAGAAACCGAAGCGGAAACCCTTACCGAATTTCTCAGAGCCGTTGTAGGCACCATTATATTCGAAGAAGTAACGATCATCAAAGTTGTAAGTAGCACGGAACACCCAGTCCTCACGATGGATAGGAATCATGCTACCCCAAGCCGACTCTTGACGAGTCCAAACTGCAGTTGCGCCAACATTGTTCTTACCAAATTCACGATTATAGTTCAACTGTACTTGATAATTCATATTGCGTGTTGTGCTATAGTCCTGAACACTACCGCCTTGAGTAGTCCATTCGTTACCTTTATTATAATCAAAGTACGTTAAATTATCAATCGGCTCAGTTGTCTGTTCAACACCGGTAGCAGGATCAATCCATTTGTTCTGAGGGTAATGGTAAAGGTCATTAATACCATGGCCTGTATCGAGGAAGCGGTTGTCCCATGAAATCATGGCATGGAGTCCGAGACCCGGAGTGATAAACTTCAGATCCTGATCAAGTACGAAGTCTGTCGTGATGGATGTAGTATTAGAATGATAGAGACCACCCAATACAAGAGTAGAAACGGAGTTTACAACCTGTGCCTTAAAAAACGGATAATAACCGAAAGAGCCATCGGAATAGATGGGCATGAAAGCATCGGGAGCGATGTTATAAACACCAGACCATATCTGAGCATTATTCCAGTTACCTTGGTCAAAAGTGTTGCCACTGTTAGGAGTGGTTGATGTGCGCTGAGCTGTAGAACCTGCAAGATTCACCTTGAAGGTAGTGGTTGGGGTCAGCGAGAAGTCGAGGTTGGAGCGGACGTTGATACGGTTGTAGCCGAAACCGGTGGGATAGCTACGACCATTGTCGATATCCTTAAAAAGGTCACCTTCACTCACGAAATCGACAACTGCGAAATAACGCACGAATTTAGTACCACCGCTGACAGAGACGTTAGCATTGTAAGACATAGCATGATCCTTGAAAAGCGTATCTTGCCAGTCGACGTTGGGATATCGCTCTGATTCTGCAAGATCGGCAGGATAGCGGTATTTATTTGCGATTGCAAGCGGAGTCATATATTTCCAAGAAGATTCCAGAAGTGGAAGTTCATGCATCACGGCTTTGTTTGTCCAAAGAAGAGCGTCATACGAATCACATTTGTCAGGAAGCTTAGACACAGTCTTCATTGTAGCTGTGAAGCCCACATCGATTTTGGCGCGACCTTCCTGACCACGCTTGGTAGTGATGAGGATTACACCATTTGCACCTTTCACACCATAGACTGCTGTTGCAGACGCATCCTTAAGAACTGAGATAGACTTAACTGAACTAACGTCGACACTGTTCATATCACGTTCGATACCATCGACAAGCACGAGAGGGTCGCTGTTGTTCCAAGATGAAGCACCACGGATGGTGATCTTAGCGCTTTCGTCGCCTGGCATACCTGAAGACTGAACAGTCACGACGCCAGGGAGGTTACCGGTAAGTGCAGCACTGATGTCATGCACACCGGCAGCACGCTCGAGCACCTCACCAGTAGTCTGGGTGATAGCACCGACCACAGAGGCTTTCTTCTGCTGGCCGTAGCCCACAACCACGACTTCATCAAGAAGGTCGGAGTCTTCTTTCATGGTTACGTTAATGACCTTGCGACCATTGACGTGTTCCTTCACTTCAGCCATACCGACATAAGAGAAGACGAGCACGTCTTTCTTCATGTTAGGGACATTGATAGTGTAATTACCATCAAAGTCGGTAGCAGTACCAATAGAGGAGCCGCTTACCATGACTGTCACGCCGATGAGGGGCTCGCCCGACTCATCGACTACGTTACCTTTGACTGTATCCGCCCAGGCTGATATAGAGCCTGACAGGATCATCACCATCAGTAACGCAATGTAATGAAATGGTTTCTTTACATTTTTCATTGCTATTAAATATTAAAGTATAATGGAAAGTATTGTTTTAGTCTTTAGTTTTTAGTCTTCAGTCTTCAGATTAGTCGAGAGACTCGGCGTTGGAGGCGTAGAGACCGACGACCGTTCCGGTAAATCCACCTGCTTCGGCTGTAGATGTGAAGCCCGCATCGACATTGTCGGCAAGCATTTCCCATTTATTGCCACCATCCGTAGAATACTGAAATCCATATTTCAGTCCGTTGCCGGAGATCTTGAAATCAATTGCCGAAAGAGTCGCATCGACCGGAAGTTCCGCTATGGTGTGACTACCATCCTCATCAATTTTTCTCACCTCTATCTTATGATTGTCGCCTTGCTTTGTGCGAGCTATGAGATATTGATGAGTCTCATCCTTAAGGAGGAGCATTCCGGCGAGCTGGGAGTCGCTCTCAGGAATGAATGTCATATGTGTACTTGCACAGAAGTTGTGATGACAGAGACGGCGACATACATATGGAAGAACAGCTTTCTCACTCGACTTGACATCGGCACATTTCACAGTGAGATGTCCGGGATTGTCTGACAACGAATAATATTCAGCTGCGGGACCGCGGAGTGTCATCCAATCATTGTCGAGAGTCGAATCGTTGAACTCGTCTCGGCGACTATAGTTGCCGAATGTCAACTTATCGCCTCTCTTCACCCCTGACTTACTGCCCATCAATGGAACCTCAGAACCATTTTCCACGAAACGTGGCCAACCATCGGCTGTCCAATTGACAGGAAGGAGGAATGTCTCACGCCCAAGGTTTTCCTTATCGCCGTCGACCGGACGACACGCGAGGAAGACACCCCACCAGTCGCCTTCCGGAGTCTTGACCATGTCGGCGTGTCCGGCGCATGTGATTGGATTCTCACGAGCGGAATCAAGTGTGCGCTGCGTAAGAATAGGATTTGCATCCCAAGGAGTGAAAGGACCAAATGGAGTGGGACCTTTATAGATTACCTCACTGTGGTTGACACTTGTTCCGCCTTCAGCTGTCATCAAATAATAGTTGCCTCCCTCCTTATATATATGAGGGCCTTCACACCATATGGGTTTTTCTTCCGGACGGCAACCCTTGTTGACAACGATGCGGCGTTCACCAATACACTTGTCGGTAGCGGTGTCGAATTCCACTACGCGTACAGTACGGTGTCCGTCATATTCAGGCTTTCCTTCAGGAGCGTCATCATTGTTGACGATGTATGCCTTTCCATCCTCATCGAAGAAGAATGCCGGATCAATGCCTGCCACTTCGGGAAGCATTATTGGATCGCTCCATTCGCCGTAAGGATCTTTGGTCTTCACAAAGAAGTTGCCGGCACCTACATTAGTGGTGACCATGTAGTAGGTTTCGTTTGCAGGATTGTATGCAATGTCAGGAGCAAAAATTCCGCCACTGACGTGCTGCTTCTCCATGTTAACGAGCTGCGACTCGCGAGTGAGCACATGTCCTATCTGCTCCCAGTTGACGAGGTCGCGGCTGTGGAAAATG
This sequence comes from uncultured Sangeribacter sp., assembly GCA_964525115.1. Taxonomy (GTDB): domain Bacteria; phylum Bacteroidota; class Bacteroidia; order Bacteroidales; family Muribaculaceae; genus Lepagella. The sequence goes on along the minus strand of CAZGGB010000005.1, from coordinate 19,719 downwards.
GGGACACCAGGGAAGAATGTGAAAGTTGACGTCACAAGGAAATAGTCGCCCTTGCCATTTGTGCAAAGCGACGGATCCGAATACCATCCGGCGAGGACCGGATTGTAGTAGGAACTTTCATCTGGAAGAGGATTGGCCTTGTAGAAATTGTCGTCGCCTTCGTAGCTGAAAGAGTCGAAGATCGCCACCGAACTTTGGGGGGCGATACCGGCTTTCTTCGAGGAGCAACCCGGGAAAAGAGCCAGGCAGCCAAGGGCGATTGCGATGTTGGTCAGTTTCTTCATCATGTTGTTTTGTTGTTATCAGGCGCAAAATTAATCAACTTATTCAAATATCAAGCATATCATGGCTTTCATTTGTGTCACTATTCGTAACAATTCAGCCATTTCCCGTCTCAAATAGATTAGAATTCGTAACAGAATTTTGTATCAAATTATGATTCAAATAATTATAAATGTAACAAATTTTACACACCAGGTACACATTTTTTATACCTTTTCTATATCATGAAGCGCCTCTCCGAGGCTACTGTGCTATCGTATCTTATGCCCCGGACTGAAGTCCGGGGTTATAAAATGGATGTGGCCGGGATGCATCACGCATGCCGACCACAAGCTTTACCTAATAACTAAACCTATAATCAATCTTTACTATAAATATCTTCATTTGTAAGGTAGCGGTCAAGACAAAACTAACCTAATAATTAACCTAATTATTAACCTATGTTATCAATCAATTGTATTTTCTTTTTCACACTGCAAAATTACAAAATATCTCATTTATGGCATTATATATATGTCACAGAGTTATTTCACAATGATTCCAACAGATTCAAAAATGCATCCGATGGATATATATTTGTAACCTCCGCCTTTCACATAGGAAAAGCGGAGGCTAAAAGCGCTAAAATGCTATAAAATATTACCGTATTATATCATGGATTCAGAGGAACTTCCGGACCTGCTCCGGAAAGGCATTTTGCGCGATATTCAGAGGGGGAGAAGCCTGTATAGCGCTTGAAATGGGAGGAAAAATGAGGCTGAGACGTGAATCCGATCTTATAAGCCACCTGAGTGACCTCAATATCAGGACGATGCAACAGTTCGCATGCACGTTTAAGACGTATGTTGCGAATATAGTCGCTCGGGGTCATCCCGATCAGATCTTTCATCTTACGATGGAGATGCGCACGGCTCACTCCTACCTCTACCGAAAGTTTCTCAACATTGAACTCAGGATCATCAATATGAGCATTGATTTCCTTCATGATGCGATCCATGAGCACCTCATCATTCCCTTTCATTTCAAGGGCGTCGATCTTGCCATCTGTGTCTTGAGCTCCAGAGAATTTTCCTTTCAGCCTGAGACGATTCTCAATCAGAGTGTCGACAAGAGCCTCAAGCTCATCGGTATTGAATGGCTTGCCAAGATAGCCGTCGGCGCCTTTGTCCCAACCTGCCATTCTGTCGGATAGGGCTGTCTTTGAGCTAAGAAGAACTACGGGGATATGGTTTGTGTCGCCATTAGATTTCAAACGCTTTAGCAACGTAAGGCCATCCATACCGGGCATTACGACATCGCTCACTACAATATCAGGGCGCCAATCAGATACGATCTTAAGAGCCTCATTACCATCAGAAGCCTCTTTCACCTTATAATATTTTGCCAATATCGACGACAAATATCCTCGGAGCTCGGCATCGTCGTCGACTACAAGCACCTTGCCGCCTGCAGTCAGAGGCTTTGGTCTTGACGAATGATTGTCTGACGAGGATGGCTCTACCATAACAAGATGGCGCCCGGATTCAGAGTCGTCTTCCTCCTTGACCACAAGTTCAGACTCGGAGTAGCGAGACTCATCGAGAGGAATAGTGACAGTGAAGACACTACCTTTCACTCCATCTGAACGGTTGCCCCCAGAAATAGCACCATGATGAAGCTCTACAAGGCGACGGCAAAGATCAAGACCTATGCCGAAACCCATAGTAGCGGGAGCATGATCTTCACGGATGCGATAGAATGGCTCAAAAAGACGAGATCTCGTCTTTTCATCAATACCAATTCCGGTATCTGAGACTTCAAGCTTCACACTACGCCCAAGCGAGGGATCATCCACTTCTGAGAGAGACACCTCAATCTCACCCCCTTCGGGAGTGTATTTTATGGCATTAGTGATGAGATTGACAAGAATTTTATCGAAATTATCGCGATCCATCCATACGGCACCGAGATTGGAGTTATCTTTGAATTCTAAAGTCTGATGCTTTTTTAAAGCCTCAGGTTTAAAGAGATCGACTATCTCACTTACGAATAGCCCAATGGCAGTCTTGCGGCAACTTAAGCGCATCTTACTCTTCTCAAGCTTTTGAATATCAAGAAGCTGATTGACAAGATTCATCACACGCTGGGCATTGCGATGCATCACCTGAAGTCTTGATTTGACACCAGTATCCAATTCCTCTTTCATCAATGATTCCAATGGGCTCATTACGAGAGTCATAGGGGTACGGATATCGTGGGAGACATCTGTGAAGAACTTGATCTTATCCTCATTTGCCTCTTCCTCTCTTTTCTTTCTATAGACAATGAATGCCAATACAATAATAGAAAGGAATATCAACACGTATGCCACCTTAGCCCAAAAAGTCATATACCAAGGATAGGAAATCTCTATCTTAATTTTTTTTGGCGGAGAAGTGACGTTGTTTTCCAAAGCACATATTTCCAAATCATATGAACCCGGGTCAAGGTGAGGCAGATTGATGGTGTTTTCTCCCGGAGGACCTACAATCCACTGCTCCTTCTTATCAAGACGCCACATATACCTTATATTAGAGGCATCGCGGAAGTCCATGGTAGAGAGGCGCAATGTCAAAGCATTGTCTTTATAAGGAAGCCTGAGCACTTCGGGACTGCCGTCGCATGCGCCTACCACCTCGCATTCAACCTTTGACGAACGAGGGGCTATGCGTTTGCCATTGATGAACATTGCAGAAATCTTCACCTCACCGGCAAACCCGGAATTTTTCAATGAGTCTGGCATGAACGATGTAATGCCAAGATCGCTGCCCAGAAATACCGTCTTCAAATCTTTTGAAAATCTTGCATGGTTGAATGAATTTTCAACGAGCCCATTGCCTCCAAAAAATGAGTAGATGGTGTCATTATCGGCTGGAATATACGATAAGCCCTTCATAGTGCCGATCCATTTACCTCCGGTGTGATCGCGGGTAATAGAGCGCACATCGTTGTCGCTCAGCCCGTCGGCAGTAGTCAATTTCTCCAAAACTCCTTTTTGGGGATCGAAATGAATGAGTCCGTGGCTGGTGCCAACCCATACGGACTCGTCGGTCAGGCATGGGACGATGGCGAACGTGGCTCCCTTAAGGAATGGCTCCTGATCAATTTCAATAAACCGATCGGCCTTAAGGTCGAAGCACGCGATGCCTCCATAAAGACCTATCCAAACCTTGTCATTGTCGGTACGATTCATACAGGCAACATAGGGATTTGACAGGGTATTGCTCTCAGCCTTATAGGGAAGCCACTTTTTCTCACCGGATTTCATGTCGTATCTCATGACACCAACGCCATGGATAGCGATGAAAAGCTCTCCCGGATTGCCGGGGGCAGTAGTGAGCAAGCGGAACTTACCGGGAATATCCAAAAACTTTTTCACGGCTCCCGATTGGACATCAAATATCCATAACCCACTATTGGCGACACTCAGCAAATAGGAATCTTCATTGAGACGCTCAATGTGGGTTACCGCCCCCACATCAGGGATCATTGCAGATTTCAAGAGGTTCCCTTCAGGCGACAAGACAGCAATGCGGCCTTTGTCAAGACATGCGATCACATTGCCTCTCCAAGTAGTCATGGCAGTCATACCTCCGCCAAAATCAGGGAAGATATGATTTAATTTTCTATATACGAATGGGATATGCCTTCCAGGCACCATAACGATGCCACTATAATTGCACCCGAGCCACAAATTGCCATCAGGAGCTGCATATGCGGCTCCAATTTTAGCCGTAGCAAGATTCATAAAGGGGCTGTAGATATTGGAGCAAGGTTCAATCTTATTGGATTTTTGCCTTACCAACCATAATCCTTTTCCCGAAGTAGCAACATAAACTCCGCTGGAAGTAGAATTGGAAAGATTGTTGATATAAAGCGGAGTGTCGCACTCAAGCCGAACCGTTTCGCCAGTGGATGTAAAGATGCGGTAAATGTCGGAGGTGGTGCATGCAAGCACATTGCCATCTTCTTCCACAGCGAGTGACACTATGTAGGCGCCCTCAGAGAGCTTAATCGGAGTGATTCCTCCATTAGGGGCCATAGAATAGACTGTACCGTCGCCGGATCCCAAATAAAGACGTCCGGAAGAACTGCACACTATTGAATTGAGATTCTTTTCATATGTCTGAGTCATATAATTGACAGCAACAGGCACTTCATCTCCACCTTCGTCGTTGACAATATAAAGGCCCACACCTGAGACAACAAATGTCACAGTTCCATCGGGCTGCTCAGCCAATCCTATTATATACCCATAAAAATCTTTTGATGGGATTGGTATGACCTCGAATTTATCTTGAGATGCCACATAAAGATTAAGACCATTTGCGGTGGCAACCCATACTCGCCCTTTACTATCACAGAGAAGTGCCAATATGCGATTGTCGCTTAAGGATCCTTCCTCAGCATCGTTATGGCGGTAGACATCATAGTTATTTCCATCAAAACGGAGAAGCCCCCTGTCGGTGCCAACCCAAATGAAGCCTTCGCTATCCTGACAAAAACCAGTGTAATCACCGGCAACCGGCACACGGTCGCTAAACAAACGGGCAATCCGTTGCTGTGCAGGCATGCAGAATACAAATGACGACATTAAAAATATCGTCATATACAAAATCAAAAAATGGCGACGCATTATATATTTCACGATTATTAGGTCGAATTTCAATATATTCAATTATATGGTGCAAATTTACGAAAAAAAAATGACATTACAATAATCCGATGAGACAAATTTGTATTTCACCGATATTTTACGAATTCTAATGTGAAGATCGGTCTTATTTACGAATTCAAATGTGATTACAACAATAATACTAATATGAATTCGCATATTTTTTATAATTTTGCAATTAATTTTCGCATGTTCTCAGAATCTCACGCAGAGGCTGCAAAGGCGCGGAGTTTTTATTAACGATTAACGATTAATTAAGGCTTCGCGACTCGGTTTTGGCAAGCTCGCAATGAAAACGGGCTGCTTTTCATCGCTCCTTCTTTATGAAGAAAAATCTGCTCGGAAACCTGACGAAATTTTAATAAAAAAATAAGTGAATCAACTTCAATATTTAAGAACAAGAGATAGGTTTTTATATTTATGAAAAGAATCATCAAAGGACTAATCGTCTTATTAGCAACTTTGCCGATGACGCAGAATGCTAACGCACTCGACCACCATGGAATCACCTCTACGTCAGAGCTGGCAGGATATTTTCCGCTAATTACCAAAAACGGAGATACTTCGGAGCCATGTGCAATTCTTACCGATTCTGACGATCTGCCTGGTATAGGGATAGCAGCCGAGAATCTCGCCAAAGACTTTAGGAAAGTGTGTGGGAAAAATGCCACTATACTTAACGGGAGTACGACAGAGCTTCCCAAAAGTGTAATCATTGCCGGTTCGGCTGAGAGCAAACTTATCAAGGATCTTTTCAAAAAGAAAAAGCTTAATGAGTCGGATCTGAAAGGGAAATATGAAAAATATGTCATGACTACCGTAGCGGATCCTATTCCAGGGGTAGAGGAAGCTCTTGTGATTGCGGGCAGCGACCGCAGGGGGACAATATATGGGATTTATGAACTTTCTGAACAGATAGGAGTATCGCCTTGGTACGACTGGGCAGATGTGGCACCAACACGACATGATGAGCTTTATATAGCCGACGGAACATATACAGCAGGAGAACCGGCGGTGAAATATCGCGGCATTTTCTTAAACGATGAAGCACCGTGCCTTACAGGATGGGTTAAGAATACTTATGGCACAGATTATGGCGACCATAGATTTTATGCACGAGTGTTTGAACTCCTTCTACGACTGAGAGCCAACTTCATGTGGCCCGCCATGTGGGGATGGGCATTCTATGCTGACGATCCTGAGAACATGAAGACAGCAGATGAGATGGGAATAATCATGGGCACTTCTCACCATGAGCCAATGGCTCGCAATCATCAGGAATGGGCTCGCAAAAGAAAAGAAAATGGAGCGTGGAACTATGCTACAAATCAAGAAACGATCGACAGATTTTTCGTGGATGGCATTAAACGCATGAAAGGGACAGAAGATGTAGTGACAATAGGAATGCGTGGCGATGGGGATGAGGCCATGAGCGAGGAGGCTGACGTAAAGCTTCTAAAGAAAGTAATCGATAACCAACGCAAGATAATCGCTAAAGAAACAGGGAAGAAAGCAAAAGAGACACCACAGGTGTGGGCATTATATAAAGAGGTGCTTGACTATTATGATGCAGGATTGCGCGCTCCCGACGACGTCATCTACCTTCTTTGCGATGACAATTGGGGGAATGTGCGCCGACTTCCCAATGCTGAAGAGAGAAAGCATCCCGGAGGATGGGGAATGTATTACCATGTGGACTACGTCGGGGCTCCGCGCAACAGCAAGCTTCTGAATTGCACACCGATACAGAACATGTGGGAACAACTTGAGTTGACCTACGATTATGGAGTAGACAAGCTATGGATACTGAATGTAGGAGATCTCAAACCAATGGAATATCCTATTACGCTTTTCCTTGACATGGCATGGAATCCGAAGCAATTTACAGCCGACAACCTACTCGGCCACACACTCCGCTTCTTCGAGCAGCAACTCGGACCGGATCAAGCTAAGGAAGCCACACGCATCTTTAATCTACTATGCAAATACAACGGGCGGGTGACTCCGGAAATGCTTGACAAAAACACATATAATCTGACAACAGGAGAATGGAGACAGGTGGCAGATGACTACATGCGTCTTGAAGCAGAGGCATTGCGCCAGTATCTGACATTGGCACCTGAAAAGAGAGATGCTTATAATGAGCTAATTCTATTTCCGTTGCAGCTGATGTCGAATCTCTACCAGATGTATTATGCACAAGCCATGAACCAATATGCCTATGCAAATGGACTTCCGGAGGCCAACGACTGGGCAGCAATCGTCAAGAAATGCTTTGAAAGAGACGGAGAGCTCATGAAAAGCTACAACAAGGAGATAGCGGGTGGAAAATGGGATGGAATGATGACTCAGAAGCATATCGGATATAGAAGCTGGAACGATGCTTTTCCTGCCGATATGCTCCCGGAGACTCGTACTCTTGATATAGCGGATAAGAATGCAGGAGGATATACTTTCAAGCCAACAGAGGATGCTATTGTGATTGAAGCAGAACATTTCAATACCGCTGAAAATGCGGCAAGTGGGGCAAAATGGGAAGTCCTTCCCTATGTAGGCCGCACACTGAGTGGAGTGGCTGTAAGGCCTTATACGGAGAGTCCTGAAGGTGCTGCATTGAAGTATGCAGTAACGATTCCTGAGGGCCTTGACAATGTCACGGTACATGTCATCACCAAATCAACCCTTGCTTTCGAACGCAAGGATGGACATCGATATACGGTTGGATTTGAAGGGAGTGAGCCGGTTGAAGTAAACTTCAATGGGAATTTGAATGAAGAGCCTCAAAATATCTACAGTGTCTTCTATCCTACAGTAGCGCGAAGGGTTGTAGAGAAACAGGTTCCTCTAAAAGTTGCTAAATCAGGGGAAGCTATTCTTGAGATAAAGCCTCTTGACCCGGGGATTGTATTTGAGAAGATAGTAATTGATCTTGGAGGGTATGAGAATTCTTATCTCTTTGGAGAAGAAAGCCCGTATCAACGATCAACTATTAACTATTAACTATTAACTATTAACGATAAACTATAAACCATTAAGTATTAACGATAAACTATTAATATATTAGCAAATAAGCCATGTCGTTTTTGACATGGCTTATTTGCTTGTAGGGGGTTATTTTTTCAATATTTCTATTTCGTATTCGAGACCTCGATTTTCTTTCTTTTGGTTGAAATTGGCTCCAATTAGATAGACGGTTCGAGTATCAAGTGAATATCTGCCTGCATAGTCGCGCGAATGAATCTGAGCCATTGCTTCTTCAACGCTCTTATTATATTTGAACTCGAAGAGATAAATATATTTACCTGAGAATACTTCTATGTCGCTTCTGCCTTTGTAGCCATGGTGTTCGCTTATTGTGGGTGTGCCACAAAGCACGGTCAGCAGATAGGTGACAGCTCTGTAGGTAGATTCTTTATGATCTTCGCCAGGCAGATTTTTCAGGAGTATTGAAAGACGCTCCATAAAATCATTTGCACGGCCTAAGACAAGGTCTTGCTTGAAGAGAGAAAAGCTGAAGGGCGAACCAGGATATTTGATCTCAGGGGCATAAAGTGGAAGCAATTCCTCATAAAAACCTGTTTCCACTTCTTTATTTGGGAAACGCAGTTCATATAGCTCAACATCTTTTCGATATTCTCCTATAGTGAGATAACCAGTCTGGAACATCAAGGGAATTGGATCTCCGCTATTAAGCCCTACTGCCATAAGATCTTTACTACTGCGCAATGAGCCGTCGATATTTGACGGGAAAATGCCTTGCGACTTGATGCGTTTGGCAAGGAATGTCGGGGTACCTGTTGAAAACCAAAAACAATACAATTCTTTTATATCCAAAGCATTGAGAACGCTAAAAGGATTATATAGCCGGGAACCGGCAGGGGTGAAAAGATAACCATCATAGTAATTCCTAAGCGCCAGCAAAGTCGTCTCGAAATCTTCTTTGCGTTTCTTCGCAAATTCTTCAATGCCAGGACTAAAATATTTCACAAGTTCTTTTTCACTCCATCCACATATATCTGCATAAGTGTCGTCGATAGAGATATCTTTAAGATTATTTAAATCGCTGAAGATGCTCACCTTATTGAATCTGGCAACCCCTGTGATGAAAGCAAAACGGATGTAATCGTCCATCGACTTTAGATTTCCGAAAAAACTTTTCAGTGTTCTCTGATTTTTCTCAAACATCTCCGGATAATCTTCCACTTCAAGCAATGGCTTATCATATTCATCGACAAGGATGACGACCTCCCGTCCAGTCTGCCTATAAGCAGCTTTTATAACAGACTTGAAACGTTGGGAGATTGTGGTATCTTCTGGGAATTTTCCGTATATATGCTCGTAATCTCTCAAATAACCATCAAGAAGATGTTCTAATCCATTTTCGGCCGTAAAGTCTTCAGCATTAAAATCGAAACGAAAAACCGGAGATGGTGTCCAATCCAAATCCATGCTATCAGCAGCAAGACCTCTAAATAGATCCCTTTCACCCTCAAAATAAGATTTAAGGGTAGAAAGAAGTAGGCTTTTGCCAAACCGTCTGGGACGGCTCATAAAGATGTACTGCCCCTGCTGCAATAGAGGCTTGATATATTGCGTTTTGTCGACGTACACATATCCTTGCCTCCTAATCTTCGGAAAGGATTGCATTCCGATTGGGTATCTAAGTTCCTCCATATTTTTTCGCGTTAGCATGAAAATACAACATTAATATGCAAATATAACACTTTTCTCTTTCGCATCCAAATTTAGAGCCCGTCTCATAAAAATTTGAAAGCCCCTGGGGCGAGATGGGCTCTTAGTAGCGGTCGCGAGTGATGATGGTGTCTTTCCAGATGTGGTCTTTTGGGAAGGGTTGGCTACCCCATGCTTTTTGGTTGGTCCAGGGCTGAGGAGCATCAGTCCAGAAGGGATGTGCAGCCGGCAAACCAAGAGGGAGAAGCGAGAGGGAGGTCATGTAGAGAGAGCCATTGTTGGTATACCAATCGGCAATGTTGGGCTGGCGGCCGGCAAAACCAATTGTCAAATAGCCACCTTCGTTGAAGTTTTCCTTGCCATCATACATATTATGCATCACCTTTGTGAGTGCAGACCGAACTTGTCCGTTGGTGAGACCTTCCGGAAGTTTCTCATAGAGAGCCATAAGTGCAAGAGGCTGCATAGTAGCCATGCGATAGGGGATGGAACGGCCGAAAACCGGGAATGTGCCTTCTGGAGAGATGAAACGCTCCAGCACTATGCTATATTTCTGAGCACGCTTGAGGGCTCTCTCATAATATTTACCATAATCAATACGATTCCTCTTTCCTGCATCTTGCATAGCCTTTAGTGTCTCAAGATACATCGGATGGAAGACATAGCTGCTGTAATAGTCGAAGGCAAAATCAGGACCATCGGCATACCAACCATCACCTGCATACCACTCCTCTACTTTACGAACGGCAGAGTTTACCCGATATTCATCGCAGTCAGCTCCTGATTTCGCAAGGAAACTCTCAATGAGAGCTGAGAAGAGAAGCCAGTTGGTATATGGAGGATCGATTTTACGTATACCGGTGAAATTCTTTATATAGCGGTCTTTTGTGGTCTGGTCGAGGGGCTCCCAAAGTGCATCATAGGCGCGTAGGAAAGATTCAGCTATATATGCGGCATCTACCATCACCTGTCCTTCCCCACCCCACAGGAGACAATCCGGACTGTTGGGATCGACAGCATTTGCATAGCTCTTCAGAGCCCATTCACGGAGTTGCTTACGCATTTTCCCTTCGTCGGTGTCATCGTCGGGGAGTGCAAGCCAAGGAGCTATACCAGCCATCAAGCGTCCGAAAGCTTCCATATAAGTGACTTTCTTATTGCGGCCATCCCAATTAGGACTTACCTCTACGATCATATCCTTCTGCAACTCACCATTTGCCATCTTACTCAGAATGGGGGCAGCCATGTCATATGCCATCTTAGCCCAATAGGCACGATCCTCATTGGATTCCTTTTCAAGCATTCTCACATATTCGCTTGCGGCTAAAAGGAAAGCACCGGTGCCAAAGTTGCTTGTAGAGTTACGGTCGACCACCTGACCCGGGATAGCCTTCTCCCCTATAGGCTGCACATAGCCAATAGAGCCATCTTTCTGAAGGGCTGTCTTCGACAGATAATTCCAACCTTTCTTAGCAGCATCAAGATATTTGGGATCTGCGAGATATCCATTATTGATGCCCCATAGGAGCCCATAGGTAAAGAACGCCGTGCCACTGGTTTCAGGACCGGGAGCATGCTCCTCGTCGTACATAGATCTACTCCAATAGCCATCAGGCTGCTGGCAAGCTACCACAGCCTCAGCCATTCCTTTATATTTATCCTCGAAAAACTTTCGGTGTTCCCAATCTGCCGGAGCATCTTTCAGCACTTTTGCGAGTCCTGCAAGTACCCATCCATCACCACGCGCCCAGAAATCTTTCTTGCCATTGGAACTCTTATGATTAGGATATACGTATTTTGCATCGCGATAGTAGAGATTCTCCTCCGGATCATACATAATGCTGTCGCTTACCTGAATGTATTCATATAGTTTGTCGAGATACTTCTTGTTGCCTGTGATCTTGTGGAGTTTGGTCATGACAGGCATCACCATATAAAGGCCGTCTGCCCACCACCAGTAGTCATTTTGCGGAGTAGACATTTCATATTCCATCACTTCCTTTGCCCGACGGATACGTTTGTCGTCGGGAAGGATATTATAAAGGTCAGCATACGTCTGAAAACAAATCTGCCAGTCACCAAATAGGACATAATCATCGCCTTCACCATACGTATTATATTTCCATTTTGAGCGATCGTTGCCTTTGGCACCTTTCCAATCGTTGTGCTCAGCCCATTTTTCGGAATATTCCTTCCATTGAGGATTTCCTGTGAGGAAAAAGGCTTCCATGTTTCCCGTATGATAGGCAGCATTGTCCCAAAAAGCGTTAGTTTCAGGGGAATGAGTTGCCTGCCAGTGATTGTTGACTTTCGTGATTATGTCACGGACAGCCTTCGACTCTTTTGTGACAGCAGCAGAAGCAGAAAGGATGCTTCCTGCAAAAATCGCCACCGCAATGAGCAATGTTTTGATTTTCATGATTATTAGTTATGATGTCGTTTAATATTATAATGCAAAATTACTAAAATTTTCGAAAATATCGTTATATAGACAATATTTTTTCACAAACTTGTGAAATGTCATATTTTTTTTATATCTTTGCATAATATTTTTCGAATATGATAGTAACTTTTGAGAAAAAATATTTAAAGGAACTTTTTGAGACTGGACAGTGTTCGGATAAGAAACACCGATTTCAACCTCAAATAATAAAGAACTATCGCAAACGCATTGAGCAACTACAATCAGCGCCCAACACAGAAACTCTTTATCAATTTAGATCATTGAATTTTGAATCTTTAAAAGGAGAAAAGGCTGGATTATTTTCTATTCGAGTAAATGATCAATACCGAATAGAATTTACTATTGACAAGCACACAGAGCAATCTTTTGTGACAATTTGCTGCATTGAGGAGCTAACAAATCATTATAAATAAAATTAGATACAAAAAACATTTATTCTGAAATGACAATAAACAATATCATATCTCCGGATCCTACGCATCCCGGGGAATTCTTAAGAGAAGAAATAGAATATAGAGGAATAACCCAAACGAAATTGGCTAATGACATTGGCGTAAAAGTTTCTCTTTTAAACGAACTTATTAATGGGAAGAGAGATTTTACAATCGAATACGCTATGATGATTGAGGCAGCCCTTGGCATTGATGCAGATTTCTGGATCAACCAGCAAGCAAGCTATAACAAATCAAAAGCGACTCATGACTCTTCGTTTATGGCAAAACTTGCTCATATACGGCAAATAGCCGCAGCTCTTTAATATCTACAATAATGGATTTTTATAATTTACAAATATCGACATATTCCAAAACAATTAATTTCATTTGAAAATTATCAATAACAAACTTTAATAATATCATGAATTCTAACAACAATCAAGGTAGCAAAGCCTACCTCTTCGGGATCGTGCTCGTGGCGGTACTCGGCGGTCTGCTCTTCGGATATGACACAGCTGTAATATCCGGAGCAGAAAAAGGTCTTCAGGCCTTCTTCCTCGGTGCAAAAGACTTCGTCTACACCGACACTATCCACGGCATCACATCATCAAGCGCCCTCTTGGGCTGTATCATCGGATCAGCTATCTCCGGACTAATTGCAACTCGCTTGGGTCGAAAGATGGCTCTCTTCATAGCCGGCGTATTCTTCTTCATTTCCGCTCTTGGATCTTACTATCCGGAATTCCTTATCCATGAGTATGGCAAACCTTGCTTCCACCTTCTCATTACCTTTAATGTCTACCGTATTATCGGAGGTATTGGCGTAGGCCTGGCATCTGCTATCTGCCCAATGTATATCGCAGAGGTAGCTCCTTCAAATATGCGCGGTACACTTGTATCTTGGAACCAGTTTGCAATTATCTTCGGTCAGCTCGTAGTATATTTCGTCAACTTCCTCATTCTCGGCGAGCATACACAACCCATCATTGAAAAAATCGGAGAAACCGTATATCAAGTACATTCAAGTTCAGACATTTGGACTATCCAAACCGGATGGCGCTATATGTTTGGCTCAGAGGCTTATGTAGCAGGTATCTTTACATTCCTCGTATGCCTCGTACCTGAATCACCCCGCTATCTTGCTATGGTTGGCAAAGATTCTCAAGCCCTCAAGGTACTTACCAAGATCAACGGAAGCGCCAAAGCACAGGAAATCCTTCAGAATATCAAGGAGACAGTCACAGTTCAGAGCGAGAAACTTTTCTCTTTTGGCATCATGGTAGTATTTATTGGCGTAATGCTTTCCGTATTCCAGCAGGCTGTGGGCATCAATGCAGTGCTTTACTATGCACCCCGAATCTTCGAATCAATGAATATGGGCAACCCGATGGTACAGACTGTCATCATGGGAATTGTCAACATCGCATTTACGCTCGTTGCTGTGTTTACCGTTGAGAAACTTGGCCGCAAGCCTCTACTCATATGGGGCTCGATAGGCATGGCTATAGGTGCGCTTGGCGTGGCTCTTGCCAACCTCATAGAACTTCCGGCACTCTTCCCGGTAGTGAGCATCATGGTCTACTCAGCATCATTCATGTTCTCATGGGGACCGATCTGCTGGGTACTTATCTCAGAAATATTCCCGAATACCATTCGTTCGCAAGCTGTGGCTATTGCAGTTGCATTCCAATGGATATTCAACTTCATCGTAAGCAGTACATTCGTGCCTATCTACAACATGAGTGCAGGCGATATGGGACAGCGTTTCGGCCACTTCTTCGCATATGCCATGTATGGAGTGATCTGCGTCATCGCTGCATGGTTTGTTGCCAAGCTTGTGCCTGAGACTAAGGGCAAGACCCTTGAGGATATGACAGCTCTCTGGAAGAAGAGAAAGTGACAACTATCAACGATTAATATCTTATATAATTATAATTTAACCTCGGGAGGCAATACTTCCGAGGTTTTTACGTTTTAAACAAACATAATACATTTGACAATGAAACAACTTGGATCAATATTCACTAAAATGCAACATACAGCTGCCATTGCTTTTGCAACTGCGATGCTGATGCCTGCTTTCTTTTCTTGCAACACAGGGCAAGATGAGCCTAAGATGCCGACTACCCCTGTCATTCCGGAGGAGCCGCAGCCTGAAGTCGCCACATCCACTCATTATGAAGGGCTTGAGAATGTGGTGATTCCGTTGGGTTTAACTTCACAAATAAAGGAATATACAGGGTTTACTTTATCCTACAACAAAGATAACAGAACACCAAACTATGTGGCATGGGAGCTTCTTGGCACAGAAGTGAGCAATGAAGTGAGCCGCAGTGATAATTTCTGGCAAGACGATGATATCGACGGATGTACGAAACACAGTGATTATACCGGTTCCGGTTACGACCGAGGTCATATGTGTCCGGCAGCCGATCAGAAATGGAGTAAGGAAGCAATGAATGACTGTTTTGTGATGGCAAATATGTGTCCTCAACTTCATGATCTCAATGCAGGAGCTTGGGAGACTCTTGAAAGCAAGGAACGAATATGGGCAAAGCGTGACTCTGCAGTGATGATAATTGCCGGACCTATCTATACGGATGGTGAAACGTATATCGAGAAATCTAAAGTCAAGGTTCCAGACGCTTTCTTCAAGGTACTCATAGCCCCATATCTCAAAGAGCCTCGTGGAATCGCTTTCGTATATCCTCATATGAAATGCCCCGGCAATATGCAGGATTATGCCACCACTATCGATGAAGTGGAGAAAATCACCGGTTTTGATTTCTTCTCAGAGCTTCCTGACGAGATCGAGGACAAGATAGAGAGTGAATATTCTTTTACTGAATGGAATAAGTAAGAAACAAGGACTTCTGATTCAATTCAGAAGTCCTTGTTCACTACAATAGGGCTATCCCTAATTATGAATTATGCATTATGCATTAAATTAAAGGGCTATACTTAGGGCTACGATTGACATCGGTGGAAGAGTGACGGTCAGACCATCTTTTGTGACCTTGTAACCTTTGAAAGGAGCAACCTTCACTTTATCAGGATTGTCAAAATTGTTGTAGTCGTTGGGAGTTGCAGAAGTCAGGATCTCACCTTCTACTGCATTCTTGCCAAGCTTTTCAAGAGGGATTGTCACTTCTGCCTTTTCCTTAAGATCAATGTTGGTGAGAGTGACATTGAGTTTTCCATCTTTCTGAGAAGCTGTAGCGTTGACTGTGGGAACCTTCCTACCATCGCGCACGTCACGAATGGAAGTCTCCACCTCAAGAGGCACAAATGTAGCATTCTGATGAGGAGCATACATCTTGAATACGTGATAAGTAGGAGTAAGCACCATCTTGTCGCCTTTAGTAAGCACCATTGACTGAAGCACATTGGCAATCTGAGCAATGTTTGCCATCTTAACGCGATCGGTGTGACGATTGAACACATTAAGACTAAGAGCTGCAACCATAGCATCACGCATGGTATTCTGCTGATAGAGATGACCGGGAACTGTGCCAGGTTCTTCATCCCACCATGTGCCCCATTCATCAACAAGAAGCGCTACATTTTTCTTTGGGTCATAGACGTTCATTATTGAATCATGCTTCATTATGACCGGTTCAATCTCAAGGCATTTTCCAAGAGTCCAATAGTAGTCATCATTGTCAAAGTTTGTAGCAGATCCTTTGCTACCGTTCCAACCTTTAACTGTGTAATAATGAAGAGAAAGACCTTTCATATGATTTTTTGCCTTCTTCATCAGCACATCTGTCCATTTGTAATCGTAATCACTGGCTCCTGAAGCGATCTTATAAAGCTTATTTCCACTGATGTCGCGGCAATAAGTCTGATAGCGGCGATATTCTGAAGCATAATCTTCCGGGGTAAAGTTGCCACCGCAGCCCCAGCTTTCGTTGCCGACCCCGAGATATTTAAGTTTCCAGGGTTTTTCACGACCGTTTGCCTTACGCTTCTCTGCCATCGGTCCATTTTCTGCTGTGATATACTCTACCCATTTGGCAAGTTCCTCGACTGTCCCGCTACCGACATTACCACTTAGGTATGGCTCGCATTCGAGAAGTTCGCAAAGATTGAAAAATTCGTGTGTGCCGAATGAGTTGTCTTCTACTGTTCCTCCCCAGTTATTGTTGATCATCACAGGACGGTCTTTCTTTGGGCCGATGCCGTCTACCCAATGATATTCATCAGCAAAGCATCCACCGGGCCAGCGCATCACGGGGACTTTGAGGTCTTTGAGAGCCTGTAGCACATCATTGCGATAACCATTTGTGTTAGGGATCGGGGAATCTTCTCCAACCCAAAGTCCGCCATAAATACAGGTACCGAGGTGTTCGGCAAACTGCCCGTAGATTTCAGCAGGAATTGTCAAGTCTGGATTCACCTTGTCAAGATTTAGCTTGACTGTAGCTTTCTGATCAGCAAGCGAAGGGAAAGCCGTCAGTGCGATTGCCGCACCTGCGGCAAGAGATGCAAATAATTTCATTTCAGTTTTATGTTAGATTGATTTATTCACGAACTTTAGATTCTATGGCAAAGTTAATAAAAAATTTGCTATCGTGGGAAGATTTCGTTAATTTTGCGATTAGAAATAGTCGCAGATGAATACAGATTGGTCAATACGAATATATAGACCGGAAGATGCAAGTCTTTGGGACTGTTTTGTCGCTTCTTCGCGACAAGGCACAATGCTGCATATGCGAGGATATATGGATTATCATTCTGATAGATTCCTCGATAATTCTCTTATTGCTTACCGAAAAGGGAAAATGACAGCTATACTTCCGGCAAATATCCGCCAAGACGGAACACTAAGCTCACACGGCGGACTGACTTATGGAGGATGGCTAACTCCCCACTCCCACTTCGATGGCGCAGATATGCTTGAGCTTTTCGAGGCTTGGACCGGATGGTGCAAAGAACAGGGAATAAGCCAGATTATCTATAAGACGGTTCCGCATATCTATCATCGTCTGCCGGCAGAAGAGGATTTGTATGCTCTTTTCCGTTTTGGTGCTTCAATCGAGACCGTAAATCTTTCCACTGTCATAGACATGCGTGACAATCCAGGCTTCAATACTCTCCAGAAGCGACATCTTAAAAAGTCTTCCATGCTCAATCCTTGGCTAAGAGAAAGCACTAATACCGCTGAATTTATGCCTATACTTCAGGAATGCCTGCGAAACCGCCATGATGCCGCTCCAGTGCATACTGAAGCTGAATTGCAAACGCTCAAAAACAGATTTCCACATGGAATAAGACTGTTTTTAGCAGGAACCGGAACAGAGCCGGAAGCGGCAGTATGCGTCTATGACACAAATTCAGTAGCCCATTGCCAATACATTGCTACATCGGAAAGTGGAAGAGAAAATGGTACTTTGACCTACCTCATGCATCATCTTATACATGAAGTGTTCTCTGAAAACCGCTACTTTGACTTCGGCACCAGCAATGAGGATTCCGGACACATCCTCAACTCGGGTCTTCTCCACCAAAAGACAGGCCTCGGAGGACGCGGCATCGCCTATCAAATCTACAAAATAAATCTCTGATATTTTTTCAATATCCTTTATCTGCGAGATGCAACCAAAAAAGGTTGCATTTGTCATATGCAACCAAAAAAGGTTGCATTCACCAGATGCAACCAAAAAAGGTTGCATATTTAAGGATTTCTTATTATCTTTGCAACGGAATAAGAAAATCATGAGAACTACAGCAATAATCACCGGAGATATCGTGGATTCTACCAAGCTAAATTTGGCAGAAAGGGACATCATGATAAATGCCTTGCAGACTATCCCGGAAATACTCTCCCCTTTCGAACGAATTTCTATGGAAATCTTCCGCGGAGATTCATTTCAAGTAAAGATTCCTAATTCCGAGATTGCTGCGAAAGCTGCAATTGCAATTCGAGCATGGCTCCGAAGTCAAGTAGAACTCTGTGGGAAAGAACCTTTAGATGCACGCGTGGCAATTGGGATCGGGGGAACAGATTACGAATCAGATACACTTTCAACGAGTGATGGAGAAGCATTTCGGTTGTCAGGAAGATTACTCGATAAAATGCAAAAAGTTCGTTTGGCGGTCGCTACTCCATGGACATCTGTCAATGAAGAATTGAGATTATCGACCGCATTCGTTGATGACATCATCTCTTCGTGGACTCAAAATCAAAGTAAGATTATGCTTCTGCGACTACAGACATCCAAAAGCCATCTTGAATTGTCGCAGATACTCGAAATATCACGACAAATGGTAGATAAATCTTTAAAGTCATCAAAAGAAGATCTTGTAGAGGCTTATATTGATAGATTTGAGAAACTTATAATCGAACATACCTGAATATCATGATAATATTACTAATAAAACTTCTGGCAGCCCATCTGCTCGGGGACTTCCTTCTCCAATCAGATAAGCTCTGCAATAAGAGATACCATGAAAAGCTTTCGAAAAGATTTTCTGCAAATTGCATTCATAGTCTTATTCAAGCTACACTTTCATATTGCTTCATAGGATTATGGGATCTATGGTGGATTCCACTTATAATATTCATTTCCCATTTCCTTATTGATTTCATAAAGACACAATATGGAAAGAAAGATCTCCCCTATTTCATTGGAGATCAAATAGCACACTATTGTGTGATTTACTTAATGTGGTATTACCTACAATCCAACTTAACCGAAACACAAGCGATATCTAAAATATCTCTTTCCGGATGGATAATTTGCACTTCATTTTTGGCAATTCTGAAACCATCTTCCATACTTATAAAACTGTTTATGGAATATCATTCATGGGTTCCTAATATACCAACATTACAAGGACTGCCAAATGCCGGTAAATGGATTGGATATCTCGAAAGAATATTAATACTCATTTTTATATACACCCATAACATAGAAGGAATCGGCTTCCTTTTAGCGGCTAAATCAATTTTCCGATTTGGAGAATTGAATCAATCAAAGGATATTAAAGTTACGGAATATGTATTGATTGGAACATTCTTGAGCTTTACAATTGCTATTCTAACCGGTTATATAGCAGAATGGGGAATGACATTCGGAAAAGAAATATTAAACTAAAATATAAAGAACAATGTTCAAAAGAATTTTAATCGCATTTTTAGCAACTACGGC
>CAZGGB010000004.1:60659-82440 GCA_964525115.1 uncultured Sangeribacter sp. | reverse complement strand
TTCGGTCTCATGCATCTCCTCCTCGTCTTCTTCAGATTCGGTCTCATGCATCTCCTCCTCGTCTTCTTCAGATTCGGTCTCTTGAATCTCACTTTCTTCGGCTTCGGACTCTAGCTCTTCATTCTCCTCTATAGCTGAATCTCCTGTGTCTTCCGACTCAGGCTCTTGTTTTTTCTCTTCCTCAGCTAAAGACTCTTCTGCCTCAATTGCTGATTCTTGGATTTCAGACTCTTGGATATTTGTTTCAGACTCTGGAATATCAGTTTCTGTCACTGGCTCTTCAATCTTAGTCTCTTCTTCTGCAATTTCTTGCTCAATAGTTTCAGACTGCGAAGCATAAGTTTGTTCTTCAAGCAACATGGCATCTTCTGCAAGCTCTACTGCTTTGTTACTCAATAGTGTATAAGTCTCCGGAAGGGGATTCCCTTCACGTATTATTCTCAGGAGTCCTTCGATTTCGATGGCTCTTTCAAGCATTTTTTTTACCATGGCTGTATAGTCAAGATAGGGTCTAAAATAAAATTTCTTATATCATAATAACAAAATCCCCTTGATTTGTTATAAAAATAGAATATAAATCTTATAAATATCCCATAAATCTAATAAGCCCAATAAGCCCAATAAGCCCAATAAGCCCAATAAGACTAATAAGACCAATAAAAAAAACTAATACCATCCCAACAAAATGAAAAACATTATCCCCCCTTCCGAGCTAATTATTAATGCCGACGGCTCTGCATTCCATATCCATATCCGTCCAGACCAACTGCGCGATAATATCCTCCTTGTAGGAGATCCGGGTCGTGTATCTATGGTTGCGGAAATGTTCGATTCCATCGACTATGATATCCAGTCTCGTGAGTTCCATACGATTGCCGGCAAATATAAGGGTAAAGATGTGATGTGCATATCCCATGGCATTGGTTCTGACAATATTGAGATTGTTGTCACCGAACTTGATGCGCTTGCCAACGTGGATTTCCAGACTCGCGAAGTAAAACCTGAACACCGCACTCTTAATATGGTGCGGGTTGGCACTTCCGGTTCTCTTCAGCCCGACCTTCATATTGGCGACTACGTGATAGCCGAAAAAGCTACAGGTACAGATGGCATTCTAAACTATTATGCAATGCGTGATGAAGTTTGCGACCTCGATTTCCAACGGGAGTTCATGCGCCATACCGGTTGGCTACCCACATGGGCTGCCCCATACACAGTGGATGCCGATCCAGAGCTGGTCAAGCGTATTGGTAAGGACGACATGGTGCATGGCTGCACCATTTCTGCTGTCGGTTTTTATGCCCCGCAGGGTCGTCAAGTTCGTCTCGCTCTTGCAGATCCCGATCTAAATGAAAAAATTGAAAGTTTTCGTTTCAATGGTCGCCCGGTGACTAATTTTGAGATGGAATCCGGCTGTCTGCAAGGCATGGCTAAGATGCTTGGCCATCGCGCTATGACTGTCTGCTGCATAATTGCCGAGCGCACCGCTTCCAAAGCAAACACCGACTATAAGCCTCGTGTCCGCCAACTCCTCCAGACTGTCCTCGACCGCTTCTAATCCTCCTTTGCGCCTTTGCGTGAGATTTTTCATGGCATCACAAAATTTTTTTTCATAAAAATTTCTAAAAAATTTGCAAGTCCCGGAAAATTGTTGTAATTTTGCACTCGCTTCAAGGCAGTTCATCTTGCCTGTTGCGTAGGATTGCCTTATGGTGTAATGGTAGCACACCAGATTTTGGTTCTGTTTGTCCAAGTTCGAATCTTGGTAAGGCAACCACCCCTTTCCCTAAGGCCTCCCAAATAAAGGAGGCCTTTCTTGGTAAAGAACTAACCCAACTTCTGTAATCACCTCAATCTTTTATAAATCTTATAAGACTTATAAATCTTATAAAAAACTAACCGACACTAATAATGATGAAGATAAAACACATATTAGCAGCATTGGGGCTTTCGATTCCTATGCTGATGGCAGGCCGCCCTGCCGATCCTCGTCCCCGTACGATACTGAATCCTGATGGCTCTGAGGTCACTGTCCGTGTACACGGCAACGAGTTTTTCCATTTCATGACAGATGTTGACTGCACTCGTATCCTTGAGCGAGACTCCCGTGGTTTTGTGATCAATGCTGTTCGTGAAGGAAAACCACTCTCTTTCTCCGAGGCAGACATTGAGGTGCTTAGAAATGAAAACGAATCCAATTTCTCATATCTTAATGACACTTACGCCCGATCTTCGATGCAGAAAATGGCTACTCTCGACAGTCAAGGGCGCTCTAATTATCCTACTATTGGCAAGGGCAACCGTTCCCTCGTTGTGCTTGTGGAGTTTCAGGATGTGAGCTTCACTGTCGAAAATCCTAAGGATTATTTCACTCGTCAGCTCAACGAACCAGGCTTTTCCGACTATGGCGGATATGGTTCTGCCCTCGACTATTATATTGATGCCTCAAATGGTCTTTATGCTCCTCAGTTTGATGTCTACGGTCCTGTTAAGATCAGCAAGGATGCGGCTTATTTTGCTGGGATGGGAGATAGGTCAATGGAACTTCTTGTAAGGGAGGCACTGACTCAGCTTCATGACAATGGCGAAGTGGATTTTTCCAACTACGACCTTGATGAAGACGGTGTCATTGATACTGTATTCTTCTATTATGCCGGTTATGGCAGCGCTGACTCCGACACAGAGACTATTTGGCCTCACCAGTTTGATTATCGCTATCTGAATTCCTCTTTTGGCGGCAATCAACTGAGGTTCGATGGAAAGAAGATGGGCCCCTATGCTTGTGCAAATGAGCTGAAAGGTTGGAATCCAATGACTGGTAAACATCCTTGGCAAGATGGCTCAGAACCCTGGGTGGATGGTATCGGTGCTTTTGTTCACGAATACGGTCATGTCCTCGGTCTTCCTGATCTTTACGATACGGAATACACAGAGGGTGTTGTTGTTGATACTCCGGGTCAATGGGATGTTATGGCTGAGGGTAGCTATAATTTCAATGGTTGTTGTCCTCCTCTTATGTCTGCCTATGAGCAGTGGCTGTGTCGTTGGCTTGAATTTACTGATGCCCAAGACGATACCCATTATGATTTAAAATCTCTTGGTAATTCTGAGAATCCAATGGCCGTTAGAATTCGTATTCCAATTTCTGAGGATGGTAGCACTTTTGCTTCGGAGTATTTTGTTGTTGAGTCAAGGGATAAGTCTAAATGGGATTCTTGTTTCCCCTCTTCCGGGCTTTTGGTTTGGCGGATTAATTACAGTAGAAATAATTGGTTTAACAATACTGTTAATTCTTCAAAGGGATCTAACGTACAGATTGTTTATGCCAAAAGTCAGGCCTTCCCGGTATTTACTGAGGGTATCATATATGATGGTGCAGGGGTTGCGCTCACTCCATCCAAAGATTATCCTTTTTGGAAATCTCCTACGATCTCAAGCATTGCTTATGACGCATCCTCTTCCGCAGGTAGCTTTGATTATAATATGATCGTGCCTTCCGATCTCTATACGGTGCTTCATGACATTCCCGAGGCAGACCCGGATGGTTTAAGATCTTTCCTGCTTACATGGGATCCTATTGAAGGGGTGGATAATTATTTAGTTACTGTAAGAGTTAAGAAGTCTGGTCGTGTCATTGCAGATTTTGATGCTAAAAACGTTGGCAAAAAGAATTCCGTTTGGGTGTCAGGACTTTCTTCTACATACTGGAAGCTTGAACTTGAAGCTTTTGTCCAATGTGTTGTAGATGGATTGCCTTCGGCTAACTATTCGAATATTGTGACATTCAAACCATCTGAACTTCCCTTTGCAAGTGCTGCTGTCGACGCTGTTGGTAATGATGAAGTGGCAATCTCAGGTGGAATCGGTTGTATTAATGCTCCCGAAGGCTCCCAAATATTCGACTTGCAAGGACATCTGCTATCTGCTGCCCAGTCTCTCAGCCCAGGCATATACGTCGTCTGTTACGGCTCTCGTATCGTAAAGGTGATCGTGCATTGACATTCTTCATTGGCTATCTCCCCCTTAGTCTTTATATAAAAATCCTCACTTTGTGGGGATTTTTGTATTTGGCATTTTGCAATCGCTTTCCCCTTTGATAAGCAATTGTCTCTGGTGATTTGTGCGTTTTGAGCATATATCCTGAGCGTATTGTATCATTTTGGTATTTTTATTAGTTGTTTAACTTTATTTTGTATGTTTTTTAACATATTCTTATGAGTTTTTAACTAAAAAAATCCCGATAAAATTCTTTTATTCAAATGTTTTTTTGTATCTTTGCATCATGAAACATCGGCGAGGATCACATCTCCGCTTTTTTGATGCGCCCCAAACTGGTGTTTCGGTGCTCGTAGAATGCACTAACAATAACAATAATATGGCCATTCTATTCTTGATGTAGATGATGTTTTGGCCCGAATTTAGTACCACATTTCGGAACGAATAAAATGAAAAAGAAATTAGTCCTACTGACCCTTAGCCTTCTGATGGCTATCGGTGTCTATGCCGACATCGTGGTCACAGGTACAGTCACTCTCAAAGACGAACCTGATGAGCCGGCGATCGGTGCTACGGTGATGATTAAAGGAAAACCCAAATCTACCGTGCCTGTTGACATGGAAGGTAACTTCAAGATTACCGTGCCTAACACAAAAACTATTATCCAGGTATCTTACGTTGGTTGCAAGACCGCTGAGGTTAAGGCTACCGAAACCCCTATGAAGATTGAACTCGTTTCTGATGCTACACAGCTCGGCGAAGTCGTTGTGACCGGTATGGGTACGACCGACCGTCGTATGTTTACTGGTTCTACTACCAAAATTGATGCGGAGAAAAGCCACCTTACTGGTGTTGCCGATATCTCCCGTTCTCTTGAAGGTCGCGCTGCCGGTGTGTCGGTGCAGAACGTTTCCGGTACTTTCGGTACTGCCCCAAAGATCCGTGTGCGTGGTGCTACATCTATTTATGGCACTAATAAGCCTCTTTGGGTTGTCGACGGTGTGATCCTTGAGGATAACGTGGAGCTCGATTCCGACGACCTCTCTTCAGGTAATGCCGAGACTCTTATCGCTTCAGCTATTGCCGGCCTTAACGCCGATGATATTGAGTCGTTCCAAATCCTTAAGGATGGTTCCGCTACTTCTATCTATGGTGCTCGCGCTATGGCGGGTGTGATCGTCGTGACCACTAAGCAGGGCCGCTCAGGTCATACCAACATTAACTATACCGGTGAGTTTACATATCGTCTCAAACCTAACTACCGCAATTACAATATTGCAAACTCTCAGGAGCAGATGGGTATCTATAAGGAAATGGAAGAGAAAGGTTGGCTTTCTTTTGCTTCTCTTGCCAATTCCTCCAATTCCGGTGTCTATGGTACGATGTATAAGCTCATCAATACCTACGATCCCCAGACAGGTAAGTTCGGCCTCGCTAACACTGAGTCTGCAAAAAATGAATATCTCCGTCAGGCTGAGTTCCGCAACACTGACTGGTTCGATCTCCTCTTCAACAATAATGTGATGATGAATCATGCTGTCAGCATCTCAGGCGGTACTGACAAAGGCCAGTTCTATACTTCTTTCTCGTATATGGGCGACGACGGTTGGTATAAGTCTTCCAATGTTTCTCGTTACACTTTCAATGCGAATGCTTCCTACAATCTCTCCCGTACCCTTAAGGTGAAGCTCCTTACTTCTGACAGCTATCGTCATCAGAAAGCTCCGGGTACTCTCTCGCAGGAACTTGATGTTGTATCCGGTGCTGTCAACCGTTCGTTCGACATTAACCCATATTCTTACGCTCTTAATACTGCACGCACTACCGATCCGGATGCCCTTCAGACCCGAAATTATGCAGATTTTAATATCTTCAAGGAGCTTGACAACAATTACATCGACCTTGATGTGATGGATCTTAAGTTCCAGGGTGAGCTGACTTGGAAGCCTATTACTGGTCTTACTCTTATGGCTCTTGGTTCTTTCCGTCGTAGCACTTCTGCTCAAAACCATTATATTATGGACGATTCTAATCAGGCTATGGCTTATCGTGCTGGTGTAAATCCTGAAAACGCTACAATTCGCGCTTCCAACCCTTATCTTTACACTGACCCTGACGATCCAAACTCCCTCCCGGTTTCTGTCCTTCCTAACGGCGGTATTCTTCGCCATACTCTCTATGGCATGAATCAATGGGACTTCCGTGCTACTGCTACTTACAGCCGCGATTTCGAGGGTAAGTATAATGTAAATGCACTCGTCGGTATGGAGTCTTCACGCATCGACCGTCTCACCGAGATCTATGAAGGCTGGGGCATATGCTATAAGAATGGTAACATCCCATTCACTGATTGGAAACTCTTCAAGCAGCAGAATGAGGAAAACCAGAACTACTATTCATATACTCCTACCACATTCCGCAATATGGCTTACTTCGGTACAGCTACCTTTATGTACGACAACCGCTACATCATCAACGGTACTCTACGCTATGAGGGTTCCAACAAGCTCGGTCGCTCTTCGCAGTCTCGTTGGCTTCCGACATGGAATATTTCCGGCGCTTGGAATGCTGATGCTGAGTCTTGGTTCGTTAATCCGGTGCTTGCTACTGCTAAGCTCCGTCTCTCTTACTCGTTGACTGCTGATTCCGGTCTCGCTGCCGTATCTAATGCGTCTGCTGTTTATTATCCCTCTCGTCCTTGGAAACAGGATACTTTCGCTTATGAGCAGGCTCTCATCCTGAGCCAGCTTGCCAATGGAGAGCTCACTTATGAAAAGAAGCATGAGTTTGATGTTGGTGCCGACCTCGGTTTCCTCAACAACCGTATTAACCTCGTTGTCGACTGGTATAAGCGTAACAACTTCGACCTTATCGGCCGTATCTACACTCAGGGTGTCGGCGGTGAAATCATGAAGTATGCCAACGTGGCGTCTATGGAGTCTCACGGTGTTGAGTTCACTCTCTCTACCCACAATATCATGACTCAGGATTTCAACTGGTCTACCGACTTCACTTTCTCTTATGCTAAGAATAAGATTACTGATCTCACTTCAAGATCTCGCGTGATCGATCTCGTTCAAGGCACTGGTTTCCCTCTTCAGGGCTATCCTGTTCGCGCCATCTTCTCTATCCCGTTCGTCGGCCTTACTGAAGACGGTATCCCGCAGTTCATAAATGAGAATGGTGAAGTGACTACTTCCGACCTCAATATGCAGGAATGGGAAAAACTTGACCATCTTGTATATGAAGGACCTGTTGATCCTCCTTTCACCGGCGGTTTCGGAAATACTTTCAACTATAAGAATTGGAGCCTCAATATCTTCATGACTTATGCATTCGGCAATAAGATCCGTCTCGATCCGGTGTTCGCTGCTGCTTACTCCGACCTTACTGCAATGCCAAAAGACTTCATGGACCGTTGGGTGGCTTCCGGCGACGAAAAATATACTTCTGTCCCTGCTATCGCTTCTTTGCGTCAGTATCACAACGACAGTAACCTCTCGTTTGCTTACAACGCTTACAACTATTCTACAGCGCGTATAGCAAAGGGTGATTTCATACGCATGAAGGAAATTTCTCTTCAATATGAATTCCCCGAGAATTGGAATAAGGCTCTCCGCATTAATTCCGCTTCTCTGAAGTTTGCTGCTACCAACCCATTCTTGATCTATGCCGACAAGAAGCTTCACGGTCAGGATCCTGAGTTCTTCAATACCGGTGGTGTTGCTTCCCCAAACCCGAAGCAGTTCACTTTCACCGTCCGCGTAGGCTTCTAAATATTAAATTCATCTGTCAACTTGTCAATTTGTCAACTCGACACCTGACACCTGACCCCTGAAATCTGACAAAACAATGAAAGCAAACAAAATCATATATACTCTCGCTCTGGGTGCCATTCTTGGTCTCACTTCCTGCGGAAGTGATTTCCTCGGCACTCCAACCGACTCCCGTGTGGAACTTGATTCCACCGATAAGCTCCGAATGCTTCTTGTCTCCTCATATCCTCAGAACAACTATGCTTGGCCTTGCGAGCTTATGTCTGACAATATGGAGGACAATAACGCCCCTGATGAGGATGGACTTCGCTACAATCTCGCTCCCTACGACCGTGGTGACGATGAGATGTTCCGTTGGGAAGTTTGTGTCAGCAATACTTCTTCCGATAGCCCTTCTACCATTTGGGAAAGCCATTATAATGCTATCGCCGGCGCTAATGCGGTGCTTCAGGTGATTGAGAAGTGGGAGAGTGAGGGTAAGACTCTCGACCCTACTCAACTTGCAGTAAAGGGTGAGGCACTCATGATCAGAAGCTATTGCCACTTTATCCTTGCGCAGGTGTTCTGCCATCCTTATCGCGGCGATGCTGTCAATGAGACTCTTCTCGGTATTCCTTACATTAAGAAACCGGAGACTACCGTGAAACCCCTATATCAGCGAGGTACTCTCAAAGAGACTTATGATAATGTCCGCGCCGACCTTGAGGCTGCTTTGCCTCTTATCGATAATAGCCTCTATGAGATCCCGAAATATCACTTCAATAAGTCTGCGGCTGAGGCATATGCCGCTCGCTTCTATCTTATCACTCGTGAATACGACAAGTGTCTTGAGCATTGCAACAATGCTTTCGGCGGAG
This sequence comes from uncultured Sangeribacter sp., assembly GCA_964525115.1. Lineage (GTDB taxonomy): Bacteria > Bacteroidota > Bacteroidia > Bacteroidales > Muribaculaceae > Lepagella. The sequence goes on along the minus strand of CAZGGB010000004.1, from coordinate 73,811 downwards.
CTGACGTGGATGCCTCTTCCTATATGAATACTATCTTCCAGAATCTTGCTAATTTCTACTATATTTCAGATTTTGGTAAATTCGCTCAAGGTAGCGACAAGGCTCGCAACTTTATGTTGATTGCTACTTATTCCGTTGCTTTCCGTCACTTTGCTGCAAGCTCTCGTTACGCTGTCATCCGTGATGCTCTTAATTCTACTATTCACGGTTCAAGCCCTGCTTGGAGCAATTTCAAGTGGAAAAACTCAAATGGTAAAGGTGGTTCCTTTGTCATGCATCCTTGCTTCAACGGTTCTTGTGGCATCAATGGCAAAAGTGAATATGGCAACTATTTTGCAGGAAATATTTCTGAGCAGTTTGAATATACTGATAAGATAGCCGGTATCGGATATTGCCATGTCACTCGTTCTGAGTTCACTGCCGAAGAGGTGCTTCTCACCCGTGCGGAAGCTAAATTATTTCTCGGTGATATAAATGGTGCTCTTGAAGATGTCAAGATATGGGAAAATGCTCGCCGAGCTTGTCCGGCGGCTGAAGGTATGGAAGATCAGTTCCGTGATCTTACAATAGATAATATTCGCCAGTTCTATGTCGATAATAATCCAGGTTACGGAATCGCTAAGACCATCAATGTAGATCAAATCTGTCCTTCTAACTGGTCAGTAGGCGGCAAAGATGGTTTGGCTATGCTTCAGTGCATACAGCATTTCCGTCGCATCGAGATGCTCCATACTGGTATGCGCTGGTTTGATATCAAACGTCTTGGACTTGAGTTCGATCGTAAGATTGGCAAGGATGGCATGGATCATCTCGGCATTTTCGATGAGAGAAAAGCCATTCAGATTCCTGCGGAGATTATCGCTGCAGGTATGCAACAGAATCCTCGTTTGACTGATACTGAGACCAAGCTCCAGTCTTCAAGCTCATACGTGTTCGTAGGCAACTGATCATCTAATTTCTTCAATTTGTCATTTTGACAATAACTCATCGTTAAACGTACAACGTAAAATGCAAAATTATGAATCTTAAAAAATACATACTCGCCGCATTAGCTGCTCCTCTTCTTGCAGCTTGCTCCAGCGATGATCTCGGACCCACTATCTTCCCAGATGTTAGCGATGAGCCCGATCCCAATTCTTATACATATAAGTTTGATAAATGGCTCAACAATAATTTCCGCGACATCTACAATGTTGACTTTAAATATTTGATGGAAGATGTCGAGGCTGACATGGAATATAATCTCGTTCCTGCCACTTATGAGAATGCTCGAGATCTTGCGCTTCTTACTAAATATCTTTGGTATGATTCATATAAGGAGTTGACTGGGGAAGACTTCATCAAAAGCTACGGTCCTCGTATTCTCCACCTTGTCGGTTCTCCCGCTTACAACCCTAATTCGGGCACTGAGACTCTTGGTCTCGCTGAAGGTGGTTTGAAGGTGACTCTGTTCAAGGTCAATGAGATGGATCTCGACGATATAAATATGCTCAATGAGTATTATTTCCGTACTATGCATCACGAGTTTGGCCACATCCTACACCAGACTAAGTCTTACCCGACCGATTTCAACCTTCTCTCCACCGGTCGTTATGATGACAGTTCCTGGCAGTCTAAGCAACCCGGTTATGTTGCTTCTCTCGGCTTTATCACTCCATATGCCTCTTCACAGGCGCGTGAGGACTTCGCTGAGACTATTGCCAACTATCTGACTCGTACTCCCGAACAGATGGATCTTATTCTTTGGATGTCTAAGCAGGGTTGGACAAATGGCTCCGAAAATGAAGACGTTGATCTTGATGACGAGAATACTGACTACTACTGTTATTATTACTTAGATTCTGATGATCCTAACGTAAAGCATTATTTCTTCTATTCTCAGGAGAAAACATTTGGCAACTACAGAATGGGTATGGTAGGCTTGAATAATGAATATCTTACCACAGTGGAGGAAGTTGAGGATTATCTTGCATCTTTGAGTGAAACTCGCGAAATATTCCCGGTAGAGGATAAAGATAAGGTGAACGGATATGAAGTGATCATGCAAAAGCAGTCGATCGCCCGAAATTGGTTCACTGATCAATGGAAGATTTCTTTCGATAATCTTCGCAACATCGTTCAGCGCCGTCAGAACGATTTCGATATCAATGCCCTCCGCAACGAAGTCGAATCTATCCAATAATACCCATTGCGTCGCTCCATGGAAAGCAGGCTTTGTTGCCTGCGCATCCGGGAAGTATATCTAAATCAGGTCCCAGACCTGATGATCATGCTAAAACCCCAGGCTTCAGCCTGGGGGCATAAAAACAAAATCTCTTTAGCCTCGGAGAGGCGCTTAATGATAAAGAAAATGAAAACAAATAAATCTATATATCTCGCAGCTCTTGCAGCTCTCGCCCTTACTGCTTGCTCTAACGATAGCAACGAGATCTTCGACCAGTCTGCTGCTGATCGTCTTGAGCAATACAAAAAGGACTATGCAAATGTCCTTACTGCCGACGGTGGTCTTTGGGCTATGGAGTATTTCTCCAACGATGAAGAACCCGGCTATCTCTTCCTCTTGAAGTTTAATGCTGACGGATCGGTTAAGATGGCTGCAAATCATAAGTGGATAAATAATGAATATCGCGAGGAGACTTCTCTCTGGAAGATGATTGCAGATAATGGTCCTGTTCTCTCTTTCAATTCTTATAATTCCATCTTCCATATCTTTTCTGATCCTGCTAACATAGAGGGGCCGGATGCTCCCAAGGGTGATGGTGGTGATGATATCAATGAGACGGGCTATGGGCATGATGGTGATTATGAATTTCAGGTTATGGAGGTCTCTGATGATCAGAAGACAATGCGATTAAGTGGAAAGAAACGCCTATTTAATATCTTCTTGCGCCGTCTTGATCCTTCTACTGATATGGCTTCTTACATGAACGAGTATAAGCAGATAGAATCAAAGCTTTTCTGCAAGGAACTCCCGAAGCTGATTTTTAATGATGCCGATGGCGAGAGATACGTTGTCACTAATGCTCATACTGGTGTAATGAGTATTTATCCTGAAAATGGTGATCCGGTTGATCAGACTCGCAAGTCAAGCTTTATCATTACTAATTCAGGTATTCGGTTTATACATCCTTTTGAAATAGTTGGGGTTTCTGGAGCTGAAAAGACTATCAGTGAGTTTACTTTTGTCGGTAATAATAGTCTTGCATCTATTGATAATGCTAATTCTGTTATAACTGCCGGCTCTATTTCTGAAATTTTCTACAACAACAAGGCTAATTGGAAAATAGATTTGAAGTCTTTGACTGGTTCTGTTAAAGAGAGTGTCGATGCCTTCACTAATCAGATTAAGACTCTTTACAATTATAAGTCAGCGGCTATTAATGAAATGGCTTTTGAATATGATCAGTCGAAACAGTCTTATGTCTTCCGCTTGTATATTCGAATCAGCTCTAAAGGAAATGAAACAGATAAATTTTTGGTAGATATTTCTGATGCTGATGGCGGTTTGCATATCAAGTTTAATGAAGCATACGACCAGAACTCACAACTCGCTCTTAATGCTTATACTTGTCTGAGCGAATTCTTTAATTTGTTGTCAGCTTCTCTTATCAGTTATTCTACTTTTAGCGATTGTGGTCCTAAGTCAATTGTCCTTGATGTCAATGGTGGTGCTTTGACTATTAACGCTCAGTAATATCTCAAGACGCAGAGGGGTTATACCCTTTGCGTTTTCGTCGTAATAAATATTAGTATTCATTTATATTTAACTCAAATCTAATGGTAAGACAATTCCTTATCTTGACAGGTGTGGCCATCTCCGCTACTGCATTTGCCGCCACTCCTCAGAAGGCTGAAAAAAGCCGGGTAATAAGTCAATTGGAAGTAGTAACTCCTTCAGTTAAAGATCTTCCTATTTTCAAGTTTGACTATAATAATCGTAAACTTGTAGGCGAACCTATGCGTAAGGCTCCGGCTGCTCAAATCCAATGGAAACGTCCTGCCGGACAGTTTTGGGGTACTGGTTACTCTTCTGAATATGATGGCTGGTACGCATTCACTCCTCTTTCTCTTCGTCCTTGGACTGATTACACTTTTGAAAATATTTCTACTGGTGTTTCTGGCTCTCCGGTTTGGGATATAGAGGTCCTCGTTGATAACACTACCGGTGAATATGAAAATGTGACTTCTAATGAGCAGAATGTTTCTCAATCATTTCTGCTGTATGAACATTGTGCTGCTCCAAGGCTTTCTTATGGTAAAGCAGTCCCTTTCCCAACTTTATTCTACAATCATGCACAAGTTGCTGGTGATGATAATACTGTGAAGGTAGCTGCTGCAAAGAATATTAGTGATATCTTTGGCACTTCTATGCCGGTGAGCTCACATTTTTATTCTCTATTCTGCCTTAATGATGATTCCAGAGTTCAAGGTTTGGGTATCGTTAACGGTTTGGATGTATACCCTGGTATGGGAAAGGATGATGGTATGTTGTTTGGTACTAATAACAGTGGTTTTAATGCGGTCGCTACTCGTTTTGAAAAACCTGATAAACCATATCTTCTAAATAATGCTCAATGGGCCTATATGTCTTCAGGTGCAGTTCCTAAAAATGTTCCTTTGAGATGCTATGTTTTCACCACTGCTAACCCTTCAGCTCCTTATCAGTTTGCTAATGGTACTCCTGCTGATGGTGCTGAACTTGGCGATCTCATTGCTTATTCTGAATCTTTTATTCCTGCTTGTTCTGAAGAGGTACAAGGTGTCGTTCAGTTTGATTTTGTAGAACGCAATCCTGTCACAGGTGCGGAGTCACAGGTGAGCCTTGAAATTGATGAAGATATAATTATTATGGTCACAGGTTTTGATGTTGACCTTGGTAATGGTCAGTGGGTGTCATCTATGATGTCTAACAATATTTACGATGATGGCTTTGATAATCTCGGTTTCATCGGATTTGTTGAAGAAACTGAAACTGGCTTTTCAAACTATGCTCTTTTGTCAATGAATAGTATGATGGACGTTCCGAGTGTTGCTGGTGTCCTTGCTGATGTTTCATATCCTTGGTTGGTTCCTTATTATTCTGATCAGCCTGATGACTATCTACTTCCTAATGATGGTGTGACTACGGAAGAGGTACAGGGTCTAGAATATTATCTTAATCTCGTTTCTACATCAGAAACTTCTGAGTTCGAGATAACATTCAATGGTGAAGAAGAATGTGATTGGCTTGAAGTCACCGATGTGTATGATGAAATGGAAGAAGATTATAATGGTGATGAGGTATTCTCAGGTTATTGTGGCGTTTGCTTCACTGCTTCTCCAAATCCTAATGACGAGAACCGCACTTGTGTTGTGAATATCTCGATACCGGCTGCAAATTATCAGTTCACTTTGCGTCAAGGTTCAAATAACGATGCTGTAGAAATCGTAGGTGTTGACTCTGTTGCTGAATACTTTGATCTCCAGGGCCGTCGCGTAGCTAACCCTGAAAAGGGCATCTACATCAAGAAGACCGGCAACAAAGCAGAAAAAGTCCTCCTCTAATTGAACGTAATAATGGAACGGTGGTTTCCTAACCGCCGCCACCCGACTCACAATGGCGCATCATCCCGGTGCGCCATTTTTTTTCTCCTCCCACCTCCCAATCAGCTTGTCCGCCATCTAAAGCCTAAAGCCTGCAACCTGAAGCCTGAAACCTGAAACCTGAAACCTGAAGACTCAAGACTGAAGACTCAAAACTGTTAATTAATATAATTGCAACCCCTCTGTAACATCATTGTAACAAAAATTTTATTACTTTGCACCATAAATCTCCTCCACCTCCCTCAATTCTCAATTCTCAATTCTCAATTCTCAATTCTCAATTCAATACATGGAATACTGGTTCATAATATTTTTCGCTATAATTGCCATCGCTGCCATCGCAATTCTTCTCTTTTATGAGGTGATGGGCGATGATGCTGTTCTTATAAAGAAAAAACATAAGCGTGGCAAATATATCAACGACCAGACTGCCATTATCTGCCAGACTATCAAGGATACCCTTGATAATAAGAGTGCTTACGCTCTCTTTATTGAATATCTGTTTGCCAATCATAAGCAATTTCTTGAGTATGTCAAGACCACATTAGAGAATATAAGTAAATCTTATAACGCTGATAATATCGCCGGTCTTGAGTCTGCTATCAGTGATATTAAGGATATGAAGGTTGAACTTAAGGATCAACGGTTGGCTCAGTCAGAATGTATTGCTACAATCGACAGGAGTTTCTATATTGAGTTTGTTGCTTGGATACATCTTGCCAATAATTGTCGGTTCACGATCAATGCGTCTCTTAAACGTATGGCTGAAGTATGCATAGATTACTCTGCCAATTATTCAGAGCCTTTCCCGGAAATCTATACCGAACAACTTGAATATCTTGTCGGAGACATTTGTAATATCTGTAATACGGCACTTTCATTGGTTGGTACTAATGATGTCACTGCGATGAGGGAATTAAGAAAACGTATGTCGATTATTCTCGACGAATCCTACGCCAACTCACAGCGCCTCTTTGAACTAATCCACGACGGACGTAGCGAATTAGATGCCGACAAACTGACAGCTCTCAAGTACGCATTAAACGCCTTTCAGGAGCTCCACAACATCATCTACACCCTCCGCCGCTTCGTCCTCGCCAACATCTGCCTCACCCTCTCCCTCAAATAATCCCCCTATAAATAAAATCCCACCCCAAAATCCCCCAAAGCAAGATGAGTCTGTCGCATTCTCCGAATGCGACCCCAAGTCAAAAAACTAACTCTCCCCAAAGCAAGATAAGTCTGTCGAATTCTCCGAATGCGACCCCAAGTCAAAAAAATATAGCTCTCCCCAAAGCAAGATGAGTCTGTCGCATTCTCCGAATGCGACCCCCACATCAATCAAAGAATAATCACACATAATCCTAACAACAGCATAAGGCATGTCGGAGACATGCCAATAATGTTAAAACCCCAGGCTTCAGCCTGGGGTGCTTGTACATATTCTCAGTAGCCTCGGAGAGGCGCTTTATGGTTTAGCCCGATCATTAATCATTAATCGTTTATCGTTAATCGTTAATCGTTAATCGTTATCAATACATCGGCTTAAACCCATTCGACTTAACAAACTTCTTTGTCACATCCCCTACAAGATCAGAAGAGTGAGAAGTATCAAGCCTCAAGATCTTACCTTTCGGGCTGAGATCGCACTTCTTAAGATCTACATAATAATATCCCGGATTAGTGACGATATCAAAATAATACAATTTGTCGCGTAGATTTGAATAGCTGCGCCACTGTGTAGAACTTACGTTCGGTTCACCCTCTACAGTATAGGTATAAGGTACGCAACTGTTCACAAGCACCGAGCGTGTGATGGCTGCACCTAATTGAGCATCAGAAGTCTTTTCTACTCTATGTGCAAAATAGTTGGCGCGTACACAACGGTCGGGACTCGACACTGTGCCCGGAAGCATATTCTTACCACCGATCTTTTCCCAATAATTGATGATAGCTGTCATAGCTGGCCACTGTGGGTCGTTCGTCATAGCACGAATATCGCCCGGATTATATATGTTGAGATTCCCATGATCAAACTCAAAGATAATACTCTTGCCGCTTGCATCAGTAACTCCCCAGTGAAGTGTTGATACAGTGCCTCCGTCAAATGTGGCACCCTCGATGCTAAATGGGGTAGTGGTAAGAAGATTCTGCACCTCATCTACCGTCTCACAATTGTCAAGTATCCAGCCTACGATCATCGCAAGCGAAATCGGTGGATTCTTCTCGCGTGCCGCATTGTCATATACTGTTCCCTTGCAGAATAGTCCATTCACCGACAGTCCCTTCTCATTCATCCCTTCTGTGATGCCACCGTCATAACCCACGGCATATACAGCACCATACTTAGAAGTCCAATTGATACCGTCTGGGGTAGACGCTCCCTGCTTATAGATTCCGGCAGGATATACATATAGATTTGTTGGGATAGGAGTCTTCCAGTCGAGCGAGCGACCGATTATATACAGACTGTCACTTCCTTCATAGATCACGCGAGTGCATGCATCGCCTTGTGCCGGCATTGCCGCTGCACAGATTCCGATTGCTCCAATAGCCATAGCTTTATAGATACTTTTCATAGCAGAATAAATTAAAATTTTTGAATCACTTATCTTTGTTCACTATAACACACAACCCCACAATAAAGTTGAATACCCACCCAAAATCCGAAATTCTCAATTCTCAATTCTCAATTCTCAATTCCCCATCCTCAATTCTCCATTCTCAATTCTCAATTATTTCTTGCATCATTCAAAAAAAATTATTAAATTTGCAACATCAATTTCTATGGGGTAATACGCCCATGGAAAAAAGCATAATGACATATGATAATTATGCATTATGCATTATGAATTATGCATTATTCAATCGTTATGGAAATATACAAAATATTAGTCGTTGACGACGAACCGGACCTTTGCGAAGGCCTCAAACTTAACCTCGAGATCGAAGGTTATGAAGCCGATACTGCTTTTTCTGCTGAAGAAGCACTTGAAATGGATCTATCTTCCTACGATCTTATTATGCTCGATGTCATGATGGGCAAAATGTCTGGCTTCGAGATGGCTCGTGTACTGAAGCGAAATCCGGCTACGGCTCATATCCCCATCATTTTCTGCACCGCTAAGAACGCCGACGACGATATGATCGCCGGCCTTAACCTCGGTGCGGACGACTACGTCACAAAACCTTACAACATCCGAAATATCCTTGCACGCATCAAATCAGTGCTTCGTCGCACTGAGCGAGTTGGCTCCGCTGCCACTGCCCAAGGCACTCCGGCTGCTGCTCCCAAAGAGGAACCGAAGCCAAAGCGTATAATTCGCGAGGAAGGGCTTGTCATCGACCTTGACCAGATCGTCTGCACTATCGACGAAGTCCCGGTTCGCATGCCTCGTAAGGAATTCGAGCTCCTGTCGCTTTTTATGAGCAACCCAGGCAAGATTTTCTCTCGCGAAGATATCCTTCAGAAAGTTTGGTCTGACGAAGTGGTGGTCGTTAACCGTGTCGTCGATGTCAATGTGACACGTCTACGTGCCAAGATTGGCAAATATGGCAAGCTTATCGTAACCCGTTCTGGCTATGGCTACGGCTTCAAAGTCTAACTAAGCGTTATGCAAGCGTCATCAAGTGTCTTGAAAATTTTTTATGACATTTGTCGATCGTTAATCGCTAATAGTTCATAGTTCATAGTTCATAGTTTATAGTTCATAGTTTATAGTTAATCGTTAATAGTTATTATAAAGGTGCGTCCTATCAAGATCAGCTATAGCACGAAGCTCCTACTTGTCGTGGTAGCTATACTCACACTGTGCGAAGTCGCTTTTGTCGCCTTCCAGTTTTCTCGTGAGCAACGCTACCGCCAGGATCTTCTTAACGCTCAGTTGACTATCCTCAACTATCAGCTTCTCGACCATTATGAAGGTGGGGTGGTAAACGTGGAGCTATGGGAGCGTACCATCGACCTTCCCATTCAAGAGCTTCAGTTCGCTATTTTCGACTCAGAAGGCAATATCCTTTACGATAATACAGGCATCGACCACATCACAAATCCTCTTGAACTCGATGAACTGAAGATGGCAAATGAGTCGGATATTCATCGTGGATTCAGCGTCCACAACAACGATGAGGTGGATGATGACGATTTCTATTATTATGCTGCCCTGAAGGAAGGTGATCTCTTTGCTCGCACAGGGGCTTTGGGCCATGATGTCGGTCTCGCTGAGTTTATGAATATCGACCGAACTTTCTTGTGGTATGCCATTTTAATTTATATCTTTGTGATCGCTATTACATGGTATGCTACTTCTCGTATCGGAAACACTATAAAGCGCCTCTCTGAATTTGCTCAGGCTGCTGAAAAAGGTGTGGAAATATATGATACTAAGGCTTTCCCAAAAAACGAGTTAGGCACTATAGCCCACAATATCGTGCTTATCTACGTCCGCTGGCAGCGTACTCTCGTTGAGCGTGAGCGTTTGGCTGACATTGCCCTCAAGGATGAGCAGGAGAAGGCTCGCCTGAAAAAAGAACTTACCAATAATATCAATCATGAGCTGAAAACCCCTGTCTCTGCCATCTCGCTTGAACTTGAGACTCTTCTTACTCATAAAGACAAACTCTCAGAGGCGCAGCGCAATATGCTAATCTCTCGATGCAAGGCTAATTCCGACCGCCTCTTAAAGATGATTCAAGATATTCTCACTCTCAATCGCCTTGATGATGGGGCTGATAATATTCAGAAGGAGTTGTTGTCGCTTACTGATGTCGTTGAAGAGGTTTCTGATTCCCTTCTTATGAAAGCTGAGGATGCTGGAATCGGTTTTGAGATTAATATCCCTGAAACGATGATGATGCTTGGAAATGGACCCCTGCTCGAATCTATTTTCAGCAATCTTATTAACAATGCTATCTTATATAGCGGTGGCTCCACTATATCTATATTCCTTCAGGAAGAAGATGAGAAGTCATATCGCATTATCATAGGCGATGATGGCACAGGAATACCTGAAGAACATCTCGAGCATCTATTCGACCGTTTCTATCGTATTGAGTCAGGCCGTTCTCGCAAGAAAGGTGGCACTGGAATAGGCCTTGCTATAGTAAAGAGTGCTGCTAAATTCCATGGAGGCGACATCACTGTCCGCAACCTCCCATCCGGCGGCCTCGAATTCACTTTGACCCTCGCCAAATCCTGATATGGAAACTGCTGAAATAGCTGAAATAGCTGAAAAGGTAATCAATTCCGGAGAAGGGGTCTCCAAGGAGGAGGCTCTAAGACTGATACAAGTCTCTGACCTCGATGCCCTTTGCGACGCCGCTGATCGTATCACCAAAGCCTTCCACAGCAATGTCTTCGACTCTTGCTCAATTGTCAATGCCCGTAGTGGCATGTGTGGCGAAGACTGTAAATGGTGTGCCCAAACCACTCGTCATCATACCGGTTGCCAGACCTACAATATCCTCGATGAAGAAGAAACACTTCGTGCAGCTCGTCTAAATGAGTCCACCGGTATCCGTCGTTTCTCACTCGTGACGAGTGGACGCTCTGTTTCTGACCGAGATCTTGACAATTTTATCCGTATTATTGAGCGTCTGCGCAAAGAGACCGACCTCCATCTTTGCGTTTCTATGGGACTCCTTTCTGAAGCCCAATTGTCACGCCTCAAGGAAGCAGGGATCGAACGCTACCATTGTAATATGGAGACAAGTGAGCGGATGTGGTCCGAGCTCGTATCCACCCACAGCCAAGATGACAAACGAAAGACAATCGAGGCAGCTCGTCGCCAAGGAATGGCGATCTGCTCTGGAGGTATCATTGGAATGGGGGAGACTGTTGAAGATAGAATTGATTTCGCTATTATGCTAAGGGATATGAAGGTCGACTCTGTCCCCATGAATATTCTTAACCCTATTAAAGGCACACCTCTTGAAAATACTCCTCTTATATCAGAAGATGAAATTATAAGGTGCGCTGCCATCTGGCGATTTATCCTCCCTAAACAGGTGATCCGATTTGCCGGAGGAAGAGGCCGACTCTCGAAGAAGAATATGAAAAGAATCTTCACAGGCGGCATCAACGGAGCCATTATGGGCGACATGCTCACCACAATCGGCAACACAATAGAAGAAGACAAATCCCTCCTCCACTCCCTAAATCTAACCCTCGATCCTCCCCAACCCCCGTCACCCTAAAGAATAGGCCCCCGAACCCCCTAAAGAGAGAATTTTTGTCGAGTCAAACAAAGTAGCAAGCGCACTCCGTGCGCGTCCCCGCGCGTCAAAAATTCTCAATTAAAGAATAATTCTCAATTCTCAATTCTCAATTCTCAATTAAAGAATAATTCTCAATTATTAAAAACGTGGACATATCAGTAGTAATCCCCCTATATAACGAGGCAGAATCCCTCCCCGAACTACACGCCTGGATCTCCCGTGTCATGGCAGAAAACGGTTTCTCATACGAAATCATCTTCTGCAACGATGGTTCCACCGACGACTCTATGAAAGTCATCAAGGAAATCTCTAAAGGCGACGATCATGTGCACTGCGTGAGCTTCTCTCGTAACTATGGCAAATCCCCCGCTCTCAACGAAGGTTTCCTTCGTGCAAAGGGTGATGTGGTAATCACTATGGATGCAGATCTTCAGGATAGTCCTGATGAAATACCGGAACTTTATCGAATGATAACAGAAGATGGCTATGATCTCGTCTCAGGTTGGAAGAAAAAACGCTACGATCCACTAAGCAAGACCATCCCCACGAAGCTATTCAATGCCACGGCACGAAAAGTAAGCGGTATCAAAAATCTCCACGATTTCAACTGCGGCCTTAAAGCCTACAAGAAAGATGTAGTGAAGCATATCGAGGTCTATGGTGATATGCACCGTTACATCCCATATCTTGCTAAGAATGCCGGCTACAAGAAGATAGGGGAGAAGGAGGTGCATCATCAGGCACGCAAGTATGGTACTACCAAATTCGGACTCGATCGCTTCGTTAATGGCTATCTTGACCTCGCTACGTTATGGTTTCAGTCGAAATTTGGTATCAAGCCTATGCACATTTTTGGTCTGTTGGGTAGTCTGATGTTTTTTATAGGATTCTTGGCTACTCTGACTGTTCTGATATTAAAAATCGTCAGCATGTGCAGTGCAGATTATCATTTCTATGTCACAAACTCCGTCTATTTCTACCTCTCATTAGCAGCTATGGTGATGGGACTTCAATTCTTCCTGACCGGTTTCATCGGGGAGCTTATCACGCGCAACTCCCCCGAACGCAACCACTATCTAATAGGAGAGGAGTGGTAAAAGTGTAGCAAGCATGCTCCGCATGCGTCATTAAGCGTCAAATGGAAATACCACTCAGAATCAAAAGTGTAGCAAGCATGCTCCGCATGCGTCATTAAGCGTCAAATGGAAATACCACTCAGAATCAAAAGTGTAGCAAGCATGCTCCGCATGCGTCATTAAGCGTCAAATGGTAATACCACTCAGAATCAAAAGTGTAGCAAGCATGCTCCGCATGCGTCATTAAGCGTCAAATGGTAATACCACTCAGAATCAA
>CAZGGB010000004.1:0-60559 GCA_964525115.1 uncultured Sangeribacter sp. | reverse complement strand
AATCAAAAGTGTAGTAAGCATGCTCCGCATGCGTCATTAAGCGTCAAATGGTAATCAAAATAAGTAATGACATACTAAGATTTTTAGCCTCTATCATAGCAATGACAGTGGCTCTCTCTGCATACCCACAATCCAACAAAGGCACTATTACCCCTGTAGAAAGCGACGACGACGCTCCCCAAAAACCAATCCTTCACTATTATGACAAACACGGCGAAAAACTCGAAACTCCCGTGCTCTATCTCGCTGAACTCGACACTGTTTCCAGTGTCCGTCCATCTTCTCCTTATCCACTCTTCAATGGTGTGACGGTTGGCGTAAACTTTGCAGATGCTATTATGTCTGCCATAGGTCAGACCCATAGCAGCTACGATTTTAGCGCGATGGTATCTCTCCACAACTGGTTTTTCCCTGTGTTGGAGGCCGGTATAGGATGGGGGCATCATACTGAAAACAATGATCTGTTTAAAGTCAAGGCATATCCTTCGATGTATGCCAAAGTCGGCATCAACTATAACTTTCTTTATAAATCCGATCCGGCATACATGGGTTATCTCGGTTTGCGCTTTGGTATGGCGCAATGCAAATGGGATAAAACCGACATCCGTTCTGTAAATGAAGAAGGAGAAACTGTCTATAGTCCTGATGAAATAGGGCAGAAATGCACAAGTGTCTATGGGGAAATATTGGCTGGTTTGAAGGTGAAAATTGCAGGACCTTTCTCTTTGGGGTGGAATGTCCGCTACCGTCTTGGTCTCCATAGCAGCCAAGGGCAATCTCCCTGGTTCATACCCGGCTACGGCACAGGTCCCCTCGGCTTTACATTCAACGCCTACCTCACTTTCGGAGAAAAAAAGAAACGTGACACCGACCCCATCCTCGACCTCCCTCAGCCCCCCTACGACCCCTCTCAATCTCCCTCCGACTCTTCTCAATCTCCCTCCGACTCCTCTCAATCTCCCTCCGACCCCTCTCAATCTCCCTCCAACCCCTCTCAATCTCCCTCCGACCAACCTCAATCAACTATTGACTCTCAAAAGCAATAAACATAAGATTGAATTATTGCATTTTCAATTTCAGCGCCTTTTTTCGGTAAAAAATCAGGTCGGAGACCTGATGATTATGCCAAAACCCCAGGCTTCAGCCTGGGGCATCAATATCCTGAGCTCAGTAGCCTCGGAGAGGCGCTTTATGGTAGTGATAATTGATTATTTGTCTATTTGCGCAAGAAACAGTGTTATGATACTTTCATGATTGAACCTTTGCGCCTTTGCGTGAGATTTTTGAGCGTCCGAAAGTTGAGTAATTGATTATTTGTCTATTTGCGAAAGAAACAGTGATGTGATACTTTCATGATAGAACCTTTACGCCTTTGCTTGATTTTTTTAGTGCTTAAGACAGCTTAAATGTTAATTTTGAAATTTTATTGCAAAAAAATCATATAATTTATCTTTTTTTATTGCACACTTGAAAAAAAAATATTACCTTTGCATCAAGATTTAGCCCTCATAGTATTTGACTTGCAATCTTATATTACAAATCAAAGAAATAACTTTAAATCTAAGCCTTTATAAAAAATTGAAAATCAAACAAAAACTATAATAACATTTTTTTAATAACCTTATGAGGAACATCAAAACATCATTGCGTTTCGTACGCAATTCCGCTCTCCTGTTTGTAGCGGCCTCTGGTATGACTTACCTTACTGCTTGTTCTGAAACCGATATCACTCCCGATAACGGTGGAAATAACAACGGTGACGAAAACGTTCTCGTTGAACAGCTCAAAGTCAATGCCGGTTCTAACCCAAGTCTCGCAAAATCTTACTACAACAGCCACCTCGGCACTCGCGCTGCCTGGGATGTGCCTGAACACCCCGGAATGCCAGAAGCTCCTTCTGCAGAGGAACTCGCTGCTATGAACCCTATAGATGCATCTACTAATGTATATTCTTATAGCGGTTATAATGGCACTCCTAATTTCTATGTGAAGGGAGATGTGAATTTTAATCAACTGGCTACGGTAGTATATGTGCAAGATGCTTCTACTAATTGGCAGCAAGTTCCCGTTCAGAACGTTCGTTATTTCATCGATGGTAATGTCTCTTTCAACGGTTTTGGCGGTGATGAAAATACTCCTATCGAAGTTCACATCCTTAATGGTGGTAAACTTTCAGCTGGAACAAATATTCCTTACGCAACTACTATATATCTTTATGGTGGTGGCGACATTGTTAAGGCTTCAAACCAGGGTGATAAGATCATCTACCACAAAGGTTCTCTTATTGCTGAAGAAGACCTTATCCATGGTGACACTGATATTACTATCGAAGGTAATGTTTACACATATGGTAAGATCCATGGTAAGAACGTAACTCTTATCGGTGGTGAAGTATTTGCTGGTTGCGCTGTAACAGCTGAAGATACTATTTATCTTACTGGTAACGATTCTAACGTTTCGGCTGGTTATGTTTCAGCTCCTACAATTCAGCTCTCAGGTAACAGCCCTCTTTACATTAGTCTTCGTGATGGTGGTTATCTCCACGCTACAGAAAAGCTTAACCTTACTAATATTGGAAATGTATTCGTTAAGGCTGATGAAGGTGAATATGCTATGGTTGAGGCAGCTTCTCTTTCTGTAAACAATGAAGACCTCCAAGGCACAATGTATAATGTAGCTGTTAAATTTGACGGTATTCATGAATCTACAAATTTGGCTGGTGCAAATGGAGAAAATATCCTCTGGAACAATACTTGTCAGGTAAATGGCGATATCGTTGACTATGCTGTTGTTGATGGCGACGATTGCGGTCCTAAGATGGTGGTTAATCCAAATGATAACCCAACTCCTGATCCAGATCCAGTTCTCGAAAACGTTGGTTCTGTAGCTCCTTCTGATGGCGACCAACACACTCACCCAATCTCTGCTACTTGTATCTACACTAACGGTCAGGACGCTTACCTCTCTTGGCATACTCAGGGCCCGAACTTCCACGGCTGTATCGAGTATCTGACTGTTGCTAACGGTACTGTTACTCTAAACTCTTATCTTGAAACTTCTCCTTCTAACGATACTTACGGTGCTGTTGACTTCAACCACGTTATCTTCGACAATGGTAAGATCTTCGTTGCTGGTGACCATCCTAAGAAAGGTGGTATCCTTGGTTGGATCGAATGCAACGACGGTAAGTTCGTGACTGGTGAGGCTGTCCTCAACATCCGTCAGCTCTACAACGAGCAGGGTGGTTCTGGCAACTGTATCATCCGCAACGGTGACTACTATCAGGTTGCTTCTGTTAAGGGATTCGAAACTTTCAACGTAAGCGATTTCTCTGCTGGTGCTAAGCCTAAGTCTATCGCTAAACTCGCTGCTTACGACTTCAGCCCGGAAGGCATGACTGCTGACGGCAACAAGATCTCTGGTAAGCACATCGCTACTGACGGTAAGAATGTCGTTATGTTGACTCTTATCAACCGTGACAACGCTGCTAACACTGCTACTGCTTCTATCAAGGTTTACGCTGCTTCTGACGTTAACTACGAAAATGAAATTGCTTCTTACATCGTTTCTGACGCAGTTCTCGCTCCGGTTGACGGTAAGGACGTAATTGCTATCCAGGGCAATGACATCTGGGTATGTCTCGGTCAAGGTGGCGTTCAGCACCTCACTCTCGCTGGCAATACTATCACTAAGAAGGCTGAGTTCGTTCTCACTAACATGACTAAGGAAGAACTTAAGGGTTGGGAAATGACTACTAAGGAAGCTGCTGCTTCTTGCGCTAACGGTCTCGCTGTTGACGGCAAGTATGTTTACGTAGCTCACGGTGGTGCTGGTCTCATCGTCCTCAACAAGGAAGACCTCTCATTCGTAACTCGCACTAAGTACAACGGCGGCAACTCTGCTAACTACGTTAACCTCAATCCTGACGGTTACATCTACGTAGCTTACGGTAAGAGCAACGTTCAGGTATTCGCTTGGAAGAAATAATCCAATTCCCCAAAATATCTTAAAAAAGAGCATCGGCTACCCTGCCGATGCTTTTTTTTGCTAAAAAATCTCTTCAACTATTGTATTTCATCAAGAAAAATATTATCTTTGTGAGTTAAATTATATCCGGACCCAAAATGACGTCGAAACGGTTTCTTTATTTCGCATTTTTGATGTTTTCATACATCTTTGCTTTCCCTCAGTCGAACTCTGCTATGATGCAGAAATCCGACTCGATCCTTGCGCTTTTCGAGGATCGTTTTGTCGTCCTCGACTCTCTCATTTTTGGAAACGATAATCCTCACTCCAACGTCTCAAACGACATTTTCATTCAAGCTTCTCGCAAATATGGCGACACTCTCCTCGCTGACTCTCTCTATAATGCCGCCCTCGAGAAATCAGTTGATGCACAAGCCAAATACATAAAATCTCCTACCGGACTTCAGGTTACTGGACAAACTTACTACCGTCTTGACGATACATTTGGGTTCAATGATCCGGCGGACGATGATGCTGTGTCTCGCTACAATACCAAATTCCAGGCTGAAGTTCGTTGGAACTATTTCAACAGCGGCCTATATAACAAGAAAGGGAAAATACGTGAAGTCCAAATCCAGGCTGATATTGACAGAATCGCTTACCAAAAGGAAACTCGCGGAACTGAATATGCTCGCCAACGTGAATTCTACCGCTCAATGCAAGACTCTGCAATGTGTCGAATCCTCTCACATCGAGTTCACAATCTATCCCTTCTCAGCGACGCGTACATGTTCCTCCTCAATTTCGAAAATATCTCTTCCGACGACATTATGCTCATCTTGAGCGAAAAGGCTGAGGCGGAGAGAAAACTTGTTGGTCTTACTGTCAGAAACCTTGAGGCTTCCGATCTTTCTCATCCCGATGCATTCATCGTTAAACTCGACACTGCTCGCTTCCTTCGCTACGTTGAAGAAAATCAGGCTGATTTTAAGATTGCTCGTAAACGTCAGGAGCTCTTCGAGCAACGTGCTAAAAACGCTAAATATTGGGATGATGTGGATTGCTCTCCTTTCCTGAGATTTTCTCACTATACCCGTAGTTTCCTAAGCAATTCTTCTAATGTTGATCTCGGTGTATATTTCAAATTCCCTATCAACAATGAGGCTAAGAAGCAGCGGGATGCTTTCAGAGCTCAAGGTGAGGCTATCGGTGCCGAACAATATCTCAGGATGAGACAAATTGCCGATGAAGTTGTATTCGTTGCTACGGAAGTGGAACGCCTCAATAATTCTATCGTCGGCGAATATAACAGAAGCCTTGAACTAAAGAAATATCTCGATATGAGAACGAATGCATATGAAAATCGTAAGGGCGAATACAACCGTCTCGCTCGTATGAAGGAATATAATGCTTATCTTCTCTGTCTCGAACGCCTCCTCGAATTCCAGTATAGCCGCGACCAGCAGATCGCTTCACTCGCCAAGTTCCTTGCCGGCGAGAATGTCAGTGACTTCTGTTCGATTGAAAACCTTTCACCAATTCGGAAATGAGAAACTTCACCTACCGCTCTCTCGACGAGAAAGACAATATTGAAGCCGTCTTGCGCCAACGCAAGAAGAAGATCAACCGCCAGCAGATCATTGCCGGTATCATTATCTTCATAATTGTGTCGCTCGCTACTATGTATGCGATCGATAAGTCTTTCTACACTGAATACGATGCTTATGTCCACATCGAGATCAATAAGGTGCGTGCTCCTTACGACATATATCTTGACTCGGTATATGTGAAGCCGGGCGATATTGTGCATGTCGGTGATACTCTTTATTCCTACTACGTTCTCGATTGGCTTGTGCTGGAAATCAATCCTAACGACGAACCTTCAGTGCTGCAAAACCGACGAAATTTCGATTTGCAGTTGAGCGATATTGCTCAAAAAATCAGAGTGCTTGAAGTGAAAATCGCAGAACTGAAGAAACAGATTGCTGTGGAATCTCATAATATTTCTTTCGGGCTTTCCAACAATTCCCATAAGATGGATCTCGAAAGGGAACTCAGGGAGTCGGAGGCTCTTCTCGCAGCACTTCGTGCCCAACTCGGTGTGGTTGCCGGTCTGAAACATGACGCTGAATTCGGCCCTCGCGGTCCTAACCGCGCAAGGAAAGGTGGCACTCAGATTTATGAGAACCCATATTCTAAGAGCGATGCCTACGACGTAAGATACAACATTTCGAATAAGGATGGTTTTATCACCGACGTGATGGCTCCTACCGGGATGATTTTCTTCGAGAAAGAAGACATTATCGATATGCAGCACCTTGACTTGAAAGACAACAACCTCATGGTGGTGGCTTACGTTCCGGTCAACTTGACCAGCCGCATAAAGGATAATATGCCTGCTAAAATCTACGTCAACGATGAGCTCAACTTTGATGCCCATGTGATGATGACCGGTGTGCGCTCTGAGGATATCCCCGAAAATCTACGAAGCTATTTCGCGAAGGCTAATAAGGCTCTGATCGCATTGCTCAACATCGATGAAGGGCAGATCATTCCATTCTGGAGTGCCACTTCAGGTCTCCCTGTCAAGGTGAAGATAAGAAATCTTTTCCCTTGGGAAGATGAGCCCGAAGTTCACCGTACAATGCTCTACGAAGTGGGTAAGGGTCTTATCTTGCGTGATGAAGATGCCATCTCATTCTCCGACAATGGCATGGATCTTGACTCTTCTATGATGCTTGACTCTTCATCTCCTGCTAAAGATAAGAATCAGCCTAAGGATGTCAAAGAGACCAAGGAAGCTAATTCAGCTAAAGAAGCTAACTCAGCTAAAGAGGCTAAGACAACTAAAGAAGCTAACTCAGCTAAAGAAGCTAACTCAGCTAAAGAAGCTAACTCAGCTAAAGAAGCTAATTCAGCTAAAGATGCCAAGCAAGCTAAAGAAGCTAATTCAGCTAAAGAAGCTAAGCAAGCTAAGGAAGCCAATGCTGCTCCCGAATACAAGAGATATATGTCGATTTTAGGTGTTTTCTCTGAAAAAAGCCGTGTCGATCTATATCAAGATGAGTTGAAGAAAGATGGCGTGACAGGCCATATTATAAAATTCGGACAGAAATGGTATATCTACTATTCATCTGCCGAGTCAGCGGCTAAGGCTTATGCTGAAACCGCAAAACTTAGAAGATCCAATCCTAAGAAGTTCGAGGGCATATGGATTCTCGACACTTCAAAATTCAATAAGAAAAAATGAATGAATCGCAAAACGAAATAGAGAAAGTTGATGAGAGATATACTATCGTCTCAAATCATAACCGACGTCGAATCCTTGTGATAAATCACTTGGTCGACGTGGATACCACACCGGAACTGCAGTTCGAGGACTTTGACGCTATTTTCATCAACGTCATGTCTCCGATCATGGACCGCAATATGCTTGCTATCCGCTACGCTTCTCCTTTGTGGTCGGAAAAATGCCGTTATAAACCTTGCTATGTGACTGAGCGTTTCAAAGGATGGCTCGGTAGGGCAGAGGTGACGGTGGATGGTTACGCAACTCACCCTCTAGACCATGGCATGGCACAAGGCATTGAGGAAATCTACAACAATATGCGAAGCCTGAATTTCTTGCTCGGAACCGACCCTGTGGTGACGCACGCTGAAGAAATCTTCCGTCTTTGCCGATATGCTATCTCCAGACGTCAGTTCACTTTCTCATCCGAACCTACCCCCGGACTTAGCTCCGGATATATGGCGGTCTACTATCATACTCTTTGGAATGAAAACCAGGAGTATATGCAGATGCAAGAACGCCACTTCTTCCATAATCAGTTGATCAGGCTCGGATACATACGTCGCACTCGCTTCATTCATAAGATCTATGTGTGCCCTCATTGCTCACGAAGCCATCTCCTTTTCCTTGAGCGATGCCCGAAATGCGACAGCACAAATCTGCATGAGGAGGCGGTGATCCATCATTTCCGTTGTGCCAATGTGTCGCCGGAGTCTGCCTATCACTGGGATGAGGAGCTTCGTTGCCCAAAGTGCAAGCATTTCTTGCGGCATATCGGTGTCGATTATGACAAACCTTCTTCTGTGTATTCTTGCAAGGAATGTGGAAATTCATTCATGTATCCTAATATGAATGTGTATTGCACCACTTGCAAACGAACGCACACTACCGAAGAATTGCGTGAAGTAAATATCGAGGAATTTGAGTTTACTCCGGAAGGTATCCGAGCTTTCGCTTCTACCGACTACAAACTGGTAGTAAGTCAGGTGGGATTCTACGGATATTCTTCTATGCGCGACTTCCAGGAATACATTCGTCTCTTTGCCAACGAAGAAGATGATACTGAAGATATTATCATTGTGGCTCGTTTCTATGTGTTCGACCCCACTGCCGATGATTATGAAGAGATATATGTAGTCCCCCCATTGGTGCAGGCCATGAGCCGATTCTTCAACTATAAGAGTACGCTTTGGGGTAACTATTTCTACTTCCTTCGTCGTGTGAGTCCCGGTGAGATTGCCCCTGCTCAAACCCAAATGGAATATGAGCTTCGTGAGCAGTTTGAAGACTACCGTAAGCTTCACAAGGGTTTCCAGTTCGACCTCGTGGGTAACTATACATTCTCTATCGGCGACGACGTGGATACTTTCATTGAGCGACTCGAAGACCGACGCCAATAACTTCTCTTCTACAAATTATTCTAATTTGCCCAATTATTCTAATTTGTCCTATTAGACTAATTTGACCAATTAGACTAATTTGCCCAATTTAATAATTAAAAATAAACAAAAATGCTCTATTACATATACGAATTCATAGATGGCATTCTGGATGTGCTCTCGGTCAATTTCATTGGAAAGGGAATGCTCGCGACCTTCTGGTTTTTGCTATTCATTGAGTTCCCCAGATATTATCTGACCGACTTTATTGTGGCTATATGGCATGGGGCTACTTTCAACCAAAGGCGTAAGAAGCGTGAAGCCGCACGCTATCAGCTTTATCTTGAAAAGCCGCTCGTGACTATTCTTGCTCCGGGAAAGAATGAAGGCAAGCAGATATATAAACTCGTAACTTCTCTAAGCGAGCAGACTTATCAGAACTACGAGATAATAATTGTCGACGATGGAAGCGACGACACTACTCCTCAGATTTGCCGCGATTTGCTAAAGAGGGGATACATTCATAAATATTTCAGAATGGTGGAGCGCGGTGGTAAGGCAAGTGCTGCAAATTGCGGCGTGCATCATGCCACTGGTAAATATATAGTCCATCTTGATTGCGACAGTTCTCTCGACCGTGATGCCATCGAAAAGATTCTTCTTCCATTTTATATGGACCGTAGAATCAAGGCAGTAGGTGGATGTGTGAAGGTGCGCAATGCCGATAAGACTCTTTGCACTTCTATGCAGGCTCTTGAATATCTGCGTTCTATTCAGGTAGGACGTATGGTGACCAGCCGACTCGGCATCTATCATATCATTTCTGGCGCTTTCGGTGCTTTCGATGCCGAAGTGCTTCGTGAAGTCGGAGCATGGGATATTGGCCCGGGTCTTGACGGTGATATCACACAGAAGTTCAGAAAGTCGGGCCATAAGGTGTGGTTTGCTGAAGATGCTATCTGCATGACAAATGTGCCGGAAAAATGGTCGGCTCTCTTCAAGCAGAGAAAAAGATGGTCGAAATCTCTTGTTAGATTCCGTATTAGAAAACACAAGGATATTCTCTGGAGCAATAGGAATTTCTCTTTCTCTAATATGATTTCCAATCTTGACAATATCCTTTTCGACTGTATCTTCAATTATGTATGGCTTTTCTACATATTCATACTTGTGCTCGGAAACACTGACCGACTTGTGGAAATCATGATTGTGGGCTTTATCCTACGTTCGGCTTTCTCAATTTGTGCTTTCGGCGTGATGATGTGTATCACTGAACGCTGGCGTGAGGAGCGACATCTTGGAGCTTTCCTTTTACTCTATACTTTTTATATGGGTTATTTTATGAGGATTGTGCGTCTTGTCGGACATACGGAGGAACTATTATTCCGCACTTCCTACAAGGATGCTTGGAATCCAAAGAAAACATCCGACATCGCGAGAATGGAAAATATGTAAAAACTCAATACCTTCTGTTAACCAAACATTTCCGATATGTATCGAATCAACAGCAATTTCAGGATTTTGCGGAGCGTGATTACCATCGCGCTTGTTGTGATGGCTGCTTTCTTTGCCCCTCCTAATGCCGTGGCATCGCAGTCTTCTCAAAATCATATCCTTATTTTGAACTCCTATGATGAGTCCTCTCCTTGGGTTCAGGAATACATCAATGGTTTGATGTATCATCTTGTCAATGTCAAAGGTGTCACTACTCATGTCAGACATCTTAATTCTTCCAACATTGTCAATGATTCTACTTATTATGCTACGATAAATCAAAATCTTGATTATTTTGCTGAAAATCCTCCTACGGGCATCATTTTCCTTGGGCGTCCCGCTTTTTCTGCAAGGGAAGAAATCAATAGACGATGGAAGAATATACCTATGCTTTATATGGGAGCTTGGGAAGAAGTTGTGCCTAAAGAATATGATTATAGCGGTGCTGATATCACTGATGCTCCTGTAGTGTCGCTTCATGATATTCGCGACAGGTATAACTTTACATTTGTCAAGATTCCGGATCATTATAAGAAGACTATCGACATGATGATGAAGATGCAGCCGGATATGAAAAATTTCAAGCTTGCATCAAATTCAATTTCTACCAGCATCCAGCTTCGGGATAGCATTCGCCATTATCTTTCAGTGAAGTATCCGAAAGTCTCGTTTGAGTGGATTAATGGTGATGAAGATTCAGGTCTCGACAAATTCAGGAATCTGCTTACTAAGAGAGATCTTGAAACCGGTATTCTTCTTGCAAACTGGACTCATAGTGAGGTTGACCAAGCTGGACACCATTTTTATTCCGCCGGAGATGTCAATCTTATCGAACGTTCTCCCCAACCTATCTTCACATTTAAAGAGAATTATTTAAAGTCGGGTGTGATTGGTGGTGTGCTTCCTGTGCGTGCTGATATCATGAAGAAAAGCAAGGATGTTATCGACAGAATGCTTGCCGGCGATGATATGCGTCAGATTCCTCTTGACAAGGGTGATCGTGGCGGTGCTTGCATAGACTACCCTCAACTCGAACGCAAAGGACTTTCAGATGCCGATATTCCTGCAAATACTTCTTTCATCAGTAAGCCGGAATCGATCTTCAGCAAGAATCCTTTGGCTTTCGCTGTGGCTTTGCTGATTCTTATTTCTCTCGTGCAGCTCGTGATGTATTATCTTCTCTTCAAGGGAAAGACTGAGTCGTTTATGAAGAAGCGTGAGATTAAGATCAATCATCTTCCGGTCAATTATTTTATAGGCAAGGTGCGTTATAATGAAGATGGCGTTCCCGTTGAAGTCCAAACTACTCCAGGCAACCAGAAGGCTATTGAACTTTGGGAGCGCCACGCTGGTGAATGCCGGTGCGAACCTCTCTTTGATGAAGCGGAGATGTTGAAAGCTGTCGCACGCCTTACTGATGATGGAAAAGGAGTGGTCTATACCGAACATTTTCTCAAGACAGATTCCTATTATGAGGTTAATATACACAGAGGGTTTGATGCTGAGACTCTTGAAATTTTCTGCTTTAATATCACACAAAGAATTCGTTCGGAGCATGATCTGAAATACACTTCTGCGATGCTTGAGATGACTCTTGACCTTGCTCAAGTGGTGCCTTGGCATTGGAATCTCGCTACTAAGACGATTGAACTTAAGTATAATGAGGCTTTGAGAAAAGTCAACAGAAATCTTATCTCAATCAATGGGAAGGATATTAACATCACGGAAGAGATGCTTCATCGATTGATTTATCCTGAGGATGCCGTTAAGGTGGCAGAACTCACTAAGGAAGTGATTCAAGGCAAGAGAAAATATGCTCAGATGGAGTTCCGCATCGTGATTCCTGACAATGGAAAGCAAGTTGAAGAATGGCTGGAAGTAAATGTAAGCGTTGAGAGATATAACGATAAAGGGGAAGCGGAAGTGCTCATTGGATCCTTTACATGCATCACTGAACGCAAGGAGCAGATGCGCCGCCTAATTGAGGCGCGTGAATCTGCTAAGGAAGCAGACAGACTGAAATCAGCTTTCCTTGCTAATATGAGCCATGAGATTCGTACTCCATTGAATGCTATCGTTGGTTTCTCAAACATGCTTGCTGAGACTGATGATCCTGCCCAGAAGGCTAAGTTCATCAATATTATTGAAAGCAATAATGAAATGTTGCTCCAGATTATCAGCGACATCCTCGATCTTTCAAAGACTGAGGCGGGTACGATGGAATTTAATATGCGCGCAACCGATATCAATGCTCTTCTTGTAAATATCGGCGAGTCTGTTGTAGATAGAGTTAAACCGGGAGTTGATCTTCTCTGTAATTTCGGCGCTCAGTCTTGTTGGTTGGATACAGATCCCAACCGCCTGTCGCAAGTCGTAATCAACTTCCTAACCAATGCAAGCAAGTTTACTGAAACAGGAAGCATCACATATGGTTATGAAGTGAGAGGTGAGAATCTGTATTTCTATTGCCATGACACCGGATTCGGTATTTCTGAAGAGAATCAGAAGAAGGTGTTTGAACGCTTCATAAAGTTGAATAGCTTTGTCAATGGAACTGGTCTTGGCTTGCCGATTTGCAAGGCTATCGTGGAATTCCTCGGTGGTCAGATTGGTGTGCATTCTGATGGCGAGGGCTTTGGCTCTACTTTCTGGTTTGAAATCCCTTACCGCATGGCGGAAATTCCGGAAGATGAGGTGGCTCCATTGTGGACTGAACCTACTATCGACCTCACAATGCAGCATGCATTGTCAATGCCGAGCGAGCATCATTCAGAATTTGATCATCATGAACACCACGCTGGTCAATATTCTGTAGAAAATAATCAGCCACAGCCTGAATATAATGAACATCCTCAAAACGATGCCCCTTCAAGTGAGGATGCCTCTCTTCAGTCTCAACCGAATGAACAGAACTCGATGTCGCAGTTTGCTCCTGCTGTAGGACCCGATGGAATGCCTATTTATCCTCCTCAAATTGGACCCGACGGAATGCCAATCTATCCTCCTCATATTGGACCCGACGGAATTCCAATCTATCCTCCACAGTTCGGCCCCGATGGAATGCCAATCTATCCTCCACAGTTCGGTCCCGACGGAATGCCAATCTATCCTCCACAGTTCGGTCCCGACGGAATGCCAATCTATCCGCAGCAGTTTGGTCCCGACGGCATGCCAATCTATCCGCAGCAGTTCGGTCCCGACGGCATGCCAATCTATCCTCCACAGTTTGGTCCTGACGGAATGCCAATTAATCAGCCACAGTTCGGGCCTGACGGAATGCCTAATGAAGGAGAGCAACTGAGCAATTCAATTGAGACAACTGAAACATTAGAAATCTCGGATAACCATGAATCTTCAGAAGTTTCCGAGTCTTCCGAAATTTCAGACTCTTCTGAGACAATTGAACACGAGGAATCATACGAATCCATAGAATCAATGGATTCTATAGAGATTTCAGACTCATATGGAGAGTCTAATGAAAACTCTGAGCAAACGGAATCATTCGACTCTTCCGTTCAAATTGAACAAATGGAGGTCTCTGATTCTTCAGAGGACCCTAATGATATCGAGCCCCAGGATTTCTCTGAGCAGACCGAGACCTATGACTTGCAAACAGAGAACTATGACTCATCAGAGTCTATAGAGACCCAGGATTTCTCCGATAAGACGGAGGCTTTTGATTCTTCAGAATCAGTGGAAACTCCTGAACTCCCTGTGTCGACGGAAACTTATGTCTCTTCTGAAGCAGTGGAGACTCCTGTCTTCTCTGAGCAGACTGAGACCTATGATTCTTCAGAGCCAATGGTGACTCCAGACTTCTCTGAATCAATTGAGACATTCGATTCTGAGTCTGTGGCGATCCCCGAATCGTCTGAGCCTGCGCCTGTGGAGAGTCTTGAATACTCCGAGGCTTCAGTGGCCCCAGAAACAGAAGAAGAATCAGAATTATTGCTTGATTCCGAAGATGAATTTTCATCACAAAATACTCTAACTGATAATAATACTCAAGAATCTGAAGATATGTCTCAACAAGTCAATCCTAATCAACCTGTCAATCCCAATATGCAGGGATATCAACAGAACGGACAACCCGCTGATCCACACCATCAGCAGTATCCTAACGCACAAAATCCATATGGACAAAATCCATACGGACATCAACCATTTGGTCAACAACATCCGCAGCAGAACCACTACGGCCAGCAGTATCCGCAGCAGAATCCTTATGGCCAGCAGTATCCGCAGCAGAATCCTTATGGCCAGCAGTATCCGCAGCAGAACCACTATGGCCAGCAGTATCCGCAACAGAATCCTTATGGCCAGCAGTATCCGCAGCACAACCCTTACGGCCATCAGTATCCGCAGCAGAACCCTTATGGCCAGCAGTATCCGCAGCAGAACCCTTATGGCCAGCAGTATCCGCAACAGAACCCTTATGGCCAGCAGTATCCGCAGCATCCGCAACAAAATCCATACGGCCAGCAGTATGCTCAGCAGAATCCCTACGGCCAGCAATATCCTCAGCAAAACCCATACGGCCAGCAGTATGCTCAGCAGAATCCTTACGGCCAGCAGTATCCGCAACAGAACCCTTATGGTCAGCAGTATCCCCCTCAACAGTCTGCTCATCCTCAACAAGGATTCCCGGCTCAACAACCTCATCAGGCAAAGTCAGGAATGGGGCAGTCCCAAAATCAGCAGTCTGCTCCGAGTGTGCCTTCTGCCGCCAAGCAGCAACCTGTAGCGCCTGAACAGACAGATCCTGACGCGAAAAAGCTGAGAGTCCTCATTGCTGAAGATAATGAGAGCAACTATATCCTCTATGAAAGTATGCTTTCCGGAAATTATGAATTGATCCACGCTTGGAATGGAGAAGAAGCTGTGGAGCTATTTGAGCAGACTAAACCGGATATTATCCTTATGGACATTAGCATGCCTAAGATGGATGGCTATGAAGCTACTACAGAAATCAAACGTATAGATTCTGTCGTTCCAATTATCGCTGTGACTGCTTATGCTTTCGCTACTGACAAAGAACGTATGCTCGAAAGTGGATTCAATGGTTATGTCTCTAAGCCTATCAACAGCAACCGACTTAAAGAAGAGATGACCTACGTCTTAAAACGTAAGTAACTTTAAAGTATGACTAACAATAGATTCTTAAATATTATAATATCATTTCTTGTGTGCCTGATTGGTTTTGGCTTTAATGCATCCGCTCAGGCAAACAAGAAACAACTCATCATCATCAATTCCTACAATGAGGTTGCCCCTTGGCCACGAAAATACATCAATAATATCATTCAAGAGATTTCTACAAGACCTGATTTCAATGCAGTGAGAGTGATCCACTTGAATAATAGTCTTATCTTCAACGAAGATGATTACAACGAGTTGGTGGAGATGATGTTTGACAATTACAATGAAGCCAATCCTGACTATATTGTGCTGATAGGCAATTTTGCTTTCAATCTCAGAGATGAGATTAAGGAGCACTGGGGTGATGTGCCCATGTTGCTGATCAGTCAAAATGAAAGGATTGCTCCGTTGGATTTCTATTTCACTGTGCAGGGCCCTTCTGACTCGATCATGCCTCCCAAAATGGTCTCCTTGGAATCAATGAGAGACGACTACAATTTCTCTCTTGTGTTGACGCCAAACAAACATAAGGAAACTGTAGACATGATGATGCAGATGTATCCGGATATGACAAAATTTGTGTTTATGGCTGATGGTCTATATGTCAATCGACATATGAGCTATATGATCCGTGAATACCTTAATTTGAAATATCCTCAGGTGGAATATGAATGGCTTTTTGCTGGAGAAGAGGGTGTAATGCTCCCTTATCTCAACAACAACAATCCTAATATCGGACTTCTATTGTCTACTTGGTATTATACTGCTCCCGGTGTGTCTGGACTTCCGCTGATGAGTGCTACCGATTCGTTCCTTATTAATGGTGCCCATCGGCCTGTATTCGGCCTTAGGTATGCATATATGGGCTATGGTATCATAGGTGGCTATTTCGTGTCTCCTGATCAAATTCATAACTATGTTTTGGAAGGTGTGAGAGATCTTATCAGCGGGAAAGATATGAGAGATGTGCCGTTTAGGATTCCAAATGAAGCGGCTCCGTATATCAGTTATCCCAAATTGCTGAATCTTGAAATCCCTATTGATATTTGTCCACCAAATACCATATTCCTCGACAAGCCATTGACTTTTTGGGAATTATATAAGCAATATATTTTGATTGGTATTGGAATTATTGTCTTTCTCTTAACCGTATTTATTGTTTGGTATATCATTGCAAGGCGCCGAGGAGTCAGCAGAGACTATAATAACCTTATCAACTCCATGCCTATCGGATATATGCGAACGATAGTGGATCTTGATAAAGACGGTATGGTAAAGGCTGTGCACTACAGCGGAATGAATAAAACTCTTAAGACCCTTGTGGATGAATTAAATCTCAAGACTTTAAAATCTGAGGAATATGCCGATATTTGGCAGCAGTCGATTGATGCTTTAGAGACCGAAGAAGGACCCACTGGAAAAATCATTAAGGCTCCAAACGCTGATGTTTATCTTGAGTTTATTGTTAATCCAAATAAGAAGTCTAAGGATAATCGAAAGGTGCTTGATGTCTTTGCAATTGATGTCACTGATAAGATGCAAGTGGAGCAAGTGCTTCGAGATGCTGCCAAAAAGGCTGTGGAAGCCGACAATATGAAGTCTGCTTTCCTTGCTAATATGAGCCATGAGATACGTACGCCTCTTAATGCCATTGTCGGATTTGCTAATCTTCTTTGCAAGACTGTCGATCCGGATAAGAAAAAGAAGTTTGTTGAGATTATTGAGACCAACAATCAATTGCTCCTTAAGTTGATTGGAGATATTCTTGATATTTCTAAGGCTGACTCTGATCGTATGGTATTCAATATGTATAAGATTGATATCAATAAGCTTCTGACTACTATTTGCTCCGGAATTGACATAACCAAGAAGCCTGATGTTAAAATTGAAATTAAGTTGGGTATGGACAAGTGTTTCATTACTTCCGACCCATACCGAATCACTCAGGTGGTCAATAATCTTTTGACAAATGCGATTAAGTTTACAGAGAAAGGTAAGATTACTCTTGGATATGAGCTTATGCCAAACAATATGCTGCGCTTCTATGTCAAGGATACCGGTATGGGTATCTCACAAGCAGATATGTCAAAGCTCTTCAACCGATTCTCTAAACTCAATTCTTTCATCCAAGGCACTGGACTCGGACTTTCTATCAGTAAGACTATCGTTGAGAAGCTTGGTGGTACTATGAGAGCTGAGTCGGAGGGACGTGGCAAGGGTTCGACTTTCTATTTCACCATCCCTTATGTGCTTGATGAATCTACTGACAGCTATAATCAAGACAATTATTCATCTGATGAGTCGCGTATCGAAGCCTTAAAGCAAAAGACCAAAGCTTCAACAGGACAAACGAAGGTCAGTGATCAGAATTCCCTTGTTGATCCATCTATGCCTTCATATAAGTATGAGAGAAGAAAAATCTTGATTGTAGAGGATAATGAAAGTAACTACCAGTTGCTAAATGAAATCCTTTCTGATCGCTTTGACATTGTCATTGCTAAAGATGGTGCTGAATCCATTATTGTTTTCGCTAAAGAGACACCTGATTTGGTATTGATGGATTTGAATCTACCTAAGAAAGACGGGTATGAGGCAACTACTGAAATACGAAGACTCTCGAAGACAGTACCTATTATTGCTGTTACTGCATATGCCCAGATCTCTGACAGACAAAAAGTATTGTCAAGTGGATTCACCGACTATATATCCAAACCGGTGGATGAAGAGGAATTGGTTGCAACCATCCGCAAATACCTATAATTATAACGAAAAAGAAGCATCGCGTCGCGGTGCTTCTTTTTCGTTCTTTATTCATTGTTCATTATTCGTTCGCTATGCAACTGTCAAGAAGCGAGACGATCGCTTCCTTGTCCATACCCCTTCCAATAAATACAAGTTTATCCATTCGGTCACCATATTCAGGATCCCAATCGCGTTTCAATCCAGGTTCAGTGGCAAAGAAGCGCTCTAATTCTTCTTTTGGTGCTGTTGCATACCATTGACCACATTCCGTAAGCTTTTTCTGAACTCCTGCCTGCTCAAACAGATAGCTCATATCCGGATCATAGCTGAAATAGCAAATTCCCTTGCAACGAATCACGCTTTTTGGCCATTGTTTATGGCAGAAATAGTCAAATTTATTGAGATCAAAGGGTTTCCTTCTATAATATACAAATGTTGAGATGCCATATTCCTCAGCTTCTCCCTCTCCATGGTGATGGTGGTGGTGATGATGATGTTCCCCATGCTCGTGTTCGTGCTCGTGCTCATGTTCGTGCTCGTGTTCATGCTCATGTTCGTGCTCGTGCTCATGTTCTTCTTTTTCAATTTCATCCAGGGGCTTCTCAATCTCTCGAATCCATGTGGCAGATGTAGCAGTCTTTGAGAAATTAAATAAATGAGTATCCAGCAATTCGTTGAAATCAACATCACAGTAATTGCATTCTATGATCTTTGCGGAAGGATTCAAGGCATGAATTGCTTCACGAATCATGGTAGCATCCTCCTTTGTAACTTCTGAAATCTTATTGAGAAGCACGATATTGCAAAATTCGATCTGTTGCACTACGAGATTTTCCAGATCTTCTTCTCCATAATTTTTAACTGTCAAAGATTTCCCGGAGCCAAACTCACTCTGTAGTCTTAAAGCATCTACCACTGTCACGATGCAGTCGAGCATAGGGATTCCATTGCGGGTTGCAACAGGACCCATTGATGGTATAGAGCAGATGGTCTGTGCAATCGGTTCAGGCTCACAGATGCCGCTCGCCTCAATTACGATATAGTCAAAACGATCTCCTTCCATTAAATCTACAAGCTGATTGACCAGATCCATCTGTAATGTGCAGCATATGCATCCGTTTTGCAGGGCGACCAATGAGTCATCACTCTGTCCGATCAATCCATCTTTGGCAATAAGATCGGCATCGATATTGACTTCTCCGATATCATTGACTATGACAGCAAATCTTATGCCCTTTCTATTATTCAGTATCTTGTTAAGAAGTGTTGTCTTCCCGCTTCCTAAATATCCTGTGATCAAAAGCACAGGCACTGTTTTAACTTCACTCATATCAAAACTTATCATTTACGATTCATATTCAATTATTAGGGGAAATGCCTCACTCATAAGCCGAGTGAGGCATTTCCTAAAGAGCGATAAACGGGGCTCGAACCCGCGACCCCCAGCTTGGGAAGCTAGTGCTCTACCAACTGAGCTATTATCGCATTTCTCTTTCTTTTTTAGTGCTTGTCGTTTGATTTCACTGCAAATTTAAGCATTTTTTCTTATCCTACCAAATATATGCCTATTTTTCTATTATTCAAAAACGATTTTTACAATATTAAACCAAAAAACTCAGTTTTTTTTGTTAATTTTGTAAAAAATTACTCAGTCTAATTATCGATTCTCAATTATGAAAAGGTTAATTCCCATCCTTATGATGGTTGCAATTCTCCTCATTCCAGCATGTGGAGGAAAAGATAAAAATGCCGGTGCTTTTCCCGACGGGTTTAGCTCCCTCTCCGATGAGCAGAAAGTCTCTTATATGATTCAACATGTATCTGCCGACTCCGTTGCACGTTTCATTATCTATGCTTCACTTGGAAAAGTGGAGGGTGTAAAAATCGACACTCTCAATAATGCTACTCTGAAGGCATATGAGACTTACACTGACACGGCTCTGCAGACTTTCAGTTGGGAATTTGACCGTATAGCCGAGGAACTTCCACTTCACGATAAAATGCGTCTTCGTGCACTTGTCGGTGCGGAAGACCCTCAGGGTCTTGGTCTTACTCTTGGACTGGAATACATGAATCAGATCCGGGTGAAAGATATGTCAGTAGATCAAGTGCTTGAAGAATTGCAGGCTTTCAAGAAAGCCTCTGCCGACGACCCTGACCTTTATGCGAGGTTTCTTATTGGATTCCGTACAGTGCTTCGCTATGATAAAAATTCCGATATGCCAAAAGAGATTTATTCTCGTTTCTTAAATTATGATGAGGAGGCAGTAGAGGAATACTATAAAAGAAATAAATCTTCAATGAATGCCCTTCCGGTCACTCTCCCAGACTCTATTCCAATTGAAGAGCATCCAGAACCATCCTCTACAGTTCCTACCGATACTCTCCCATAATTATATATTCAAAATAATTAATTCAAAATAGAATGAATCGTATCTCTGAATACAGCGCTCAGGCAGAAGCTGCCATACGCGATCTCAAACTCTCTTCTGAAAAATTCGATGCCCTTTACTCTCCGGTTACTTATGGTATGCAAGCTGGCGGAAAACGTCTCCGTCCGACTATCCTTCTTATGACTGCGGATGCCTTCGGAAACTGTCCTGAAAAGGCGATCAATCCTGCTGTAGGCATAGAAATGTTCCATAATTTCACTCTTCTCCACGATGATGTTATGGACAAGTCTGACACTCGTCGGGGTCGCCCCACTGTCCATTCTAAATGGGACGAAAACACCGCAATTCTTTCCGGCGACACCATGCTCACTCTTGCTACCAAAAAGATATCCGAAGTTGATGACTCAATCTTGCGTTCAGTCCTTGACACTTTCAATGATCAAGCACTTCGTGTTTATGAAGGTCAACGTCTTGACATGGATTTTGAAAAGGAGACAGAGGTTGCTCTTGATGATTACATAGAGATGATCAAACTGAAGACCGGTGCTTTGCTTGGTGGCGCAGCCAAAATTGGAGCTCTAATAGGTGGCGCATCTGCTGAAGACGCTGAAAGAATGTATGAATTCGGTCTTATGCTCGGCGTAGCCTTTCAAATAGAAGATGATTATCTCGACACTTTCGGAAATGCTGACACATTCGGGAAGCCAATCGGTGGCGACATTAATAACAACAAGAAAACTTTTCTTATGGTGAAGGGGCTCGCTGCAGGGGGACCCAACGCAGAAGCTCTAAAGGCTGCTCTGAAGATGCCGGCAGGTCCCACAAAAGTGAAGACTGTGACCCGTATATATGAGACTATGGGTATGCCGGCAGTAAGCAAAGCCGAAGTTTCAGCTTATAGCAGTAAAGCTCTTGCAGCCATTAAAAAGACATCCCTCTCCGACGAGCGCCGAGAATCTTTCCGCAAGCTTATCGACAAGCTCATTTCCCGTACAAAATAATCTGTTGTTAATCTTAATCAAAAATCATTGATCTTTTGTAGTTTATAGTTTATCGTTTATCGTTGTATGATCGATACCCACACCCACATATACATGTCATCCTCCTTCTCGAAGGAAGATCCTGAAGGTTGCTCACATGCTGTCGACCGAGCCGTAACAGCTGGAGTTGATAACATGATTCTACCGGCAGTTGACCGAGAGTCTGCATCTGAAATTGCAACCCTATATGCTGAGCGTTCGGTTCAGACTCGGACTGCTATGGGATTACATCCAACAGAAGTAGGTGCAGACTGGCGGGAGGAATTAGATGATATCATCAAGATCCTGACCCCGACAAACCCTGTAGCTATAGGAGAAGTAGGTATTGATCTCTATTGGGACGATTCCAATATCGAACTGCAAAAAGAAGCTTTCATTGCTCAAGTCTTATTGGCAAAGACTCTCCATCTTCCGGTGATAATCCACTGCCGCGACGGATTAGATGTTTGCCTTGAATGTCTCCAAAAAGTTGCCGACCTTCCCAAACTGGTCTTTCACAGCTTCACTGGCTCTCCAGACGATGTCAAACGCATTCGCCAAGTATGTGATCCATATTTCGGCATCAACGGCGTTGTGACATTCAAAAACTCTGGCTCTCTGCCTGAAGCTGTAAAAGAAATTGGGCTTGACCGTCTGCTTCTTGAGACCGATTCCCCATATCTTGCCCCAGTCCCAAAACGCGGACGTCGCAACGAAAGCTCTTATCTTCCATTCATCAACTCCAAGATTGCGGAAATCCTAAATCTTTCTCCCGATGAGATAGACAAGGCAACAACACGCAACGCTAAAGAACTTTTCAAGATTTGAACAGCCTATTCAGTCTCCCATTTCATCAGCCTGTGGTGATATTCGCCCTCGTGCTGTTGCTGATTCTTGCGGCCCCTGTTGTGTTCAGGCGTCTCAGGATTCCTGATGTGGTGGGATTGATTTTGGCTGGGGTTGCTGTGGGTCCTTATGGCTTTAATCTCCTTGAACGCGACGCTTCATTCCAGATTTTCGGACAGGTTGGTATTCTCTACCTTATGTTTCTTGCTGCGGTGGAGATCGATATGTACCATTTCAAGAAGAATTTACGTCAAGGGTTGATTTTCGGTCTGATCACATTCTTTGTGCCGGCTATCCTTGGCATGGTAGCTGCTCATTATGCTTTTGGAGCTGGATTGGCTACGTGTTTGCTCCTTGCAAGTATGTACTCCTCTCATACACTGATTTCATATCCAGTAATCAGCCGATTCGGTCTTCAAAATGGCAAGGGTGTCATTCTTGCTGTCAGTGCAACAATAATTGCAGTCCTACTTGCCCTTATCACGCTTGCTTCCGTCATAAAACTGAAGTCTACTGGATCATTCAGTATTTCTGATATCCTTTTGCTTCTCCTATATACTGCTGCTTATGCCGTAGTGGTTGGCGTTACATTTCCTCGGTTCACGAGGTTTATGTTCCGTAAGTTTAATGATGCAGTCGCGCAGTATATCTTTATCCTTGCGATGGTCTTTATCGGGGCTCTCCTCGCTCAGGTGATAGGTTTGGAAGCTATTTTAGGAGCTTTCTATGTTGGACTGGTGCTTAACCGTCTGATTCCGGGTCGCTCTTCTCTGATGCATCATATAAAGTTTGTAGGCAATGCCATATTCATCCCATATTTCCTTATTGGAGTGGGAATGCTTATCAATGTCCATGTGATTTTCCGCGGTTGGAATGTAGCTTGGGTAGCTTTCAATATGGTCATTGTGGCTCTTGTCTCAAAATGGATTGCTGCTTGGTTGGCAGAGAAGTCGTTTGGTCTCACGTCTACAGATCGCCGCATGATGTTTGGTCTGACAAGCGGTAAGGCAGCGGCTACGATTGCCGCTACAATGCTCGGATATCAATATGGCATTATCAACGAGGATATCATGAACGGGGCTGTCCTGATGATTCTCGTTTGTTGTCTCGTGGCCTCTGTCATGACTGAGCGTACTGCCATTAAGATGAGAATTGAATTGACTGAGGCAGAAATGGAAGCTGCAGGTGTAGAACGCCCGGAATTCGCGCGGCAGATAGTTGCAGTATCAAATCCTATTACGGCTGAAGGTCTGATGAGATTAGCAGTTTTCATGCGTTCTCCGAAAAATACCGAGCCTATTACCGCTCTATTTGTGCGTAATTCTGATGATCCCAAACGTCTGCAAGCCGGTCGCTTTTCTCTCAGAAAAGCTGCCGAAGCTGCTCAATCCATGGGCGTCACTGCAATAGAGGAGGAGCGCTTCGACCTCAATATAGTCTCAGGAATCACTAATATGATACGCCAAACTCACGCTACTGACATTGTGATTGGCTTCCACCGTAAGGCAAATATTGTTGACTCCTTTTTTGGTCAGATGATAGATACTTTGCTCAATGAGACTCTGAAAATGGTAGTGATGTCTCGGTGTTTCATCCCTATATCCACTGTGAGAAGGATCGTAGTGGTAGCAGGGGCAAAAGCTCAGTATGAAACCGGTTTCCACGACTGGGTAGCCCGAGTTGGAAACCTCGCACAAACGCTTGCCTGCAAAGTGATATTTATTGTCACTGCCGAGACCTCAAATTATATAGAAGAAATAATTACCAATGATGGTTACAGCATAAGAAGAATATATCAGGAGATGACCGAATGGGACGATTTCATTCTCCTTTCAGGAGAAGTGGGGTCGGAAGATCTACTCGTCATCATTGGAGCAAGAAAGGGTTCTGTATCTTACAGCGCAACCCAAGAAGATATCCCTGAATTTCTTTCCAAAAATTTCTCTGCCCACAATCTAATGGTAATCTACCCCGAACAATTCAACGGCTAAACACTTAATGTTTATTGTATAATGTTTGAAACTTTCTATACTCAGTTCAGTTCCTTAGACGTGAACCTCTATAATGCTACATTCCGCCTTATACTGGCTCTTCTTCTTGGGGCCATCGTTGGCTCAGAGCGAAAGCATAAGGGTCAGGTGGCTGGTATCCGAACTTTTGCTCTTATATCTATGGGTGCTTGCCTATCCATGTTGCTATCAATCTATGTGCCACAAGAATATATGGGACTGAAAAATGGGGATCCGGGTCGTATCGCTGCTCAAGTCATAACCGGTATTGGATTCCTGGGTGGCGGTGCGATGATACAGCAACGAGGTGTAGTCAGAGGACTTACAACAGCTGCAGGCATATGGATTACTGCCATAATCGGTATGGCTGTCGGTGTTGGAATGTATATGGCATCAATTGTTTGTACTCTTTTGATTTTCCTGGTCATTGTCGGGTTCAACCGTTTTGAACATGTTATACACATTGGGCAGGAGACAAAAGTTATTTCTATTCGGAGTAAGGGAATACTCCGAAATATAGATGTCTATGAACATCTTCTTAATGATGAAGGTGTGCATATCTCAAATTTCTTTATTGAACAGAATTTTGAGAAAAACATTACAGAGGTTAACCTCGTGGTGCTTGTCCGCACATCAAAAAAGCTTATGGACGCAATCAATCGCCTCGGTGAGGCTCATGATACTCTTTCTATTACTCTTTCAAATCAGATTGATCTATGATGCCACAGATGATTCAGGAGACAACCTCCGAAATTCAGCAAACAATCTACACAGAACTCAATCCTGATGCAGCAAAGGATTCGGGTCATAGTTCGGAAGACAATACCAATGGCTTGATACTTGACCTTGCATGGATTCTGGTGCTGGCTGCCATTGCTACCTTGGTTTTTAAGAAACTAAAGCAGCCTGTAGTGCTCGGCTACATTCTTGCAGGATTCTTGGCTTCGCCAAATTTTACTTATCTTCCTTCAATTTCTAATCTTGAGAATATTGAGATTTGGGCAGATCTCGGTATTGTGGTCCTAATGTTCTCACTTGGTCTGGAGTTCTCCTTTAAAAAGCTTATGAATTCCGGTTCGTCGGCTATTATCACTGCTCTGATAATTATTGTGGGAATGACATTGGCTGGTTTCGGGGTAGGATATATGCTCCATCTCAACACTATCAACTGCATATTCCTCGGGGGCATGATATCTATGTCGTCTACTACCATAATTCTAAAGGCTTTCACCGATTTAGGTCTTAAACAGCAAAAGTTTGCTTCGATGGTACTTGCAGTGTTGATTATCGAAGACTTATTTGCAGTGCTCATGCTCGTGCTCCTATCTTCGTTTGCTATGGGTGATGTGCAAGGGTCAGAGCTTGTGTTCAGTATAGCAAAGCTTTGCTTCTTCCTCATCATATGGTTTGTGGTCGGTGTCTATGTGCTTCCTTCCTTCCTTGAAAGATTCAGCTCATTTCTCAATTCAGAAACTCTGCTTGTGGTGTCGATGGGACTCTGCTTTTCAATGGCAGCTTTCTCGGTAATGTGTGGTTTTTCTCTTGAACTCGGTGCTTTTGTAATGGGTTCTATTCTTGCCGGTACTGTTTTTGCAGAGCGTATGGAGCATGTAATTGCCCCTGTAAAGGACCTTTTCGGTGCCGTATTTTTCATCTCTGTGGGAATGATGGTGCAACCCTCGGTCATTGCCACTTATTATCCTCAGATTCTACTCCTTGCAGTTGTGGTCATTGTTGGTATGATAATATTTGGTACAGTCGGCATGCTTGTGACAGGACAGACGCTTCAGGTTGCGATAAAGAGTGGTTTCTCATTGACACAAATCGGAGAGTTCTCTTTTATCATCGCTTCTCTTGGTATGGGACTGGGAGTCCTTGATGCTTCTCTTTATCCGATTATCGTTGCTGTTTCTGTGATCACAATCTTTACAACTCCATATTTCATCAAACTCTCTACTCCTGCCTACAATTTTGTGGAGAAACATCTTCCGGAAAGCCTGAAATTTCTTATCACAAGATATTCGTCTCAAGTTGTCGATACTAATGAGACCAGAAGGCTTTGGCAAGAGATTCTCGGTAGATATATTTGGAGAATTGTGCTTTATTCAGTGATCCTTATTGCGATAATCATCGCATGTCGCCAGATGCTTTTCCCGTTGATGGAAAATCTTATTCCGAAATGGGGACATTTTGTAGCAACTGCAATTTCTCTCGTTATTATGTCGCCTTTCCTTACAGCCCTCTCTTTTACTACCATCAAGTCAGACCATAAGATGAAGCTGCATTCCACTGCTTCTTTCTATGAGGTGCCCTTGATTGCAATGAGTATCATCCGATATTTACTGGCTCTTCTTTTTGTGGTATATTTCCTTACCGTCTGCTATTCTTCATGGGTAGGCTGGATTGGTGGCACTATTTGCTTCGTCTTGATGGTGGCTTTCGCTTCTTCCAAGCTTATGAGGAGTTTCAAGAGAATGGAGAAGAAGTTTATGAACAATCTGAACAACCGGGAGAATGCCCGTAGTGGCGCCAACAATAATCTTGTCAGCGATCTTCATCAGGCATTTCTTGATATTAAGCCTCAATGCCGTTTTGCAGGGGATAAACTGAAAGATTCTGGTCTTAGAAGTGAATTTGGGGTCAGTGTATCAAGTATACGCCGGGGCGATGAGTTTATTCCGCTTCCTACTGGAGATACTCGAATATTCCCCGGTGATACGCTCGGCGTGATAGGAACCGACAGCCAGATCAAGAGGCTTAACGATGAGATTGACAAAGTCAGTCAGAAGAAAGATTCACTAAGACATACGGATATAGAGTTGAAGAGTATCCTTCTGACGCCTGATTCACCGATTATCGATCGCCCTCTTTATGAGACGGATCTTCGCAATGATTATTTTTGTATGGTGATTTCAGTGCAAAGAGGCGACAGTGAGTTCATCAATCCGAATCCCAACACAGTTCTTCAAGCTGGTGACCTCCTTTGGATAGTAGGCGATCCGGCCCAATTCGACAAAATGAAATAAAAGATTATTATTTCATTGTTATTAGTTCATAGTTCAAAGTTTATCATTAAATTCCATATGCCCCGCCGCCCATACACATTCGACCGTGTAGTTCGCATAATATTTTCATTGTGCGGACTACTGATTACGCTCTATCTCCTCGACCTCCTAAGTGATGTATTGTTGCCGTTCATTGTGGCGTGTCTGATTGCATATCTTCTTGAGCCATCTGTTGAGTTTAATAAGAAGATTCTTGGGTGTAAACGTAGGTTTTTCCCTGTCATAATGACTCTGCTTGAGACCGTATTTCTCGTAGGTATCCTATGTTGGATTTTGATTCCTTATCTCATAGAGGAATGCACTGAAATGGCAAAGATAATCCGCGATTATGCATCAAGTCAGATCCAAATCCCATATATTTCTAAAGAAATTCATGATTTCATACGTCAAAATGTGGATTTTGATAAGATTGGGCGATTGCTTAGTCGCGATCAATGGTGGGAGCTCATTAAAAACAGCCTAAATCAGACATGGTCGTTTATCGGTAGTTCTCTGAGTCTTATCGTTGGTGTCATCAGTTGGCTTATAGTAGTGCTTTATGTCATATTTATTATGCTTGATTATGAAAGATTTGTCCTATCGCTTCGTCAACTGATTCCTTATGGACAGCGTAAGCAGGTTCATCATATTGTCAAGGATATAGAAAACGCGATGAATCGCTATTTCCGCGGACAATTCTACATAGCAGCTTTGGTTGGACTTCTCTTTGCCGCCGGATTTCTTATCATAGGGCTACCGATGGCTGTGATCTTCGGACTTTTCATCGGTATGCTCAATATGGTGCCATATCTACAAGTAATCTCCCTCCCGATAGCTGCTTTGCTTTGTCTTGTAGGTTCCATTTCTGGAGGACCATCATTTTGGGTTCTCTTTTGGGAATGTATGGCTGTATATTTAGTGGTGCAATGTATTCAGGATCTTATACTGACCCCAAAGATCATGGGAAAGGCTATGGGGCTTAACCCGGCGATTATCCTACTCGCTCTATCGGTCTGGGGCTCTTTGCTTGGTTTCCTTGGCATGATCATAGCTCTTCCATTGACTACCCTTCTCCTTTCTTACTATGATCTATACATCGTTCGCCGCTCACTCCCCGAAGATCCCGAGCAATAACTCCTCTGCTGCTTTCCGGGCAGACGCACGTGGCCCTATATCATTCATGATAATGACAATAGAATGTGTAGGGGCAAACTCCTCATCCAACTTATATCCGGCATAACATTGGATCCCTTTCATGCTCCCCGTCTTCATTGCAACGTAAGCGTCAAGAGCTGTACCTTTTAAAAATTCAGAAAGAGTGCCTTCTTGCCCTGCCAAAGGCATAAACGAAGCATAATCCTCATTGGTTCCCATACGTTGGAGTATTCCATTTATAAAGTCTGCCGTAACTCGGTTTGATCGCGATAATCCACTGCCATCTATCAGTGTCACGCCTTTAACCGGGATGCCTGCTGCTTTCCAATAGTCGAGCATTTCAGAAGCTCCTGCTTCTGTTGATCCCTCTTTCCCACGAGCTAAAGCGAAAGCTCTTAGTAATGTCTCTGCAAAGAGATTATCACTACGCATCATGCAGCTTCTCATCACTTCCGAATATATATCGCTGACATGGTCGAGAAGTAGGATGCCTTCTTCAGAATCTGTCAATCCCTCTTTTGCGATTTTGAAGCCACCTGTTACTCCTATTCCAGCTCCTTTTAGTCGTGAATTTAGATAAGATAGAAATATTGACTCAGGATTTTTCACTGCGTGGCTTCCTGATGCATTTCTCCTAAAATTAAGTGAATGGCTTCCTGTGCCATATGCCTCGTTCAGATCGCCATCTGCCCAACTTGGTGGACATGCCGGTCCTGAATATAGTGAGGTGTCAATCCTTAGATCTCCATTAATTGTTGTGATTCCTTTATGGCGCAGTGTCGCTATGATTTCCTCTGCTATATCGGCTGATTCCGGAGCGCAATTTGCCCCTAATGTCGGGTCGCCTCCTCCTATTATCAATAGATCTCCCTCTATAGTATTCCCCTTAATAGGACCATCGGCATATACAAAAGTATGGAATCTTTCTTCAGGGCCTTTTTCTTGAAGAAGTCCGGCAATGGTCACTGTCTTCATGATAGAAGCCGGAAGTAATGGTCGATCTGAATTATGAGAGGCCAAAATCTCCCCTGTAGTAAGATCCTGTACAAGCACGGCAGTAGTCCCGTCAGTAATGCTCTTAGACTTTAAAAACTTATCTAATGGTGATGCTCCAAAGGCAGTCACCATTGTCATCAACAAAATAAATAAAGAAAAATTACGTTTCATTTCAATCTTACACGATAAAGTTGTTTCGGTTTTTTCTTAATGAAAATCGAATACTATACAAAATTAATAAAAATCTCTTTTCCCTCCAACTTTAATACCTCTCATATGTTTTAATACTGAAAACTAATGCAAATAAATAATAACTAAAACACACAAAAAAGAAATGAAAAAGTTACTTTATTTCCTTCTTGTCATCCCATTCGCAATGATGATTTCATCTTGCTCTGATGATAAAGATCTCCCGAACGTTGATATCACAATGTCGTTCGACAATGCAGTAGTTAAAGACGGTACCGTTTATGTGGTGCAAGATTCTGTCTTTTCGATTACTGGACTTACTACAAAAGCCGTGGATAGCAATCAGCAGTCAGCAATTGTCAATGTAAGATATTTCTGGAATGGAATCCCTGCTCCTGGTCTTACTTGGAGCAACTTCCCGATGAATATCGATATGGCTCAAATGCCTGAACCTGCTTCCGGCAACAATATCCTCGGACTTGATGCAACACTCCTTGAAACCGACAAGTCGATGTCTTACTGCTCTTTGAGCATTCCTATCAAGTCTGTAAAGATTGAAGATATGCCTGATGGGCTTGAACCTGGAGAAGCAACTTTGACCTTCACTTCAGCCCGCTCAAGCAAATAACCCCCTTGATCTCAACATTATGTTGAGGGAATAAGACTGAAAAATTCTAAAGGACGCACATCATGCGTCCTTTTTTTTGCTCCATCATTTCTAATTTATTTTACCTAAGTATTAACCTCATAACCTTTAATTTTCAATAGCGAAAGTTAAGTAAAAATTTTGCTATCTGAAAAAAAATCCCTAACTTTGCATTCGCTATCCTAAGCGAGTCCATTGGAAAGATGCCGGAGTGGCCGATCGGGACGGTCTCGAAAACCGTTGTACTCTTACGGGTACCGAGGGTTCGAATCCCTCTCTTTCCGCCAATAATGCTTGAAGGTCAAGTGTTTAACCAAATAATGCCCAATTTTACACCCAATTTTGGAGTGTGGTTGGGTGTTTTTATATTTACACTGTCAACAATACTACCTTTAGTTATTAAATACATTTATAAGTTATAACGTATGATTATTCATATAAAGATTTATCATATTTTTATAACTATACTAGAATTTTTATCATTCAATCAAGATAAACACCCTAATATTTCGAACCATCATATTTATATTGGTTGATAAGATTTGAGATTCAATAAACTATTCCAGTATAATGAAATTATCGTTTCTCAATATATCTTCCTTAGCGTCATTTGGAAGGGATAAAATCTTTAGAGTCAAACTTCAATTTGTATGATATGTCGGAATTAAGAAGAATACGTTCTACATAAGACTTATATTTTTCGTCATCTTTATCATTACGATAAGCTAAATATGCATACAACAATCCCAACTCATGTTCGGTCAATTCACCGTAAAAATACATGTTCATATCCATGTCAAGTGTATCCTTGTCTTTTTCCTTTTCATAAATATGATTGAAAATCAATAAAATATAATTGAAATAATGTATGATTCGGATACGATGACCGTCAAAATACTTTATATGTCGTCTTCTGTAATCCATGATGTAACGGATGCCAGAATCTACAATGCCGTCATTACCATGCAATTCACTTTTATTCTGAAGATCAAGCAAGTGATCGACCAACTTCGTCAGAATCTCATCATTTATGTGAATTGGCCTTAAATCTGGCTTAAATCCCACACTTACCCCATTAAGGAAAAAGCAGAATGCCACTTGATTGATCAGTTCAGGATCATTGGTGGGTATTAGGTGCCTTTCCTTGATAATATTATACAGAGCCTTATATTCATAAAACATATAGTGGAATGCTATCTTTCCTTTCCCAACATTCGGAACATATATATTGCTACAAAT
The DNA here is from genome assembly GCA_964525115.1 of uncultured Sangeribacter sp. GTDB lineage: Bacteria > Bacteroidota > Bacteroidia > Bacteroidales > Muribaculaceae > Lepagella. Next base: position 29,014 of record CAZGGB010000004.1, on the reverse strand, counting down.
ATCTCTCAACACATCTAACAAATGAAAGAATTGATTTTCGAAACGCTCTTTAGACAAATCGACTTTCTGCCGGTAATTAAAGAGATACTGGATATAAAATGCAGCAAATGTCACAAGAATACCCGCAGCGGCAATAATGAGACTAAGTACCGTTATGATAGAGTTATGATATTTGAAATGGACATCACTGTTTTCAATTAAATGCTCGCGCGATTCCTCCGACAACGGAAACCTTGTAGGCAGACTTGATTCATTGAGCATGCTCCAGATCTTAGGCGTATTGAAATGTACTTCCAAACATATAAATATTAGAAGGAGCAATATGATACTGGAACAACCGTAGACGAAGATCTGTCCTAAATTATTCCTCCAAAATTTATTTTTAAGCATAATAATTAAACAAATATTATCGCTCGAAATGTTGGTAATCCTTAGGGTCGGTCCAATCTCCTCCCCATTTGAAACCGTATTCCGTAAACAGTTTATAGCATAAATCTGACTTATCTATCTTATTAGGAAACGAAACTGTACGGTCTGCGAACTTCATTCCTTCGGGGGGGAGCACGACATCGCCACGCACGTAGGGATTATAAAGTGGGTTAATATCCACAGCAAGTCCAAGAGCATGCTTAGAAAGGTTTTCGCTACCGGTGATCTTTCGATAATTAAAAGAAGAGCTATTATTATTTGCCATAGAAATATCATCGTCGGCATCAAACTCATCAATCAAATTCATTCGCTCAATAGGGTAATGGTGTTGGTAAAGCTTTTTAAAGATTTCCAGAAGATCGTCTGCAATCAGCGAACTACAGATCATCTCTCCAACTTTAATTTGCCTATCAAATCCATAGTGTAATACACGGATATACGATAAGTTTTCGAGAGGAATATTGCATCCTTCTCTATATGATTTTCCTTTGATACGTGAAAATATCTTAGGTGTTATTTCGCTTTTAATAAATTCACCCATCATGAATAAAAATAAAACAATAGTCTACAACTACATACAATGAGCAGACAAACTTAGTATATACCTACTAAATTAATGAATATTGAGAAACCTGATTACTGCCAATTGATTTCTTCTCATATCAAGTTAGGCAGGGATAATATATGTTTGTTATACAAAATTAGTATAAATATCCGGAATGCCAAAATTCATAATATAAAAAATCTACATAATATAGCACTATGATATCTTAAAAAATGTTAATCGCATTCGATAAGTCTAAAAGAGATCTATAAACGCGTATCTATGCACTCCTATAATATCGAAAGGTTGGGATGATTTTGCAATTTCTCTTTCCGCCAATAACACTAAAAGCCGCCCAATCAGGCGGCTTTTCCCTTATCTTCTTATCTTCTTTTCAGTGCGGATACTACCATCTTCCATATGTCTTACTATGATTACGGGTGCTTTATTTGGAATGCTATTTAACTGTATCCCATCAAGTGAATAATATTCTGTTGTGATGATTTCCCCTCCTTCAAGGTCTGTATGTATTGACTCAACGCCTTCAGTGGAATTGAACACCTCTGCATCCCCTGAATAGCCGGAAGTAGCCGCATTGCATACTTTTCCGGTCTTTCCGTCGATTAGAAGAGCTACTATGCGGAGTTTATTAGGATCTTTTATTATTGATTCTCCATAATTATTGATATACTGAAACTTGCATGTACCATCCTTCAGATCAAGCACACTGCTATGGTAATATTCGGTATCTCCGTATATATCGGTCGGTAGGGACCCCTCAATTCCCGTTGTTGATGGGAAATTGACAATTACATCATCGTAGACCAAGCCATTCACTTTGATGGGCTGTCCACAAAATAGATCCCAATAAGGACCTTCAAAATTATCAAACATAAATTGATTAGCCTGCATCCATTTTGGATCACTCATCCCATCTTCTACCATCGCATATGTCAGCATATAGTCAGCATCCGGATGGTCATATACAAATCTTACTTTAGATTCAGCGCGTAATGAAGTACGATCCGTATCCTCCCAATAAATCTTCACATCAATAGCTGCCTCTGCAAGCCCCCTGCGCTGACGGAGCCAGATGGATTCAAGATTATCATAATTAATTTTTTCAGACCTATCTTTTATGTATACGATTGGCAAACCGGATGAAGAACTCGGCAGTTCACTGTACGCAACTCCCTGAATCTCATCTTTGATATGATATGCAATGGAAAGAAAATCTTCTCCATACTTGTCTTGCATTTGTTTGACAGCAACATAAACTGCCGGACAGTATCCACACCAAAGCCCTGTGTAATCCTCTACGAGTGGGCGGTTAGCAGGAAGAAACGGCACCACTTCCATATCAACAACCGTCGAGCCCGTAAATTCATTTACTACATTATTGACCTTTCCCACCCGAACTTCAACTGAATATTTCCCTACAGTCTCTGGGGCTTCAAAAGGAAGGTCGAGCGTGGCATATGCTCCTATTTGGCCTAATATGGGAGTGTCTAATGTCAGTTCTTTTGTGATAGTGATAGGATTCTCCCCTGCGCTTTCAATAGCGTATGAATATTCTATGGAGGAAATAGGCTGTGTGCCGTAATTGGAGAGATCTGTATATACAAATCCTGAAGTGCCCGGGGCTACATAAAGTGTCTGCAATGGTTTCAGCCCGGCAGCATTATTCATCCTTTTTCCTCGCATTAATACGCGCATTGCAAGAGCCTGGTGGGTATCTTGCCCTACGTCGGTCCATTCCGGATATGCCTGTGGAAAATCTGAATCATCCTTTGTGCTGTGGATCATGAAGCTTTCCGGCTGGTCTATGTCGCATACTGTGACTATAGGATATTTCGAAGTCCAGCCGCTCCCCGGAACATTACAGCTTTTCACTACTACTGAATACCCTGCATAGACACCTTCATCCGTAATCTGATATGGGTTTTCAAACATAATGTCAAGGCGCAGTTCCGGTTCTGATTCAGTTCCGTAATTAATGATTTCCCCCTTTGTCTCCTGGATGTCTGGAAGATTATATTCTCCATCTACTTGTAGATTTTTTGAAAGCCATGCAAAAGCTGTCGGATCGCACTCACATCCATCTTTTGATGGAATGTCTATACTGACTCCAAGAATTTCAAAACCTACAAGTGAAGGGTCTTTTAGATGCATGGCCGCATCTATCTGAACGCATCTTCGAACGCCGAAAATGTCGTGGGTTGCCCCCTCATAGTCATAAGTAAAGACGAAATCGTTGTCCGATGCATAAGCAAATGATGGATAAAGAATTGTGGCAGTTAGAAATGCCAATATATTTAATATAGATATTTTCATGCTCAAAATTATTATTCTGTTTGAATCCTTTGCAAATTTAATACTTTTATTTTGAAACTCCTATAAAGTTGACCCAAAAGTCATTCTTATCTTCACAATAAAATAAAAAAGCCACCCCCAGAAGGGCAGCTTTATCAATTATGCATTGTGCATTATGCTTTAAAGAGTGTTCACTTTCTTTCCAAAGTAATGGCATCAATAGCTGCGATAGTGATCAAATCGATGATTTCTCGCTCTGAGGCATTGCTATTGGTAAAATAGACAGGTTTCTTCAAGCCCATTTGAATAGGACCGATGATCGAACCTACACCCATGCTCAAAAGCATCTGAGTTGTGGTGTTGGCAGCAGTAAGGTTAGGGAAGACAAGAGTGTTCACCTTTTTACCTTTCAATTTATTAAAAGGATACGTGTGATCGCGAAGCTCAGTGTCAATTGCATATTCTACTTGCATTTCGCCATCGACATTAATTTCCGGATAATTCTCTTGAAGCTCTCTTACTGCTTTTGCCACCATAGTGGCCTCCTCATGTTTTGAAGATCCGAAATTGCTATACGATAACATGGCGATTTCGGGCTCTATAGCAAAGAATCTTACCGTATGATCTGCAAGCCGCGCGATATCTACAAGGGCTGCCTTGTCTGCATCCGGATTAACCGCAGTATCTGCAATAAAGTAAGTTCCCTTACGAGTATTTAGAATATGCATTGTGGCAAAATGATTGTAGCCTTCTTGCAAGCCAATGATAGAAACCACATCTATAGCTGCCGATTCGCCAGCTGTATAAGATGAATACAAGCATGCATCTGCATCTCCTGTCTCCACCATCATCATGCCGAAATATGATCGTTCAAACATCTTCTCGAGAGCCAAGTCATAAGAGAATCCTTCGCGGGCCTTCTTCTCTGCAAGAATCCTTGCATAGCGTTCGCGAGTTTCCATTTCTCTGTCATGACGGGGATTGATAATTTCAACGCCATCCAGCGACAATCCAAGACGTGCTGCTCGCTTTTCAATCATTTCCTCATTTCCGAGCACTACAGGTTTGCAAATTCCTTCATGATTACTTCTGACTGCTGCTCGAAGCGTATTGTCCATATTTCCTTCGCAAATGACAACGCGTTTTGGTGTATGACGTGCCATTTCAGTAATTCGGCGCATCATCTTGCCATCGTCACCCATCAGGCTACGCAATCTCACTTGATAGGCATCCCAATCCGTAATCGGACGTTTTGCAATGCCTGATTCTGCCGCAGCTTTAGCCACAGCTGGTGCAACACAAAGAAGCAAGCGTGGATCAAGTGCTTTAGGCAAAATGTACTCTCTTCCAAATTTGATGTTATTCATTCCATATGCCTCATCCACAACAGCGGGCACAGGACGATGTGCAAGTTCAGCAATGGCATGCACTGCTGCAATCTTCATAGCCTCGTTAATGCCGGTTGCCCCACAATCAAGTGCACCTCTGAAGATGTATGGGAATCCAATCACATTGTTGATTTGGTTTGGATAATCTGACCTTCCAGTAGCTACAATGATATCAGGACGTGTCTCCATGGCAAGATTATAATCTATTTCCGGATTGGGATTTGCCAGAGCAAATACAACCGGCTTTTCAGCCATCGAAAGTATCATCTTAGGAGTGACGACATCAGCTACAGAAAGACCAAGGAACACATCTGCTCCAACCATAGCTTCTTCCAAAGTGTGAAGATCACGTGTCGTGGCAAACTCTCGTTTCTGCTCATTCAAATTTGGCCTGTCGGCTCTGATCACACCCTTTGAGTCGCACATCACTACGTTTTCCCGTCTTACTCCCAATTGTACATAAAGTCGAGTACAGCTGATAGCAGCAGCTCCCGCTCCATTCACAACAAGACGAATATCCTCTATCTTTTTATCTTGGATTTGGAGTGCATTGAGAAGTCCCGCTGCAGAAATTATGGCAGTGCCATGCTGGTCGTCGTGCATAATAGGGATGTCACATTCTGCTTTAAGTCGGGTTTCAATCTCAAAGCATTCCGGTGCCTTGATATCTTCAAGGTTGATACCTCCAAATGTAGGAGATATCGCCTTTACTATTTGAATGATCTTTTCTGGATCCTTTTCATTGATTTCAATATCGAATGCATCAAGTCCGGCAAAGATCTTAAAGAGCAGTGCCTTTCCTTCCATTACAGGCTTCCCGGCTAACGCTCCTATATCTCCGAGTCCTAATACAGCCGTTCCGTTGCTTACGACTCCCACTAAATTCCCTTTGTCGGTATAGCGATAGGCATCTTCCGGATTTTTTTCTATTTCCAGACATGGAAATGCTACGCCTGGTGAATAAGCCAGCGCTAGATCATGTTGGGATGCGTAAGGTTTGGTAGGGACAATTTCAATTTTTCCCGGTTTCCCCTCTTCATGATAATCGAGGGCCATCTCTTTGGTTACTTTCGATATGTTCTGCATGTTTTTATATCTTATGATTCTTTACCTGTAGTTTTATTTATGATTAGCTCATCCTACTAAATTTGGCTTTGGGTTAATTATAATTGCAAAATTAATCAAAAAATCCTTATAATCCCTAAATTTTCATCAAAAATTATATTTATTTCTCAATTAATAGAAAAATGCTCACAAAACTCAATTGTCGGGAAAGAGGCCTGATATTTATGTCAAAACCCCAGGTTTTAGCCTGGGGGCAATAACGTCAAGAACACAGTAGGCCATTGCGGCGCTTTACTGTTTATCTATGTCCATTAATCATTAATCGTTGACAAGATCGTCTGAATCTTACGTGCTGTCTCTGATGCCTGCTTAGTAAATTCTGACTTCGGTTCCTCCGAAGCTTCCCCGATTTGCCGCTCATCAGTGAAGATCTGGCAATCAGCCACAAGTGTAAAGCAATTCTCAAGAAGTTCCGGCCATTCTGTCAGATCTACTCGAGTCTGAAGCGAGTCAAGTGCAAGAGCTATATTAAATGCCGAACGAGTCAGCGTATTCTCCGACGCATTATTCTCACAATTATAGATAAAAGTGTTAAGGCGTTTCAATAGCAGTGGAATCACCTTCTTAAGCTTATCTTTCTCTTGTGCCGAATGCAAAGCACGTTGCTTTTCGATCTCCGAAGTTACATCGATTTCTGACTTCATCGAGCCTACAGCATTTAAGAAAAATCCTAAAATTGTCAATCCACACATCACTTCTACAGCCGTTACGCACTGAGCCCACCCATGAGCCGGTGTATAATCGCCGAAACCAAGTGTAGTGATAGTCACGATACTATAATATAGCCATGAACCGAAGTCTGTTCCAGCCCCATCAGGAATCCTGAACTGCCCATCAGGGAGTGCCCAATAAATCAATGCAAAAATTGGCATAAGAGCCACATAAGATCCAATCCATATGATAGGCCTTACATTTGACACTACATGGAAAAAGTGCCTCACTCGATCAGATATTTTCATAATATTTCTATTGATAAAGGTTATTAACTTCCATTATAACAATTTCACATACCAAAAGGCTCACTACAGAGGTGACGATCTAAGAACACGATCTTTAAGAAACTGTAATCCTCAGTCATATTCATACTCAAACTCATCAAAATGAGCTGTTCCAGGGGTCCCGTAACTATATATTCCAATCCTTGGACCTTTCCAGTCTCCCCACCTCATCTCAAATGCGTCTCCTGCCGGTTCATATTTCTCTCCATCCATACTATATGACATTATGTGTCGATTCTTCCTGACATCAAAATCACCCTGAAGATATACAATATTCCCCTCAATTGGTACCAACTCCTTTCGGTGCCCTCCTTCTTCAAAATATAGCCAATTTACTCCGTCTATCTTTGTCACTCCCAATCCACGATATATCTTCGACAGACAAGCCATTCCAGCAGCTTGACCATTCTTCATGTCCGTCACATCAAGCTTTACGGTAGCTCTCCCGGTGTATCCAGTCAACTTTTGAGTCAATGTGTTTTGCGCATTCTTAAGTGAATCTGCTGTTGCTCCTTTGATCGAAATCCAACCATTTTTCTTGTCAAACGAGATATTCTCTGGTTTCCATATATGATTAGCTTGCCATTGCAGACCAAGTTTTCCATCATCAAACGTGTCGTTTGCTTGTGGCTTCTTGATTTCTCCATTGTCGATAGGTTTTTTCCATTCTTTCACAGGTTCACCTATTCCATTCCCATCATAATCAACTCCAATCATAGGCCAGCCCTCTTTCCATTCCATTGGTTGTAGATGCACCACACGTCCAAGCTTCGGCACTTCCTGAAAATGATAAAACCACCAGTTGCCGTCCTTTGTATCGACAATCGACCCTTGATGAGGCCCATTGATATCTGTACTACCGGTCTCAAGTACTACTTTTCGCTCATACGGCCCAAAGATCGAATCAGAACGTAAAATAGTTTGCCAGCCTCCTCTAACTCCTCCTTCAGGAAGACTTATATAATATTTCCCATCAAATTTGTGCATTTTGGGTCCTTCAGCTACCTCACCCTCATATATTATTGTTCCTTCATCAAGGAGTTCCTTTCCATCTTCAGTCATCTTGTGAAGATAAATAGGACCGGCTCCATATTGGCTTCTTACCAAGTATGCCTGACCATCTTCATCCCAAAAAGGACATGGATCTTCCCATTTCTTCACTTTTTTTACTAAGTGAAGTTGCGACCAAGGTCCGTGAGGATCCTCTGCGGTAGACATAAACAGGCCTTCGTCTGGAGTACAGAAATATATATAGTAGATACCATTATGATATCGTATGGCAGGAGCCCATGCTCCCCCTGCATAATGTTTAAATTCATCCCAACCGGGATAGTGAAATCCATCATATACCTGGCTGATAATCTCCCAATTCACCATATCCGTAGATTCCAGTACCGGCATCCCTATGAAATGAAAATCCGAACAGACCATATAGTATTTATCACCCACACGTATTACGTCAGGATCAGAATAATCAGCATTCAACACCGGATTCACATACATTCCGTTGCCCTGATCTCCCCAAGAAACCACTTTCCCATAGGTATTACTCGCCATCATCAGAATTCCAATCCCCGTCAATATCGAACTTTTCATAAAATAAATCCTTTTCCATAATAACAATTTTATAATCAAATTTATTCCTTTGTCAGTTTTGTTCTCCGATAAGCTTTTTGTGGCTTTAGAGCATATCTCAAATTTATTCGATGGGCTCTAAATATTTCAACTTCCAATAACCCTAATTTAAAATTCAACATGCAAAATTCAACATTATCCATAATTTTTACTAACTTTGCATCTAAATCCATCCAAAACATGAAAAATCCCCAATTCTTACTCTTCATATTATCTCTTGCATTCTCTGTAAAGTCGATGGCACAAGGCACCATCGAAGACTACAACCGCGCTTTCGGCATGAACGCAAAATACAATTACGGCTTTGTGCCTAACGCTCGAATATATCCACAATGGATTGCTAATTCCGATAAGTTCTGGTATGTCGATGAAAAGTTGGATGGTTCGAAGACGTATACAGTTGTTGATGCAACAAAGAAAAAGAGGACTCCTCTTTTTGACAGTATGGCGCTTGCTTCTGCGTTGAAAGCAAACGGAGTCGAGAATGTCGATCCCAGAGATCTTAGACTTGAGCGACTCAATGTCTCATTCAATATTGATACCATTTGGTTTAATCGCGATGGTCGGCAGTGGAGCTACATAAAAAGTGGTAAACGTCATTTGTTGGATAGGGGAGAAGTCCCCGTTCCTCCTGCTTCTCCTCATTGGATGGTGGTGGATGAAGAGAAAGATTTCGGTCCGGTGACATCTCCAGATGGAAAGAAAGTTGCCTTTGTCCGAGACAATAACCTATGTGTTCGCGATGTTGCCACTGGACAAGTAGTCCAGCTTACCACTGATGGCACTCTCGCCAACTATTATTCATCATACATTTATTGGTCGCCCGACAGCAAGAAATTTGCTGTCAATAAGATTCGTCCCGTAGAGAAGAGATATGTATATTATGTAGAGTCCTCTCCTGCACGTGGTAGCCAACCTATTCTTCACAAGCAAGAATATGCGAAGCCTGGCGATGAACTTAGATTCAAACTTCCTGTCATAGCCGATGTAGAAAAGAATCTTGTTATAATTCCCGACACTAAACTTTTCGACCATCAGTATGATATATGGGGTCCTCAATGGAATGCCGATAGTGAAGCTATAACCTTCGAATATAATGAACGGGGTCATAAAAACTACCGAGTCCTTGAAATGTCGGCAGCTGACGGTGCTGTACGCCCTCTTGTGGAGGAGTCTCATGATAAATATGTCAACTATACCCGTATATTCCGTCATTATCTCGAAGATGGCAAGAGGCTTATCTGGAGCAGCGAGCGCGACAATTATAATCATCTATATATGTACGACCGAGCTTCCGGCAAACCCACACATCAGATTACAAAGGGGGATTGGTATGTGCGCGATGTAGTGAATGTTGATGAGGAAAATGGGAAAATATATTTCTCTGCAAATGGTGTCAACAAGGATGAGGATCCATATTTCATACGATATTATGTGATCAATTTCGATGGCTCTGGTATGACCGATCTTACTCCCTCTCCCGGCAATCATCGTGCTGTATTCTCCCCGGATTTTAAGTACCTCGTTGATACTTATTCTACAGTTTCCACCGCACCGGTCACTTGTCTGCGTGATGCTTCATCCGGTGAGGAACTAATGAAAGTCGCGGAAGCTGATTTGTCGGCTCTTCTTGAAGCAGGATGGAAAGCCCCTGAGGTGTTTGTAGCTCCCGGGCGTGATGGTAAAACAGAGATGTGGGGTATCATCTATCGCCCTTCCAATTTTGATGAGAATAAAAAATATCCGGTTGTCGAATATATATACCAAGGTCCTGGCGACCAGTATGTGCCTAAGTCGTTTGTTGGTCTCAATCGCAATATGAGTGCTCTCGCTGAATTAGGCTTTATTGTGGTTATGGTCGACGGTATGGGCACCTCTTTCCGTTCACGAGAATTTGAAAACGTTTGCTATAAGAATCTCGTTGATGCCGGTCTGCCTGACCACATCGCTTGGATAAAGGCAGCTGCTGAGAAATATCCTTATATGGATATTGACAGAGTCGGCATTTTCGGTGCATCTGCCGGTGGTCAAGAATCTACCACGGCCGTCCTTCATCACCCGGAGTTTTACAAGGCTGCGTACTCCGCTTGCGGTTGTCATGACAATCGTATGGACAAGATTTGGTGGAATGAGCAATGGCTTGGCTATCCCATAGATGATAGTTATATAAAGGCATCAAATGTAGAAAACGCCCATCTACTTTCGAGACCTTTAATGTTGGTTGTCGGAGAACTCGACGACAATGTCGACCCTGCATCTACAATGCAAGTTGCAGATGCCCTGATCAAAGCTAACAAAGATTTTGAACTTGTGGTCATTCCCGGAGCTGCCCACACAATGGGCGAATCATTCGGAGAGCACAAACGATTTGACTTCTTCGTCCGTCATCTTCTCGGTGTCACACCTCCCTCCTGGTCTGAAATTCAGTATTAAAGGAAAGTGGGTTTTTCATCCGAGATCTCTAAAAAATATTTTTTGTCAACACTGTGCTTAGGACGTTAGTTCGAAGTTTCACAATAATACCATTATGAACACATCAAAATTACTTCTGACGGCAGCACTTGCTGCTTCAATCGCCTTCCCGGCACTCTCTCGTGAGTCTCGACTCCTTGATAAAGGCTGGACATTCTCGCTTGTTCCTGATTCCGGATCTATGGTCCAGCCCTTCACCAAAATTGTTGATCTCCCTCATGACTGGAGCATAGAGCTTCCATTCGATAGTAAAGCCGCTGCCCATAACGAGGGTGGCTTTGTGACCAGAGGAAAGGGTACGTATGAGAAGAAGATAGACCTCACGGCAAAGGATCTTGTCGATTCTAAATACTCCTTGCTTTTCGAAGGAGTATATGAACGTTGGACCCTTAAAGTTAACGGTCATGAAGTCGGTTTCCGTCCTTACGGTTACTCCTCGGTCATTTATGACGTCACTCCCTATCTCCATGCAGGTGTTAATACCATTGTGGTAGAAGTTGACCATTCCCATGAGAGGAGCGGACGTTGGTATACCGGCTCGGGTATCTATCGCCATGTCCGTCTGATCAAGACAGGTGAAGTTGCAGTAGCCCCGTGGTCGCTTTTCATCACCACTCCCTCTGTGAGTCAATCAGTGGCTACCGTTGATGTGAAATTTGATGTTGACGGTATTCTGGAGGGAAAATCACTGGAAGCCGATGTTAAAGTTATCTCTCCATCAGGAGATGTTGTGGCTTCCTCGGTCATTCCTGTCAAGAATGACGAAGCCAATGGCATGTTGAAGGTAAATAATCCGGAGCTTTGGAGTCCTGATTCCCCATCATTATATTCTCTTGAGTTGTCCTTGAAAGAAAATGGTAAGGTTATTGACGAGGTAAAGGAGACATTCGGCATCCGTACCATATCCTATTCTGCGGAAGAAGGCTTTAAGCTCAATGGAAAGCCAATTCTTCTGAATGGCGCTTGCGCCCACCATGATAATGGTATGCTTGGGGCGGCATCTTTCGACGCTGCTGAGGCAAGAAAAGTACGACTGCTGAAGGAGGGTGGTTTCAATGCTGTCCGTACAAGCCATAATCTTCCATCTTCGGCATTCCTTGATGAGTGTGACCGTCAGGGTCTCTTGGTCATTGACGAGGCGTTTGATGGCTGGCGTGATCAGAAGAACGCCGGTGATTATCACCTGTGGATTGATGAATGGGGAGAGAAAGATGCCGGTGATATGGTGCGTCGAGACCGTAACCATCCATCGATCATTGCTTGGAGCATAGGAAATGAAGTTATCGAGCGTAAGCATATTGGCGTAATAACAACAGCCCGTAAGTTGGCTAATGCTTGTCGCAGTCTTGACCCGACTCGTCCTGTCACTGAAGCTCTGTGTGCTTGGGACTCTGATTGGGAAATATTTGATCCTCATGCAGAGGCTCTTGATATTGTAGGCTACAATTATATGATCCATAAATCTGAGAGTGATCATGCCCGTTGCCCTGAGCGTGTGATGTGGCAGACTGAGTCTTATCCTCGAGATGCTGCTTCCAACTGGCACAAGGTAAAAGAGAATCCATATGTTATCGGAGATTTTGTTTGGACCGGTATTGACTATCTCGGCGAGTCCGGACTTGGTCGTAACTTCTACAAAGGAGAGACCGAAGGCGAGCAGTGGATGGCTTTCCAGTGGCCTTGGCATGGTTCTTATTGTGGCGACATCGATATCACAGGTTGGCGAAAACCGATTTCCCATTATCGCGATATGCTCTATAATGACGACAACAAACTCTACATGGCAGTTCGTGAACCCAATGGATACTACGGAGAAGTCAAGACTACAATGTGGAGCGTATGGCCTACATGGGAGTCATGGAATTGGAAAGGTCATGAAGGAAAACCTATCGAGGTTGAGGTAATGAGTCGTTTCCCTAAAGTTCGTCTTTATCTCAACGACACGCTGATAGGGGAAAAGGAAGCGGGAGAAGCCAACAACTGTCTTGCTGTCTTTGAAGTGGCATACGCACCAGGTACATTGAAGGCTACCGGTGTTGATGCCTCCGGAAATGAAGTGGAAACTGTCACATTGACTACTGCTGGAGATCCTGTCGCAATACGTCTTACTCCGGATAAGACAACACTCACTGCCGACAATCAGGATCTTGCATACGTTATAGTAGAGGTAGTGGATGCTGAGGGGAGGGTAGTGCCCGATGCAGAAGTGCCTGTTGAATTCAATGTATCGGGCAATGCCATGTTAAAGGCAGCCGGCAATGCTCTTTTGAAAGATCCGGACCCATATTATGACTCTAAAGCTACAACTTGGAAAGGACGTGCGATGGCAATCCTTAAGTCAACCGACCGCAAAGGCAACGCAACACTAAAAGCCACAGCCCCGGGTCTAAAGGCATCCACCCTCCGTCTTTCCTCCAAATGAAATTAATCATTCATCATTAATAATTTATCATTAATAAAGATGTCAAAGATAGGAAGTGTAATGACTCCCAAAGGGCGTAAAGCAATGCTCCTTGGAAGCGGCGAACTTGGTAAAGAAGTAGCTCTTGAACTCCAGCGTTTAGGGGTTGAAGTGATAGCATGCGACAAATATCCCAACGCTCCGGCTATGCAAGTGGCGCATAAAAGCTATGTATTCAATATGCTCGACGGCGATGAACTTCGTCGTCATATAGAATTCGAACGTCCTGACCATATCATCCCAGAAATCGAGGCAATTGCGACCCCGACTCTCGTCGAACTCGAGAAAGAGGGTTTCAACGTTACTCCCACCGCTCAGGCAGCGTGGCTTACTATGAATCGTGAAGGTATCCGTCGTCTTGCTCACGAACAACTCGGAATCAGGACCTCCCCATATCTTTTTGCTTCAACTCGTGAGGAATTCGACGAGGCGGTCAAAGAGATTGGCATCCCTTGCGTAGTAAAACCCATTATGAGCAGTTCTGGCCACGGCCAGAGCGTAATCAAAAATCCTGATCAGATTGATCATGCTTGGAAAGAGGCTCAGGAAGGTGGCCGAGCAGGTGCAGGCAGGGTGATTGTAGAAGGCTTCATCGACTTCGACTATGAAATCACGCTTCTCACTGTCCGCAATGTGGCTGGTACAGTTTTCTGTCAGCCGGTGGGCCATATCCAGATTGATGGTGATTACCGTTATTCATGGCAGCCTCAGCCAATGTCTGAAAAAGCACTTGAATCGGCCCGTGAGATAGCAAAGAAGGTGACAGATGCTCTTGGGGGGTATGGCATCTTTGGAGTTGAACTCTTCATCAAAGACGACGAGGTAATATTCAGCGAAGTCTCACCCCGTCCTCATGACACTGGTATGGTGACCATGATTTCTCAGGATATGTCGGAGTTTGCTCTTCATGCTCGTGCCCTTCTTGGTCTTCCGGTTCCCGCTATCGACTTTTATGGTCCATCCGCATCGCGTGCCATAGTGCTCGAAGGAGATACCGACTGCGTTGAATTCGATAATCTCGAAGAGGCGCTTGCTGAACCTGGAACACAAATCCGCATCTTCGGCAAACCTCAAATTCACGGACATCGCCGTATGGGTGTAATTCTCGCTCGCGGTGCATCAGTTGAGGAAGCTCGCGACAAAGCAGCCCGCGCTTATGATGCCCTCAAAGTGTCAGGGGCCACTAAAGATATGAAATAATTTGAAAATCTTCAATAACCTTGTAGGGACGCACGTTTCGTGCGCCCTTTTTTTATGTTTTATGCTCCAAATTAGTTAAAAATTTGCATATGTCATTCACGTTTGTTAACTTTGCCTTATAAAGTCATTACACATTATCAGTAGTATATGGAAAGTATTGGAATTAAGGCAAGGAAGATTTTAGACTTCTATATCGATGGCTTCAAAAATATGACCGTAGGCAAGAAGCTGTGGGCGATTATTTTCATCAAGGTTATAATCCTCTTCTTCGTCTTCAAGCTATTCTTCTTCCCCAATCTGCTGAAAGAAAACTACGACAATGACGATGATCGTGCTCGTGCCGTAGCCACAGAACTTACAACCCGCTAACCCACAAAGTTTAGAGATCGGTAATGACTCTTATAACTAACTAAAAACTTTAAAAACTAAATAAACCCATGGAAGATTTAATTCAAGTAGTAGACTGGTCGCGACTTCAGTTCGCATTGACCGCAATAGTCCACTGGCTTTTTGTTCCGCTCACGATCGGAATCAGCCTCATCGTCGCTGTCATGGAGACGATCTATCATCGTACTAAATCCGAGAAATGGCTTAAGACCACGAAATTTTGGATGACCCTCTTCGCCATAAATTTCGCTATCGGAGTGGCTACCGGTATTATCCTTGAATTTGAGTTCGGCACTAACTGGTCGAATTATAGCTGGTTTGTTGGCGACATCTTCGGCGCGCCTCTTGCCATTGAAGGACTCCTCGCTTTCTTCATGGAGGCGACCTTCTTCGCTGTGATGTTCTTTGGTTGGAAAAAGGTTTCTCCCGGGTTCCACCTTGCCTCTACTTGGCTTGTGGCTATTGGAGTCTCACTTTCCGCTCTTTGGATTCTCATTGCCAATGCTTGGATGCAGTATCCCGTTGGTATGGAATTTGACCCCGATCAGATGCGCAATGTGATGTCTGACTTCATTGCTGTAGCTACTTCACCAGTTGCGATCAACAAGTTCTTCCACGCTGTGACAAGCGGTTGGGTACTTGCCTCAGTCTTTGTGATCGGTGTTAGCTGCATCATAGCAGCCAAAGGCAAAAACCAGCAGATGGCTAAAGACTCAGTAAAGGTAGCCGGTTGGATTGGTCTCATTGGAATGATCTTTACCATGTGGACAGGCGATGGTTCTGCAGTTCAGGTAGCACGTGTTCAGCCTATGAAACTCGCAGCTATGGAGGGCCTTTATCGTGGAGAAGTTGGTCAGGAACTTATCGGTTTCGGTATAGTAGATGAGAAGGAAAGAGACGTTAAGTGTAAGATTGCTATTCCCAAAGGACTCTCTATCCTTGCAAACCATGATGCCGATAGCTTTGTTCCCGGTATCGATGATTTGATTGATGGCTATGCTTTGACTCCTCAAGGCGACACTATCAATACAATAAGTTATGCTAAGAGAATCGAAATAGGAAAGGCTGCCCAGCAGGCTCTCAGAGACTATGAAGTGGCACGCAAGGCTGGCGATCAGGTAGCCCTTCAAGATGCTCTTGCAAGAATTAAAGCCAACTATCCGTTCTTTGGCTATGGTTACTTCAACTCTCCTCAGGATGCGGTTCCACCGGTAGCTTTGACCTTCTATTCATTCCATATCATGGTCATTGCAGGCGGCTATCTGCTTTTGTTCCTCATAGTAGCATTATTCGTTGTCTATAAGAAACCCACATGGTTTGACACTCGCCTTGCTCGCTGGATTGGAGTTCTCAGTATTCCAGTAGTATGGATATGTAGCGAAGCAGGTTGGATTGTTGCTGAAGTTGGCCGTCAACCTTGGACTATCCAAGACATCCTTCCTGTTCAGGCAGCTGTCTCAGCTGTCACTGCAGAGTCTGTACAGCTTACATTCTGGCTCTTCGCCGTTGTTTTCGCAGCCCTCATTGCAGCCGAGATCTCTATCATGGTCAACGAAGTCAAGAAGGGCTCCAACAAAGAAATAACAGAGTAAATTCTAATTAGTCTAATTGGTCTAATTAGCTAATTAGCCATATTGGGCGGATTTTCACAATTAAAAAAACTAAAAAAATGGAGACCTTACAAATATATTGGTGGCTTCTCATAGCTGTGCTTGGTGGAGTCCTCGTATTCATGCTTTTCGTTCAGGGTGGGCAAAGCCTATTGCTCGAGACCCGCGGTTCGGTAGCAAAAAACCTCATCGTCAACTCACTCGGACGTAAATGGGAACTTACCTTTACTACCCTCGTAGTGTTTGGTGGAGCCTTCTTTGCATCCTTCCCCCTCTTTTATTCCACATCCTTTGGCGGTGCTTACTGGCTTTGGATGGCAATCCTCTTTAGCTTCGTGCTTCAGGCAGTCAGCTATGAATTCCGCCGCAAGACAGGCAACCTTTATGGAACTCGTACATACGATGCTTTCCTTCTCATCAACGGCGTTGTAGGTTGTGTACTCATCGGAGTTGCAGTTGGTATCCTATTTTTTGGAGGTGAATTCACAGTTACCCGTGGCAACATCCTTGATGGTAATGCTCCGGTTATCTCTGTTTGGGCTCCTTCACACGGACTCGAGGCAATCGTTTGTTGGAAAAACCTCCTCGTAGGTTTCACACTCTTCTTCCTCGCTCGCATGAATGCAGCCCTATATCTGATGAACTCTATCGACGATGGCCAGAAATTCTTCAATGCCGTAAGAATGAAAGCCATTCTTAATGGTCTCATCTTCGTAGTTCTTTTCCTTGCCCTTGTTGCTGTAGTGCTCACATCAGACGGATACACGGTAGAACCAGACGGCAAGGTAGTGGCAGTTCCCTATAAGTATGCCATCAACTTGATAGAAATGTGGTGGATACTTGCAGCTCTTTTGATAGGGGTGGTGCTTGTGCTTGTTGGTTTTGCGCTCACAGCATTCAAGAAGGAATACAAAGGTGGAATTTGGTGGACCGGTATTGGCACCATCATCACCATCGTCAGCCTCCTCTGCGACCTCGCTTACAACAACACTTGCTACATGCCTTCGCTGACTGATCCTCAGTCATCGCTCACTATCGCCAACAGTAGTAGTACTGAATTCACTCTCACTGTCATGTCGTGGGTATCGCTGTTAGTTCCAGTTGTAATCCTTTATATCTGGTATGTTTGGAGCAAGATGAATGCCACTCCGATGACTCCAAAAGACCTTGAAGAAGACCCTCATTCCTATTAACTCTTAACTCGACTTTCGCAGGCTAAAGTCGAAGGTTATAGGGTTGATTATATAATAATAATAATAATAATAATAATAGCGCGCAGAGGAGATGTTAAAACTCCATCTGCGCGCTTTTGTAATAGTTGCAGGCTGGAAGCCTGCTATCCATATCCCAGCCACCTATGGCAGGGAGAGCATAGAGCGGCGAATGCGTTCATGTCGCGGCTGTCAGGGTCGATACTCTATATCAATGATCAACTACTATTAACGATGAACGATAAACGATAAACGATAAAAGATAAAAGATAAGCGATAATGCACAATGGTGGATGCTGATCAGTGCGATGGTGGGCCTATTTGAGCCGTCCTCCCGAAGGCATGGTCAGCATCTGCATTGGTTGATGCATTGATTTTGCATGTTGGATCTTGGTTCACGCAGGGGAGCAGAGATGCCGAGTGCGCGGGGGAAATCCAACATGGGTTTGTGGCAGGATGTCATAGTTCTCTTTCCGTGACCTCGGATGGTTTCAGGATTCATGTGTCAGGTGTCAGGCATCAGGTTTCAGGTGTCAGGGTCATTTGGGATGACAGTGAGCCTGCGCTGAAGCTTAGGCCTGGGACAAAAAACTGACCATACAGGGTCCGGCACGGAGTGGGCCTATTTGAGCCGTCCTCCTCCGTGAGGAGCGCCATTCAACGATTAACGATTAATGAATAACGATAAACATAATGCTTAGTCATCATCTCTAAACGTTGCGGCTCATGGAGGTCACTCTTGACTCACCACTGGTTTTGAAGGTTTCAGGGTTCAGGCATCAGGTGTCAGAGTCCTAAGGATAATCAGAGTCATCGTAACCTTCCACGAGAAACCGCTGTCGTAACCAAGCACCGCCCTCTGGCTGTCGCGCCGAACCAAATCGTTGATTGGGTTTTCCGGGGACAAAGTTAGCACATATTTTAGTGGTGTGACCCTTATCTTACGAAAAAGGTTTCAGGGTTCGGGAGAAATTTTGGAATTAGACACGGAACTTTATACAAGCGCTGGAACGGGCAGATTTTCACAGAATTAATTGTGGTTTGAGTCTTATTTCTTATGCTTGACAACACTAACAGAGAGACTTGGATTTTGTCTTTGAAAGGTTGTTGGCTCAGACCTTTTCAAGCACAGATACATTCAGAGTGGCTCAGAAATATGGATTTTTTTTTGATTTATCTTCAACGCTGATTGCAACGCTTCGCTGCTTTTTCGCCAATGGCAGCGGATAGGGCGCGGATCTTTAAATTGAGCTTTGGCAGTGCTTTCGATGTGCTTTGGAAAGGACTAGAAGCCAGACTCGGGCATGCGCACGCGGACATCAGCTGAGCCTCGCTTCGCTGGCTATCGCGGATTACCGCCAACTATAACTTTCACCTAAATTTGAGAGAAGGAGATGGGAGGATACGTATTTTTTTAGTGATGTTGAAAGAATGATCGAGGTTGATGTGGAAGAGATGGGGACCAAAAGATGTTGGAGAGTTTGCCATGGCGACATGGTCGAGGAAGAATGGATTTTTTGAGAGATGAGCAAGTCGCATGAGTCGGATGCTAAATGGGATGTTGAAGCTCTGGTGTTTTACCAATTGAAAACGATCCTCCTTTGGTATGTTTCCTTCGAGAATAACAAGAGTATCAGACCTCATCAAAACGGCACTTGTAGCGGCTGCATAGACGCGAGAAGCATCCTTCCCCTCAGGGTCATACCATCGTGACATATCGGCAAAATGGACATATCCGAGGTCTATCCCACGGATATAATCAGGAGTTCGGTATGTATTAAAGAAAGCTTTCCTGTCTGCCTTTGGAATATAGATGAACTTTTCAGATGGAACAATGTCGCGGTGAAGGTATGTGCAGAGATTAGTTTTAATAGGATAAACAGAAATATCAGAAGCAGAACAAGTATATGAATGCTTATGGCACCTGAATATCTGCAGCCAAAGGATGTAGGCTTGTACGCAAGTCGTAATACCGACCTTGCGAAAGGATTTTGTTATTATGTATCTTCCGGATTGCATGTTGAAGTAGCGTTTTTGAATGATGTCCATGAGATAGGTTTGGAAGTTGTTGAGTTTTAGTGGGATGATATTGTCGGCATCCTTAATGTCTCTGATATAATATTCCTTTGCAGCCCAGAAGGCGAAATCATAGTGATAGCGAAGTTCATCAAAGGCATGGCGAGCTGATTCAATGGTGTATGCATCGAAGACTGAGAGAAGGGATTCGCCTTTTAGAAGCCGTTGGATTTTAGGATGTTGTTTCATGGAGAGTGGAAGATATATGGAGCGATGAGAGAGGGCACGGTGTTGAAGGCGAAAACGGAAGTCAGGGCATCCGAGGCCGGAAAGGGGATTGCGCATTGGAGTAACGATTAATGATGAAATATTAATGATGACTAAAGTTTCGCAAGCTCGTAATTAACTCACGCAAAGGCGCAAAGGAACAGAGTTTCAATGCTTCGGGCAGCTTCGCGACTCGGTTTTGGCAAGTTCGCAAAGGAAGCGGGCTGCTTCGCATCGCCCGGAGAACGCAGAGATTTTTAACTTGCGTAAGTTGAATTAATGATTATCTTTGGGTGCAAAGATAGTGAAGATAGGGGTTGGATGAGCCTTATGTTGATAAATTAAGTCTAATTTTTCGTAAGTATCGGAGGTTAGAAATTGTCTCACGCAAAGGGATCATTAACGATTTACGATAAATGATTAACGAAAAACGATTAGTACTTGCATCGCAACTTGGTTTATGCAAGGCATACAGAAGGAAATCTACAAAGTAGATTCTGATTGCTATGATATTAAAAGATAGAAGAGTAGTTACAAAATGGCTTGACATCAAAAAGTGTGACATTGTCACAGCTTTTGGAAAATACAAAATAAAAATTTCTCATATATGATGTTAGATCGACTAATTCCCTTTCCACAACGTGCTGTAATATATTTTGCAAACTGTATAATTAGCTTGTTGTCATATTATGAGCGAATAATCATGTTGATGAGATAATGTGAAAAAATATATTGAGAAAAGAGAAATATCAGAAATTTTTACTAATTTTGCAATTGCCAGCCCACGTGAGGGTCTATTGACACTTTTATTGGGAGGGTAGACATATTGCAAGGCGTAATTTGCGCTTTTGTTCTGACTCTGTAGAATCTGGAAAATTCAATAAGTCTGTCAGGAGAAAAGAGGCAACGTTACGCCCTATGGGTGTGTATTATATCCCATCTGCATATCTTTGGTGGTTACAGAGGTATGCGTTGACGATTTATATATGCACTACGTGGGGCTGGTGACGTTGCTCGTTTCGACAGACGGGCATTCCAGAGCCTTACAGAGTGGAGCGAGCAACGATTGAGGCTCCACGTTTTTGTAATATGGTCTGAAAATTTTAATCTATTCGACTCATTCGGAGATTCATGGGTCTTTTTTATCCGAATGAGCATAAATGCCCCGACTAACACGGCAACAGCATAAATACATAGCTTGGACTCTTGAGCGAAACCGTAGTGAGAGCGATGAAGATAAATTTACATCAGTTCTTACAGAAGCTCAGGTGGACTTGAATCCGCATCAGATTGATGCGGCTCTCTTTGCGTTCCGTTCTCCACTTAGGATGGGGGCTATATTAGCAGATGAGGTTGGTCTGGGGAAAACGATTGAAGCTGCATTGGTAATTGCTCAAAAATGGGCAGAACGCCGTCGACATATACTTATAATTGCTCCGGCTACACTCCGCAAACAGTGGAGTATGGAACTTGAAGAAAAGTTTTTTCTTCCTTCGATTATTCTTGAAAGTAAGAATTTCAACTCTATGTTGAATGAGTCTTACCGAAATCCCTTCGATACCAAGGACAATATAGTTATTTGCTCTTATCAATTTGCCAAGAAACAAATAAAGCACATTCAACGAGTTTCATGGGATTTGGTTGTTATAGACGAGGCTCATAAATTACGCAACGTCTATAAAACAAGCAATAAAACTGCCATTGTTCTTCGTGAAGGTCTAAATAAAGCCAAAAAACTTCTCTTAACTGCAACTCCTTTGCAGAACAATATTAAGGAACTGTTTGGTCTTGTATCTATTATTGATGAAAATTATTTTGGAGGGTTAAAAAGTTTTAGCGACCAATATGGTAAAACCGAGCTTCGCTCTGATTCGGTTTTCAAAGAATTGCGCTCACGCATAAAACCTATTATCCACCGCACTCTGCGAAGCGATGTTCAGGAATATGTGAAGTACACCGAGCGGAAGCCATTCGTTCAGGAATATTATCCGAGCAATGATGAAATTGCTTTACAAGAGATGGTTCAAGAATATTTGCAGCGCGATAATTGCTTCGGTATGCCACCGAGTCAACGCACCCTTATTTCTCTTGTACTTCACAAACTTCTTTCTTCCTCTACCTTTGCAATAGCAGGAACTCTTTTAACTATTATCCAGCGCCTCGAAAGTATTGTAAAGGACAACCAACAGTCTTCAACTGATGTAGTCGAAGATATTATTGATGATATTGACGACATCGATTCTTACGAAGATGAATGGGTAGACGAGGAAGATAACGTTGACTGCGAGTGTGACGAGCCCAAAATAGAATACTCTCCCGAAGATGTTAAGGCTATACAAGATGAAATACATGATTTGAAAATTATTCATGAATTGGCTCTTGGTATCGCAAGAAATACTAAGGGAGAATGTCTGCTTAAGGCACTTGACATAGCGTTTGAAGACAAGCGCAAACATGGGCAACCCGAAAAAGCCCTAATTTTTACTGAGAGTAACCGCACACAGCTTTACCTTAAGAAACTTCTTGAAGAAAATGGCTATGCAGGTAAAATCGTGCTTTTCAACGGGTCTAACTCCGACCCGGCTTCACGTCAAATTTATAACGACTGGAAAACTCGTTATGCCGGAACTTCTCGAATTACAGGCTCCACTACTGCCGACAAGCGTCAGGCTATTGTAGACTATTTCCGGGAAAAGGCTCAAATTATGATAGCCACCGAAGCGGCTTCTGAGGGTATTAACCTACAATTCTGCTCGCTTATCGTTAATTTCGATTTACCGTGGAATCCGCAGCGCGTAGAGCAACGAATTGGTCGTTGCCACCGTTACGGTCAGCAGAACGATGTGGTTGTGGTTAATTTCATAAATAAGGCCAACCGTGCCGACCAACGAGTTTATGAGCTACTTGATGAAAAGTACAACCTGTTCAAAGGTGTATTCGGCAGCTCTGATGAAGTTCTCGGCAAAGTCATGGATGGAATTGACTTTGAACACCGAGTGCTTGATATTTACCAATCTTGCCGAAATGTCGAGGATATAGACAAAGCCTTCGACCAACTACAAGATGAACTGCGAGATAAAATCGAAGCGTCGGTTGTCGACACTCAAGCCCGGCTAATTGAAAATTTTGATCTCGATGTAGTTAATAAACTAAGGATTAGGCGAGAGTCTACCGCATCGAGTCTATCACAATTCCAACAGCTTTTATGGTTGCTGACTATTGATTTCCTCGGAAATAACATAAAGATATTAGACGCATCTAATTATAAATTTTTGCTGCGTCATTTGCCTGTCGGCGTTTCGAGTCTTGATATTGGTCCCTATCAGATGGGTAAAAATATTGATGATGCTTTTTTGTATCGCATCGGACACCCTTTAGCTAAATATATCCTTACCTCTGCCAAAGAGACTCCTACTCCTGATGTTGAAAATATCGTTTTCGACTATTCTTCATATCCGGCTAAAGTATCAGTTCTGAGTGAGCAGTTAGAACATACTGGCTCTATCGAAGTAAAATTATTACGCTGCCAATCTCCACAGGATACTGAGGAACACATTATCGGAGTTGCCGTAGATGCAGACGGCAACCCACTCGCTGACGACTTCGTAGAGAAACTTATGATCGTTCCGGCATCAATTTCTTCTCAATCGCCTCATGCCTATCTTTCGAGCGAAATTTCTCAGATATTAACTATAAAAACTGAAAAAGTAATCTCTGACATATCATCTCGAAATAAGGATTTTATCATCGAAGAAAGTGCTAAAATATCTCGATGGGCTGAAGACCAAACCTTTGCCGTTGAGCAAGAAATTCGTGACACCAAACGTCAAATCAAAGAACGTGAGCGTCAATTCCGTTCCGAATCCAACTCTGCAGAACAACTCTGGCTCCAACGTGAAATTCAATCGCTCCAACGTTTGCAACGACAAAAACGTCAGGAACTCTTTGCCGTTGAAGATGAAATAGACCGCCGCCGCGATGAACTCATACGGCAGATAGAGGCTTCACTTGACCGTACTATCACTGAAACAACTCTGTTTCGCATTAACTGGATTATTAAATAAACACAATATATGGCATCACAACAATTTGATAGGTTCAAGTCTACCTTGCGCGAGCTTTTTATGCTCGATCAAGCTGACCTCGACTTTGGTATCTATCGCATTATGAATCAAAAGCGACGCGATGTTGAAAATTATCTCAATCATCGGCTTCCGGCACAAGTGAAGACTTTGCTTGAGCAAAATGCTTCCAACCGTTCAGCCGACCTGCAGAAACAGCTGAACGACGCAATCTCACAGGCTCAAAATTTAGGAGTTGACCCCAATACACTTCCTAAAGTCAAGGAACTTCGCAAGGCTATCGAACAACAGGGTGCGCCTGATGAACTTGAAAATAGCGTCTATTCTCATCTTGCTACTTTCTTCAGCCGCTATTATGATGGTGGCGACTTTATTTCGTTGCGTCGCTATAAAAAAGATGTCTATGCTATCCCTTATGAGGGCGAAGAAGTAAAACTACACTGGGCTAATGCCGACCAATACTATATTAAGACAGGAGAATATTTCCGCACATACTCATTCAAACTCAATGACGGCAAAAAGGTAGAGTTTACTTTGAAAGAAGCCACCACAGAGCAAAACAACAATCTCGCTCAAAACAACATGGAGCGTCGTTTTGCTCTTTATGAAGATTGTCCGGTCGAAGTTGACGGTGACACCCTGCATATCAATTTCACATACGAGCTTTATCCAAAGGCTACCAAGCAAAAGAAGCTGATTGAAGAAGCCTACAACAATGTCAAAGACCTTATCCCGGCAGAATTTATGTCAGTTCTCGCTCCGAGACCAACCGACAAAGACCGCAGCCGTACACTTCTTCAAAAACATCTGAATGACTATGTAGCCAAAAATACATTTGACTATTTCATTCATAAAGACCTGCGCGGTTTCCTATCGCGTGAGCTTGACTTTTACATCAAAAACGAAGTTCTTTTTATTGATGATATAAACGCTCGTTCAACCGAGGAATTTCTGCAACACCTCACTGTCATTAAAGCAATCAAGGCTGTGGGTCAGAGTCTGATTGACTTCCTCGCACAACTCGAAGAATTCCAGAAACGCTTGTGGCTCAAAAAGAAATTTGTGATACAAGCCGACTGGTGTATTACTCTCGACCGTGTACCACACGAACTGTTTGCCGACATCTGCGCCAATGATGCCCAACGCGCAGAGTGGATACGACTGTTTGCTATTGATGAAATCAAAGCTGACTCCAAGAGCGGTCTATTTAGCGATGGTGATAAGGTTGGCTATTCCGAACCGCTAACAGTCGCTTTCTTAGAGCAAAATCCATTCCTTGTGCTTGACACCGCATTTTTCTCAATCGACTTCAAGCACAGGTTGCTTGCTTCAATACCTGACCTTGACGCGCAAACCGATGGCTTGCTTATCAATTCGGAAAACTTCCAAGCCTTGCAGCTACTTCAAGAGAAGTACAAAAAAGCAATTAATGGAATATACATTGACCCGCCTTATAACACCGACAGTGACGATTTCTTCTATAAAGATGGCTATAAGGACTCTACTTGGATGTCAATGATGTGTGACAGGTTATTACTTGCAAGAAATTTCCAAATTGAAGACTCTGCAATTTTTGTTTCCATAAATGAGAACGAACTTTATAATTTGGAAAAACTGCTTAATCAAACCTACGGTACTTCTAATTATATATCATCGTTTACCGTTAAGGTTCGCCATGAGGACAGAATCTTAAAGGGAGATAAGGAAGTTCATGAAGTATATGAGAACCTATGTATTTATAAAAACTCACATGAGTTTGAATTGAAAAAAAGGACAAAAGATAACACCTCCTTTGAAGATTATAATTGGGAAGTTATACCAAATGATAATCCTGATGAAACCGTTATAATGGGTGGGAAAAAAGTTGATATTTTCTATCCTGGTTCGTTCCGTTTTAAGAAGCATCCTACGGGATCTGAAAAATATCTCAAGAGAATAAGTGTTCGAGGATCTATTAGAGAGGGTAATTCAAGTGGAAGATTTTACGTATCTAATATAGAAATTCTTCCTAATTATGATGGATGCCTATTTAGGGCTGATGGAATAGGTGCTGGCGCTTTACCTTACAGATGGTTTTGGAAACCCGATAAGGAATCAGGACGGAAAAATGGAGACTATTTCCAAGACGTACCTTTAGATAGAAAAGATGTTCTGTATATTCCTTATCCGAACTTCGTTGATTTTGAAAAAGAATTCAATAATTGTGCGGATGAAGGAGGTGTAGAGTTTAGAAACGGTAAAAAACCGGTTGCCTTTCTCACACATGTGTTAGACTTAGGTCGAATAAAGGACAATTTACACTGTAATGTGTTAGACTTTTTTGGCGGGTCAGGTTCAACTGGTCATACTGTCATCAATCTTAATCGTGCCGATAACGGACAACGTAAGTATATCCTTATAGAAATGGGAGGGTATTTTGACACCGTAACCAAGCCTCGTATCGAAAAGGTAATCTATTCTAAAGATTGGAAAGGGGGTAAACCTGTAAGCCGTGAGGGGAGCAGCCACTGCTTTAAGTATATGCGCTTGGAGCAATACGAAGATACGCTCAATAATCTCACAATCACTCCGCGTCAAACGGCAACCGAAGGACAGTTTGCCGACGGCTTCTTACTCGGATATATGCTTGATGTTGAGACACGTGACTCTCTGCTCAATCTCGAATGGTTCATAAATCCGTTTGACGTGAAACTCAACATCACTCGTCAGAATGAAACAGTAGATGAACGTATAGACCTACCCGAGACGTTCAATTACATTATCGGATTGAACGTGGCTCAAATGTCGTGGCCGAAGCCCGGAATCATGGTTGTTGACGGCACGACAAGAGCCGGAAAGAAAGCTTTGATTATTTGGCGTGATTGCAACCGTATAGACAACAAGACTCTTAATGATTTCTTCTCTAAATCTGCCTATTCGGTGCGCGATAACGAATTTGATATTATATACGTCAACGGCGATAACAATCTTGAAAATCTGCGTACCGATGAAGATACTTGGAAAGTAACTCTCATCGAGCAGGAGTTCAACCGCAAAATGTTTCAGTAAGCTATGCCACCGAGAACCAATAGAGGAAGACGCGGAGCATCACGAGTTGAACTTCGCTTGAGCAACGCCTTGTTGCTCAATAAATTTATGTTGAGTTTGTTCGGCGCAACTTCGCTCGAAGCTCTTAGCGAGCATCTCAAAGACCCTTCACTTGAAGGCTATGACGAGAATAATGTGTCATTATTCTACAACGCCATTGCCGCCAGACCCATACCTAATGCAGAACTGACAGCCGAGCAACTGCTGGTATATGATCAGAATATATTCCGCCACACTGTTACGATTAGCGGGGAGCGCGGAGAACGCATACGTTGGAAATACTTTCAGTATCTCTCGCTGCTTTTCACCGAAATATATCTTGACTGCTATTTCAATGCTCGTGGCAAACTCCTTGCCGACATTCAGACATTTCAGCAAGAAGTCTATAATGCAGACCCTGCAACATGGCATGAAATGAGCGAGTTCTCCGAAGCTGACCTTAATAAGCTCGCTTTTTGGAGTGCCACCGGCTCAGGAAAGACGTTGCTTATGCACGTCAACATCTTGCAGTTTCAGCATTACGCAAAAGGTCATGCCGACATCAACCGTACTATTCTCGTTACTCCAAATGCCGGACTAACACAGCAACACCTTGACGAGTTCAAACTGAGTAATATCCCGGCTAACATATTCTCAAAAAAACTCGTAGGCGGTTTCTTTGATAAAGACTCGGTAGACATAATCGAGATTACCAAATTATCGGAATCAGATGGTGACAAGACCGTTGCCGTTGATTCTTTTGAAAATAATAATCTCGTTCTCGTTGACGAAGGACACCGAGGGAGCAGTGGCGACACTTGGAAAATGATGCGCGACCGACTTTCAACTGAAGGCTTCGCCTTTGAGTATTCGGCTACATTCGGTCAGGCTGTTTCTTCACAAAGCAGTGATGCAAAGAAGAAAGCATTGCTGGATGAATATGGTCGCGCTACAATTTTCGACTACTCATATCGCTATTTCTATAATGATGGGTATGGTAAAGATTACCAAATCCTTAATCTCGGAGATACGGCGCGAGGCTTCTCGGTAACAAAATATCTGACCGCTTGCTTGCTCAGTTTTTACGAACAGATGAAGCTCTTTAAGGATAAAAACGCAGAGTTAACTCCGTTTTTGATTGAGAAGCCACTTGCCATATTTGTAGGAAGCACTGTATCTGTTTCTTCCTCAAATAATGAATGGCAGCAAGAAATGAGCGATATTGTTTTTCTTCTCAATTTCTTTCAGCGATTCATCAGCAACTCTATGGAGTCAATAGACATTATAGATACGTTGCTTAAAGGCACCGATGGACTTGTCGACAAGAACAACAATCCTATTTTTACTCGCTCGCTTCGCTATCTGCGCTCATTGAAAATGGATGCAGAAAGCATTTACCGTGATATGCTTCGCTTGCTATTCAATAGTGATGTAAGCGGCGCTCATTTGCATCTGGATAACCTTAAAGGCATTGATGGGGAGATAGGTATGCGCATTGGCAATGCACCGTACTTTGGCATTATAAATGTTGGCGATAGCAAAGCGGTGATTGATAAATGTGCTGAAGCCGGTATAAGCACCATGCCAATGGACTATGGAGAAAAATCGCTCTTTGCCACCATCAACCGTCCTGACTCAACGCTCAATGTACTTATCGGCTCTAAGAAATTCTCGGAGGGCTGGTCGTCTTGGCGAGTCAGCACCATGGGCTTGCTTAATGTCGGTCGTTCAGAGGGCAGTCAAATTATTCAGCTGTTTGGTCGTGGAGTTCGACTCAAAGGCTATAAGTTTTCGTTGAAACGCTCATCTG
>CAZGGB010000003.1:0-85189 GCA_964525115.1 uncultured Sangeribacter sp. | reverse complement strand
GATGGCCAAGATTAGCCGCAGTTATCATGTCAAGATCTTTCAAGCTGCTTGTTTTACATATATCGTTTAATTTTTGTGAACTACTTATGTAGCTTAACATAACGATTATTATTCGTCTTATGTAGAAAACAATAGACAGAGCATGAATTTATTATAGACGATTGAATATACCGGAATCCTTGTCTGTGTTGGATATCTTTTGTTTAGGCACTTTTGATGGTTCGCCGAATGGCAGGTTATAGATGAAGTTCACATACACCATATTAGCATTGTTTTTGATTCTCTCGATGCTGGATGTGGAGATAACATTTGTTTCAAATGTTTTCTGGGTTTGTTTCCATGAATCATAGAATGGATAGCGTATGCCTATTCCGACAGTCATAGTCTGTATAGGGCGGCACGAAATTTCAACTTTTGCCATGCTGGGGCGCGTTGTGAGCATTTGACCTGACAGCATTTCAGTTTCTGTCTGATAGAATATCTCTGCTGACCATTTTTTATAGTTGAGATATACTGATGGTACTATAGTATAGCCGGTATGATCCCATTGCTGACCCTTATAGCTGTTTCGAGTATGCATTACTTCAGAATACAACCGTAGGCGCAGGAGGTTGTTTGACAATGGCATCCACTGCAAGAAAAGGCTTGCCGTGTAGTATTGCATCCATTTGAGATTGCCTATTGATTCCACTATTGTTCCATCTGAAACACTGAAAACCGGAGCGATCTGGCTCTTTCCATAGTTATATGACACTTCCGGATTGATTATAAACCTTTTGAACCCCTTGAAATATGAAAGGCAAATGGCATGTGTATTTTGTGGTTTTAGATTTGGATTACCTGCATACAGATAGTCAATATCCTTATAATAGGGATTAAATGTCAGTTGGGATATAGTGGGGTTAAGAGTATTTACTTCATAGTTGAATGTCAGTTCGGAAGAATCGTCAATGAAATATGCCACGTTGAGTTGCGGACGGAAATAGTAGTAATCATGGCTCTTGCCATTCAGGTCCTTGAAATAATTGCCGTTTAGTCCGAGGCTAAGGGAATAATTCCATTGTTGACCGATCATACCATTCAATCCGGCGTATGTATAAAACTCGTTTGTAGTGGTTGAAGCATCCGAATATTTCTGTGAAGCAGTATTGTAAGCATATCTTACACCCATTAGAAACTTCGTCATAGGTCTGATTGTATAGCCATACCATCCTTCTCCGATGACAGAATACTTATCTGTCTCGATGTCGGTTTTTGTGGAGAATCCATCATCAATTCCACTTTCGGAATAATCGTAATTGTATGACGAATTATAGTAAGTGCCAACGGCATTGAAAGTCAACTCCTGACGTCCAAACACTTTATTGAAATATAAATCAAGTGCTGCATTAAGATATTTGTCCTTGTCGCGGCTTGACGCAATGCCTTCAACATCTGTTCCCAAACTGTTCATAACTAAATCCTGTACAGATGAACGTCTGCGGTTCAAAGCACCGAGAGAGAGCTTGGCATTGAACACATAATCATCCATCTTCACATTGGAGTATGATAGTTCCGCCATGTGCTGCTCATAAGCATACGGACTCTTGCGTCCGGCTCTCGTTTTGGAATACCAGCCATCTTTCAATGGATAAGAAATCTCTTCATCCAGACGGCGGTCATTGTAATTGCGGTAGTTGATATTATACATAACACCTAATGTAGAGTGTCCCCAATTATATTTCAGACTCACAACATCGTTACCGAATCCGGTGGTGACAGCATTCAGCGTATTCAGCATCATAGAGCCGCCGGTCTGTTTCTTAGTGACCACGTTAATCACTACTCCCAAACCCATATTTGAATACTGGATTGGAAGTTGTGAATAATACTTTATCTTTGAGATGTTGTCGCTCGGGATAGAGGCAAGGTCAACTGATGACGATGGGACGCCGTTAATCAGTATCTTCACTCCTTTGCCATCGCTGGAGCTGACAGTCAAGTCTGAAACTAAAATCTTTGGCAAAGTCTGTATTGCTTGGATAGCAGTGGGGAATTGCTGTTTCTCCGACCTGGAGAGGATGTAGTCCTTATGATCAGAGAAACGATTTACCATTTCGGCAGTAACCACCACTTCATCAAGAGTAGTGGACAAGGAGTCAGTCTTGACTTCTTGTTGGGCGTATGCTATGAAAGGCAATGCCAATAATAGAGGTAAAAGAAATTTTTTCATGCTGATGCGAATTTTTCTGCAAAGCAAATGAAAAAGTCGCAATCAAGCCCTAAAATTTGTCTGACATTTATCTGACATTTCCTGACAAGACTGTATTTCAATTACTTATGCGCAGTTGATATGATTGGCCACGATTACATATTATTTCTATATTGGCTGAGGCAAGAGCCGTTTTGGTGCGCCTGACAAGAGTATAAAGCGACTCCTCAGCATTGCTTTTATTTCCCCAAAGGGGACGTACAGATGGCCGTTTTATCAACTCTCATATCGGGAGCGTCCAGAAGCATCTGAGCAAACTGCCGCTGCATCGGCGTGAGCTTTATACCATCGAGAGGATGAATTGCAGAGTTTTCTGAAGCAAGTTCGATCTCCGTAATTTCGATTTCTTTTCTTCTCCATACAAACATGCTCGCCATCGAGAGAAGGGATAGCGTGAACAAAACACCGGGCACAGTCTGGTCGGAAGAGGCGAATACTGTTGCCATTGAGCAGTCGGCAAAGCCCTGTACCTGTATTGCAAGCCCATCGATAGAGTGTTCAGGTACGAGCATTATGGAGTCTGAGACTATCTTGTTCCCTTGTATTTTAGGTGCGGCATTTTTCTTATCAACCAACGCAAGGGTGAAATACGCCTCATCTTTCAGAGTCGGATTCTTGAAATTGACATCCGAAACCTGATATATAAGAGGTTTGTGCGTTGTTTTGTGCATCTTGCGTAATGCAGCGATGGTGTCTTGTCGAGTCCAAATCTCGCTATTCTCATTCACCAGCGCAAGTATGGCATCATTCAAGTCACTTGCAATGTTTTGCTTTGCGCTGGTGTACGAAAAGCAACACGAGACTACCGAAGCTATCATCAGTGCCAAAGGCAAGAACATTCCATATCGAAGATGCTTACCATTCTTATTATGTGAATTATTTCCCATAAACAGTGGTTGTTAATCATGAATATTACCGGTAATCAGAAACGATAGGAAGCTACCGTGTCACGGGAAGTCTCTATTTCCATATGAGGTTGGGCGTAACGATTGGGGATATTGTCATACCTCCCAGTCGTTACTGAAACACGCTTTTCAAGACTGCATGAGGATACGCACAAACATAGTATTATGCTTGCTACGAGTACTATGGCTGATATTTTGATACTATGTTTATTCATATTTTGAATGTTGTTTAATGAGCAACGGCTTCGGCAGAACGCACGAAAAACTCGGCAAACCTGTAGTCAGCTTCACCAGTCACCGTTATCGGGATAGAAAAATCCTTTGACTTTGTTACTGTCCATTGTGCGTAAAAAGGATATGCCCATTATAATTCTTGGTTAGAAATTTAATTAAGATTCACTCTTATACGCTGAAGCTGACGGCGAGATATATTCAGGTATGAGGCTATATCTCCGTATGAGGCAAAATTACTGTGAATATTCTACGGAAGTAAAAAATCGTAGAACGGTGAATAAAGAAATTTATTTGGTTTCAAAAATAATTTATTGTTTTTGAAATCCATTACCATATTAAACCGTTTGAGAAAATTATTACCAATCATACCATCTATATCTTCCTTGGATTGCATACCAGAAGTTAAGGTAGAAAAAGCTCCGGCAACAAGTGGTAAATGATATTGTCCGACAACCACTTCATCAAAAAATACATTCCTTAATTCTCCACTACCTCCGTCGGAGCTTGCAATCCGTGAAATTGCAAATGGCTTTTGCGATTCCAAAAGATTGTGTTTTTGAACAAACGGTGTATTTAGGTCTATGACCCTATCACTTCCGGTATCAACTTCAAGAGTGAGGTTGTGATTTTCTCCGTTAATGCTTATTGGAAGTGATATGAAGGGTACATTATAAATGTATTCGAATGGGAATACCGTGCAGTTATTCTCAATTTCAAGATTTGTATTTTTATCATAAAGATAAATCTTGAAATCGTCATAATTAATCTCAATATTAAATAACCGTAGTGCTCCTAATCCAAGAACACCGTCCCAATATTCCGCCGGATATTCTATTATGGCGCAACCTACCTTATCAAGTTGTAGAGAGCCTATGCGAAGTGCATTTTGATTACTGTATGAAATAGTGTTTTCTCCCGATGTTCCTAAATTATCAGTTTGGGAGTCAACAGTATATTTGTCTTTTAATTTAGGAGAGTTAGGGTTAAGCACCAAATCACTTGCCCCGGTGTCGACCAAAAACCTCAACGAGTCCGAGCCATTTACAAATGCGGTTACATATATACGACTATCTCCTGCGATTGCAAAGGGGATAGTGCCTATTGGTATATACTTTACAATTCGAGCATTTGTGCAAACAGCACCGAAAAATATGGTGCCTAACAATAAATAATAACGAACAACTGATTTCATATTTTTGATGTCAAATGCCTCTATAAGTTTTTCCTCAGAAGGCAAAACAAGTTTATATTTAGATACAAATATTTGGCTAGCCTCATTCAATACACTGTATTTCACAAGCGTTTCGTCTTTGTCTTTACAGAGTATAATTCCGATAGTCGGATTGTCATCAGGCTGACGTTTGAGGTCATCAAACATTCTGACGTACATTTCTATTTAGCCGATGTCTTGGAGAGTCCGCATCTATCACTCGGATTTTTAGAGTTCATATTATACCGTATTCTCTGAAACTGACGGCGAGAGATATTCAGGTATGAGGTAATATCTCTGTATGATGCAATCTCTGTTATCCGAGGATAGCGGTCAAGCAGTCGGAGATACCTTTGTGCCGGATTATGGCTACAAAATTCCAAGAACTGATCATACAGTTGCTCAAACAGTCCCATCATCAAGCTCATGTTAAGTTCATGATCACTGTTCAGCCTTTCACGCATAATCTTTGCCGGGATTACGATTATCTCTGAATCTTCAAAAGCTATAATGTCAGTCCTCATTTTAGTTCTCTCGATGATTTGCCTCACTGAGGAAATCGGACTGAGGAAAATCAGCAGGCGAAAAATAGACTGACCCCAAGGTGTTTTCTTTCGGAGAATTATCGAAATTAGCACCTATTGAGTTGCTAATCATAATCTTATTAGTGTTATATAGGACCTTAAAGGTAGGCCAGAAATAACGTTTCTTGGATTCAGCATCATTCGTTATAGAGTATCGCTCGAATTGCTTAATTGTGCCATCAATCTGCGGCAACCTATAAGTTTCGACTCTATTGTTGAAGTCATGGCTTCCGTTGCGATAGTATCCTCCGACGCCAAGGTCATAGGTCATTTTTTTGTACTGAAATTTGGAATATATGTTTAACTGACCCGAATTTGCAATAAAGAACTCATTAGCATACGCTTTGAGATAACCACCATATTCATATTTCTGCATAATGAAATTTATGACGTGTGCATATCCTTGAAAGCGGGGGTCTTTCGGGCAATCGTAGTATTCCACTTTCTTGACATCTGCCATACGCATACCTGTCAAATCCTGTTCAGAAGCGGGTAAATAGTCAATAAATATATCAACATTATTGCCAGATGTAGTCTTAACTGAATTCCCTATTCCAAGCGAAAGTTGCGGAATAGCCATACGATTGAGCAAGTCGGTAGCGGTCTGTGAAGAATTTTTTTGCTTTGAAGTAGGAATATAGGTAGAAACAGTAGCAGATGTAGATTGCAGTTGTGCTTCAACAACTACTTCCCTAAATTCCCGAGTTTTGATGCTATCGGGAGTCTCATTTTGCGCTATTGCACTAAAAGTACACAGCCACATACTTAATATGGTCATAATTTTTTTCATATCTCAAAGTCATTTAGATTATAGCATCTATAATTATTCAGTTGTAAGCACAAAATCAACAAGATTGAAATGAACTTTGCTAAATAACATTAGCGTTTTGAGTCCTAAATTGCAATCATAGCCATGCGGAGAGTCTTGCAAAAGAACATTTATTTGGGGGACAACAACCGATTGCCCTCCTAATGTTAATTTCAAATCAGGAACTTTATAACTTTCTGTTATCTGTATTCCTCCTATACCAGCAGTTCTAATTGAGTCCAATTCAGAATGAGATGTGATGAAATTCTTGTTTTCAGTAAGGAATCTACTTCCTAATGAGCCATAAGAAGCATCTTCGGAATCAATGCACATTAACATCGTATTATTATGAATAACACCTTTTGCAAGCAGATTCATTTGCGATGAGAAACACACATTAGAAGGAGTATCAATTTTCACAGGAGCCTCCTCTGGTACAGTAATCTGATTATTGATAAAATCAATAGTCAAATCTTTAAGTTGCAACATCAGTTCACTTCCTAATATGATATTGAAGCAATCCATATATTGATCCGCTTCATCATTATTGGATGTAACATTCATTACCGAAAAAGGTACATCATAAACGGTAATGTTTCCAATTTTCAATACTTTTGCAATAGCGATGGTGCCTGAATGAATATCTACGCCGGCAACTTTGGTTTCAACGTCTAATGGTATTAACTCAAACTTTCGAGCCAAAGAATCGGAAATTACATTAGTACCTGCCCCTGTATCAAATGTTATGGCTGTATTGAATCCATTTATTGAGGCATTTTCCACCTGCATCAAGACTAATTTATTTTCAGGCTTTCCCACTGGGATAGTACGAAATGGTACCACACCTTCATTATCTGCAAACTTTATGGTATATGGGCGATAGGAGGATAAGGCATTATACTTATCTATATAGTTTTGAAAACTATTGATAGTATGTGTGTCAAGATGTTGTTTCGTAGCATTAAGAATCGATGAGAGAACTTCGGCAGCCTTTGTGTTATTCCCGACTCTGCTTAAATCCATTGAAAACATCATTGCGGAATTAAGCATATTTCCTAAATCAAGTTGTTCGGAATGGGTATTAAATAATTCGGCAAAAGCGGGAATAGAGACATCCGGGCGATTAAGACGGTTTCCGATAAGACAACGAGAATATACATTAAGGAAACCCCAGATTGAATCTTTTGGAGCCGCGTTATAAATAGAATCCAAAGCAAACCAATCGCCGGCATTCATTGCCTCTGCAATTCTCTCGTCGTATGACTGGGAATACCCAACAAGGGATGAAAAAATTGTCGTTATAAGAATAAATATCTTTTTCATATTTCAAAGTCATTTAGATTATTGCATCTATAATTGTTCAGTTGAAAGCACAAAATCAACAAGATTGAAAAGAGCTTTGCTAAATAACATCAGTGTTCTTAGTCCTATATAACACAACCAAGTGAGTCTGTAGCGGTATCGATGCATTCTTCTGCTTTCTTGTTGGATAAATTGATTGCTTCGCAACTATTCGTTGCATTGTCGCCTCAACTACTACCTCATTTAATACCTTTGTTTTGATGCTGTCGGTCAATTCAGATTGAGCCATCGCTACTTTTGCCATGGCTATACATAATGCTGATATCAAAAGTTGTTTTCGCATTTTTTACTAATTTTTACGCAAAAATACAGCATATAGCCGTGATAGCCTGCACACTTTTGTGTGCATTTAATGGTTGCAATAGGGTTAAGCGCTCATTTGCACACAAAAGTGTGCATGAAATGAATTCGGAAAAGGGTAATTTTGCCTTAAAGAATAGTTAATATGGAAAAATCAGGAGGACTTTCAGACGATTTGAAACAGAAGATTTCCGCTACAAAGGTAGCGGTGATTGGTGAATGCGATAATAAACTGATGGAACAGGCAATAGGACAGTTGGGATTTACAGACGTTGTCACAATTTCTGAGAGTCTTGACCTCCCACATTGTGATTATGCAATATGTATATGCTCTGATAAGGAGGAGTGCAAGAAGGTTATTACCCATTATAGCAATATAGGTGTTCCCGTGATATGTGCCTTTAATTTTGGAATCGGAGCATGTGTCACCATAGTTATGCCGGATGAAAGCCGTATTAACTTCATAGAAGAAAAGGCGGATAAAGATCCGATAAAGTCTATGCTTGAATACACTAAGGGATACAGTGCATTCTGGCATATACCTCGTAATAGTTGGGTGGAGGATGCGATGAAATTTGTGGCTACTCCTGAAGTAAGATCTTCTGTAGGGGAATTTACCATGACTGCGATGACGGCACATCTACTCATAGCGATCGTGGCAGACAACGAGGTAAAGACATATCCCAAATTCTATCTCTCTACCATTGCAAATGACATAAACTAAAGCAGTTTGTAGTTAGTTGCGTAGGAGATTGCCTCGGAGATGTTGCTGACCTCCAATTTCTCAAAAAGACGTCGACGGGATGACTTGACTGAATCAACTGCGCGATTAATACGCTCAGCGATTGCATTGATTGTCAATCCTTGGATGGAAAGTGTCAGAATTTCTTTTTCCGTGTCGTTCAATATCGGGGCTTTGTGCTTTTCCCAGTGATGACTTGCCATATCATACTCCCAATAATCTGATTTATCACGGCATTGCATCGTGATATGTCCGGCTTCTGAATGAGACGAAAGAGATACCACTGCTAACCCGAGCCAAACCGAGCCGTCAGGTTGACAGGCAAGGGCAGTAAGCTTGTGGTTGATGAGTATTCTTTCAAAGCCGTTTACCAAGTGGAAATCGTAGGATATAGTATATTTATCCCTTTCGGAGGCTAGTATATCGTTGATGAAGGAAAAACCGGCACGGTTTATTTCCAGAAGCATATCCACTTCATCGTCGGGAACATGATCTATATAGAACTGGTATCCCTCTTTTTTGACTTCCTCTGCCGGCATTCCGCATAGGAACAGCGGATTTGGAGAGACGTATAGGAAATTCTTTCGGAAATAGTCAATAATATAGACACTCTGGTAAGTGGCATTAGCAAAGGCTTCAGCTGAACGCACAAAAAACTCGGCAAGCCCATAGTCAGGTTCACCGCTCACCGCGTTACCAGGATAGAAAAATCCTTTTAGTTTGTTACTGTCCATTGTACTTAAAAGATATGCCTTTTACAAAATTACTAAAAAGAAATGAAAATTGACATGCTATTAAAAGGAAATCTTTTCTTAGGAGGTTATTTATCAACATATGTTGATAATTTTGACAGAAAATCATTTATTCGACATAAAAGTTCTCTCTATTTCAACGACACAAGTTTGCCACGGCTTTCAATCAAGTCGTGCCAAAACTGAATTCAAGATGGAAGTTAAAGTGTCGCTTAGTATGGGCTATCGTGGAAACTTTCTTATGTAAACTCTTTTTTCGCTCATAAAAAATTCGTATTTTTGCGACAAGAAAAACTTCAAAATCAAATAATCATGCTTAACAATTTGTATATTTACATAATAATTGGAGTTGTTGCTTACCTCCTATCATTAGTCTGCGAAAAATTTAATATTATAAAATCTAAGCCATTACGTATTTTCATCGTGCTTTTAGTAGCGTCTGCTCTGTGCTGGGTTATTTATGATCTCACTGTTTGAATGGAAAAACATATCAAATTTGCGGTCGATGCCTGTTTGGAAATTACATTATTCGATTACGCTCATTCACTCCTGCTCCTTTGCCTTTGTATTTGCTCAGTGCTGTATTGAACGAGTATCGGACAATAAGTCGTAGTGCCTGTGAATCGCTATAATTCCATTTGTCAAGAGTCATTTGAGTACCGTAGGTTATCATTGAGTTTCTTGCAGTCTTAAATATGTCGGTGGCTTGGAGTTGAAAGAACCAATTTTTCATACTTTTTGATACGCCGAAATTCACCTGCCATGATGGCTTCAGTGTAACAACATCCATATCTCCGCGTGTGCGTCCGGAAACCTCACCTGTTATGTTGAATCCTTTTCCTAATGAAATATTGTTGAAGAAGTTGAAGAACACTATAGGTGTATTCAGTTTCTTTATTCCTTCTGAGGTTTCTATTGAGAAATGTTGGCCGGCAAGATTCAACCTAAGCCGTGGAGACCACAATGAAATTCTTGGAGACAAGGAAAGAACAATATCGTATTTAGACAGGTGTTTAAAGTTTTGATATGTCATAATATTTTGTGGTTCACCCTGCTTAAACGGACGTATCACACTAATGATGGCATCTTTATCATAAGTGTAGGTCGCACTAAAGAATACCCACTTGAAGATTCCGGCAAGTGAAACATTGTGTATCTGTTCAGAAGTAAGCAATGGATTGCCGGTCTCGTATGTAAAGCGGTCATCATATTGAACGCTGCTACTCAATTGGCTATACAATGGTCGTTTGGTCTTCGCCTCGTATGAGAGGGTAAATTTTGCTTTTCCTATTGGAAACGTTAAATCCACACTTGGAAAAAGTCTTCCGTATTTGCGGCTCTGTTCATTGATGAGTATTCCGTTCTGATAATAGTCTGATGTAGTATGCTCATATCTCAATCCGGCATAAAGCTCGACATTTTTAATTGGTATATTCACTCCAAGAAAACCGGCACCAGTTGTTTCCTTTATCCTGTCATTGGCATCAGGCAGATCATCACCATCATTGATGAAAATATCTTTACGGTCTGTAGACGTCAGCTCATACCCCAATTCAAGCGTATTTCCATTGAATGTGTATTCAGCTACACCCTTAGACGCGAACATTGAACTTTTAATGCGATTGTCGCTTCCGATAGATTTTTCGCCATCAAGCAAACTATTTTCTACAATCGACTGACGGTTATTGTTATCCCGCGAATAGTAGTCATTATTGACCGTAATATTGAAGGTCTTCACTTTACCTTGATAATATAGATTAACAAGATGTACCGGAACAGAATTTCTTCTCCAATCCGTCTCATAATGAATCAAGTCATCCTCGGAATCTTTTTTCATTATGATTTCATTTGTCACCCATTTTGACTTGGAATTCGGCACAGCTGTGTACTCGTATTTGAACCCGATATAATGACGGCTATTTATCTGCAAGTTCGCACCGATGTTAGCAAGATAGGTGTTAGACTTGGGATAAATATGTATGTCGGAATCTATATCATAGCGATCAACAAGTGTATTGATTGTCGTTTGAGAGCACTGTTTCTGATAACGATGAGCAAAATCATAATTGAAAGTGCCGAATATATCTAGTCCGCCGGTTCTGTAATTTAGAAAAAGATTGTCGGATTGGGAGAAATAATGTCCCTGGCGCCCAGTCGCTGACAAGGACCCACTCATTCCATCCCCCTGTTTCTTAATTGTCTTGATAAGAATGACGGCTTTTGTCTCCGCTCCGTACTTCGCTCCCGGATTAAAGACTACCTCCACATTCTGTATTTCCTTTGAGGAAAGACGGTCAAGCTCAGATTTGTCAACGAGTATGCGTCCGTTGATATAAATCTGAGGCGTGCCACGTCCCAGCACTTCAAGATTTCCTTCCTCTGAAATGACACCGGGAAGTTGGGAGAGTACATCAGCGCATGTACCCAGTTCGCTGAGAGAAGAGCCTTTGATATCTGTTATCAAGCCGCCCTTGCTTAGACGCTGCATATTTCGTGTGGCAGTCACTACGACGTCTCCGAGTTCAACAGAGAATGTTGAATCACTCTCAGCTATGTTGTTGTTGGTCTGAGCCTGCGCCTGAAAAAAGATTGCAGTAGTAAGCATAAGTGTGGAAATTAGATGTTTCATACCTTTTGCTGTTTTTGCTGCAAAGGTATGAAGGATTGATACGGATACCAAGGAAATGGCGTTTCACTATCGTTTCACTTTCTGAATCGCGTTTCAGTTATGTTTCACATAGAGATGAAATCGCCAATAACTCATTAGATTAACTCAAAGTTCAAGCAAATTGAGCATTTCAGCAGGGAGCTTTGCTCTCAGGCGAGATTTCCGGGTCCTTATGGCGGTGTCTGTCGCCCCCAAACAAGCTGCTATGGTGGCATTCGATTCCCTGAGGCAAGACAAAATACACGTCACAATATCGTCCATATTCAATTTCACCCCTGTCATCTTCAAATCAACAATG
The DNA here is from genome assembly GCA_964525115.1 of uncultured Sangeribacter sp. GTDB lineage: Bacteria > Bacteroidota > Bacteroidia > Bacteroidales > Muribaculaceae > Lepagella. Next base: position 73,075 of record CAZGGB010000003.1, on the reverse strand, counting down.
AAATCAGCGAAACAACCGATCAGTATATTCTGCATTGACTCGCGAACCTTAACAGATGGATAATTCCCTGTATTTCGAAAATCCACTGTAATCTTGTCGAAATTAGCTTGCAACTTTGATTCCCTGAACTGTTCTATACATAAATTCATTCTACGGCGCACCAGATCAAGTGATTGGTACGTTTCTTCTTCATTGGCTTCAACAACGATTTGCTCAACCTTCACGTGGTCGAGCTGGCGTTTTAATTGCAGGAATTTTCGTTTAGAAATCCATACATAAACTGCGAATCCAATGGTTAAACATAGGATTATACCTAATCCTATACTTATTAGAGACTGTCTACGCGTTTTTGCCTGGAGCAACTGGATCTGAAGTTGATTATTGTAATCCCGTCTTTCCTCCGATATCATCCTTTGAACAGCGGTCAGCTCACTGATTGAATCATTGGTGACAGTACCTTCGTAAGGATAAACTGTTCCTTTGTCAAGCAACTCAATACTTTGATCTAACAGTCTGAGATTGTTGAATGTATTTATTGAGTATCGCGCAGGGTTCTCGTTATACAAACTTTTTGATGCCTCAGAATAGTGTTTGGCTGAATCAACTTGCGAATTATTCAGATATAGAAATCCCAAGGTAATAAGTTTTCCGAGGCTTTGTGTTTTTATATTGTTGAGGTTAGCCACACTTAATCTAAAATCGGCAGAGGGAAGACCGGCATAATTGAGAGCATATGTGGTAAACTGAGGATCGTCAGAGTCTGTTTCAGACAACGCACTTTTCATATAAATTACAGCTGAGTCATTCTTATCCATGAAAGAATAAAAGAGACCGATGTCATGCAAAGCCCTCGCACTTTCCTCGTTTGTATGTGAAATTTTCTCAGCTTCTTTAGCGTAAGATAATGCTTTAGCGTAATCTTTTTTCAAAGATGGCTTTGCATATAGATTGGATAGCTCAATAAAGAGTTCAGACTTTGTGGGAATCGTCGTTTCCGATGCAATATTAATGGCTTTATCAAGATATTTAGAAGTTGAATCCTGATTGCCGAGCCATCGCATTCTAATGGCAGCAAGTTGATACATGTCGAGCAATGCAGTGGAATCACGGTTCTCTTCATAATAATTCAAGGCCTCATCGAAATCCTCAACGGTAAGAAAAGACTCCCCTTTGCTAAGCTTTGCCTTAGCTGTTAATAACGTTGCAGATGCTTTAATATCGTCTGACAAAACATTTCGACTGCGGATGTCGTCAATAATCAGCAATGCACTGTCCGGGGCATGTTCAAGAAGTATCTCAGCCTTAGACAATTGATCTTCTAATGAGTTATGGTGATTACATCCGACAAATATCAATAGACATAATATTGAAGTGAGTTTCCAGTTCATTATCCAATAGTAATAATAGGTTTGCCAAAGAACGTTGAGAGCATTGTGAGAGTGGAGAGGACCTTTTTCAATTGCTGAATATTTTTATTTCCTACATTGTATAACAGGGGAATGATTTACTCGAAATATTGAAGATATTCGGACTTTCGAGAGGAAACACTTTTGGAAAGGTATGATTTCAAGCGTGATTTATACACGTAGAGATTCCTTAATTCGGTATTGAGAAAAATACTAATAGCAGGCAGCGAGAATCCGCAGAACAGATACAGAGCAAGTTTATATTGCGATTGGGATATATTAGGGAAGTCGGTCTTAAAACGCTCCATAAGATTGTCTTTATACCCGTTTACAATCTCAGTCAATTCCTTGACGGCTTCTTTAGAACCAAAATTTGACAACGCTTTCTCTACCTCTGAATATATTCGTTTTTGTTCCTGACCAGTATCTTTACACTCAAAATAGGTCGCAGCAAGATTCCCGATAAGATTGAACCGGCTTTTGAAAAGATCTGATATTTTTGCCGCTATATCATTATTACGTCTATCACTTTTGAATAGATTATCTTGCAGTCTACCTATTTTAAGGATATCGTTTTCATGCTCCAGACGGAGTAAGTGGTTTCGCTTTTTTAGGAATAAATATGTAGCTACCCCTGTAATAATAGCTAATATTGCGATAAAGATGGATAATGAAGCACGGCTACGAGCCTCTGAAGCCTCAACCCATCCTTGTCTGGTAGCTGAATCGTATTTTATATTTAGCGCGAGACTGGACTCTTCGAGATGACGTTCTGCCATTATGTTTTTTGAAGCAATCTCACGCAAACTGTCAATTTTTGTAAGTTCTTGTTTGCGTCCCATTTTTTCAAGGATGGCATACTCAACATTACGGCATAGATATTCATCAGAATTATTATGAGGAATATTGTTGGCTCTTTGAATAAATATGTAGGCACTATCAAGTTCATTTAAATGATAATATGCATTCGCCCAATGAGCAAGCGTATTGGATGAGATATCTTTTCCATCATAAATTGAATGCCATATTTTGATAGCTCTTCTTGACTGCCCGTCTTCGTCATATGACCTTGCCATTTGATCAAGAAAATAAATCTTGTAGCTTTCGTGAGCATTTTCCATTACTTCCGGTTGCATAGCAATCAGTAGCTCCAAAGCTGATTTATAATCTCTTTTTACACAATAAGCACCAACAATAGCCATGCGAGCATCCCGGATTTTCGCTTGCCATTTCAATTCCCCAAATATAGATAAAGCCTTCTCTGCATAATATTTGCTGACAGTTCCGTTAAATCCCTGCTCATAAACTTTTGACAAAAAGAAATATATTATTCCGAGATCAGATTTTTCATTTAATTGTATAGCTAAAAATTCCGCATCTTTCAGTAGCTCAATTCGAGCCACTGGATTACCTGAACGGTGAGCTTCTGCTGATTTTACAATCAACCACTTTATCTCATTATTATCAAATTTATTAGCAAAAGCCTTATCTCCCTCTGCTAAACTGACTGAATCAATGGGAATCTGATTGCCGTAAATGAGTTGTGAGTATAAAATTAGCAGCACTTGCCGGGCTTTTTGGCTCTCCGACATACGGGAAGTATCCATGCGTACCAATAAGGACACTGTAGAATCAGGGTAGTCTATAATTAACGATTCTGCTTTTGAAAGTTGGTTCTCAGCATCGGTATTTGAACAAGCAGTAAGGATGCTCACAAATAATAGTATGACAAATATATTTATAAATGAGTAAAAATCTTTTTGATTCCTCAAAAAGGAAATGATTCTATTCTTCACACATTTATAATTTGTTTTCATGAAGTCTAAGATATTTATAGGCTTTTCTTTACGGCAGAGGGACTCACCTTTTTTCAATGACACAAGTTTGCCATGAAGGTCCAGTCCGTCAAGATGTGTGTTGATATCCGGATTAATGTTGATAGCATCTTCAAGCCAATCACTTTGAAGTAATTGACTTGTTACAGTTGTCTTACCAAACCAGTTTGGACCAGCCATAACTATGAGAGCAGGTCGATGGCCTTCTTTGCGCATTTCCGAATGAGTTCAAAATTAATTATTGATTTTTCGTGCTTCTTTGCGAGAGCATGCTGCTCGTCTTAATTTATCAAAGAAAGCCTTTTTAGTCCTTATATTATTCTTACGAACTTCTTTGGCTGCTTTGTCCATAAGCATAGCAAGCATTTCGTCTGAAGGTTCAGACATCGAAACCAATCTATAAGATTTAAATTCTTGCTCTGACATGCGAATTTAATTTATGTTTTATATACATATAACGCTTTTTTAGATACAACTGGTGTTTTAAGCATTTGTTTTTTTGTATCGTATTGGGTGAATAACGCTTGAAGCAGTTATTGAAGGGAAATCGTTTGCTGGAGATGAGACGCGTATGATGGCGGGCGACGGTTGGGAATTGGCTACTCCCAAGCTGAAGCAAGTCGTCGTTCCATGGAGATGTTTGAGGGTCGATAGGATGAAGCTGAAAATTTATTTGAGGGTTTGTTGGTTTGTCATTAATTTTTTACTATTTTTGTACTATATTAGCTACTTACCAATTGGGGATCAAAATGGGGATAGTGATTATTGGATTAGAACGTGGCGTTTGGATATTGATGATTTGGATATAGATTGATAAATTATGGCTAAGAGTAATATAAAGTCGGTATATTTTTGCAATTCGTGCGGATATGAGTCCCCTAAATGGATGGGGCGATGTCCAGCTTGTGGCGAGTGGAATACTTTTGTGGAGGAAAAGGTTTCCACGAAACAGTCTTCTCGAAGTAAGGGACTCATTTCTACTGAAGGTGCTCGACCCGTGAAGCTTTCTGAAATACAACCCCTTGATGAACCGCGTGTACATATGCCTTCTGAAGAACTCAATCGGGTGCTTGGAGGGGGATTGGTAGCGGGGAGTCTCACATTGCTTGGAGGCGAACCGGGTATAGGTAAGTCCACTCTCCTACTTCAAAATATCCTTTCTATTAGAAACCGTCGCATACTTTACGTAAGTGGTGAGGAGTCGGCATCGCAATTGAAGTTGCGTGCTGATAGACTTGGAAAAGTTTCAGACAATACATTTATTCTTACTGAAACACAACTTGACAAGATTTTCACTCAGATTGAAAATGTGAAGCCTCAGCTTGTTGTGGTAGACTCTATACAAACTATAGCTTCTGCCGACATTGAGTCGGCTGCCGGAAGCGTCAGTCAAGTGAGAGAGTGTGCGGCTGCTCTCCTTCGCTATGCAAAGGAGTCGGGAGTTCCGGTGATTCTTGTAGGTCATATCAACAAAGATGGTGCTATTGCAGGTCCGAAGGTTCTTGAACATATTGTCGATACCGTAATTCAGTTTGAGGGTGACAGACAGTATCTTTACCGTATACTCCGGGCTATTAAGAATCGATTTGGTTCTACAAATGAGATAGGAATATATGAGATGGTGGCAAAAGGGCTGCGCGAAGTGAAAAATCCATCAGAAATGCTACTAAGTGACAATCGAGAAGATGAAATGAGCGGCATGGCAATTGGAGTTACAATTGACGGTGCCCGTCCATTCCTTGTAGAAGTTCAAGCATTGGTTTCGTCGGCTGCTTATGGCACTCCACAGAGAAGCGTGACAGGTTTTGACCAGCGACGCCTAAATATGCTTCTTGCTGTCCTTGAAAAACGGGCTCGCTTCAAGTTGGGACAGAAAGACGTATTCCTGAATATTGCAGGTGGCCTCAAGGTGACAGATCCGGCTCTTGACTTGGCTGTGGTAGCAGCTGTGATGTCGTCAAATTTTGATGTTGCCGTGCCTCGCCATGCTGCATTTGCGGGCGAAGTGGGTCTTTCAGGCGAAATAAGGACAGTGACAAGGATTGACCAAAGAGTGTCGGAAGCTGCTAAACTTGGATTTGAGACTATTTTCATTCCGTCGGGTAATCTTAAGGGTATACATGATAAGTTCAATATCAAGATAGTGGAAGTAAATAAAGTGACAGATGTGTTTGAGCGCATATTCAGAGGAGAAGCTTAGACACTCTCCTATCTCATATTCTAAAAAATAAAGGATGGCGTATTTTTTACACCATCCTTTCAATAATTTAAGAAGTATCTTTGTGTTTAGCCACGTCATTTGATTCCATCACGCTTTAAAAGCGCGTCGACAGTGGGCTTCTTTCCTCGGAACTCTACATAGAGTTCCATTGGATCTACAGTGCCACCCGATTCAAGCATCTTATGGAATTTGTCGGCAGTCTTTTTGTCGAAGATTCCATTCTCTTGGAATGCTGCAAACGCATCCGCATCGAGAGATTCAGCCCACTTATAGCCATAATAGCCAGAAGCATAACCACCCGAAAAGATATGTCCGAACTGAGGAGAGGTAAGGCAACCATCTACTATATCAAATACCTTGACCGGCTCCATAGCCTGACCTTCAAATATTGCAATATCCTGTGAAGCACGTAGAGGCTCTTCTATTGTATGGTAAGCCATATCAATATAGCCAAATCCAAGTTGACGCATGCAACGATAGGCTGCCCCAAACTGAGATGCTGTCACAAACTTGTCGATCAAATCTTTTGGCATTTTCTTCCCTGTCTTATAATGCTTAGCAAACGTATCAAGGAATTTCTGCTCAGTAAGATAGTTCTCATTAAACTGTGAGAATAATTCCACAAAGTCATGATACACATTTGTTCCACTCAGACTTGAATACTTTGCCTGAGAACTCAAGCCATGAAGAGCATGGCCAAACTCATGAAGGAATGTCTCAACTTCGCTCGGAGTGAGCAGCACAGGATCATTACCAACTGGCTTAGAGAAGTTCATGACAATTGAAATGACAGGCACATTACGATTTCCGTCATCATCCTTTGTCTCAGTATTGAACTCTGTCATCCAAGCTCCTGATCCTTTGCCGGGACGATAGTAGAAATCGGTGTAAAGAACACCGAGAATCTTGCCATCTTTGTCATACACCTCGAAAGCTTCAGCATCCTGATGATATGTCGGAATGGATTTGTTGCGCTTGAATGTATATCCATAAAGCTTTGTTGCAAGACCGAATACACCATCGATGGTATTATTGAGTTCGAAATAAGGCTTCATATCCTCATCATTGAAGGCATATTTCTCATTTTTCAGTTTGTCATACCAATATGAGTAATCCCAAGGCATAAGAACGAAAACAGGACCTTCAGTCTGCTGAGCGAAAGCCTGTACTTCTTCGATTTCCTTGCGCATCGGTTGAGTGTAATTGTCTTTTAGATTGCCTAAAAATTCCATAACAGTCTCCGGATTTCCTGCCATGGTATGGCCAAGTCTGTATTCAGCAAAGTTCTTGTGTCCTAAAAGCTTCGCTATCTCAAGCCTTACATTTGCTATGTCTTTAAGGATCTCCACATTTGAGTACTCTCCTTCAATATTGCGCGATCCATATAGACGATATAGTTTCTCACGCAGTTCTCTGTTATCTGCATACTTCATGAAAGGCCCATAAGAGGGAGCAAATACAGTGATCAGATATAGTCCTTGGTCGTTAGTCTTTCCTTCTTTTGCAAAAGCTTCGTCAGCCTCAGCCTTTGCGGCAGCCTTGATCGACTCGGGAAGTCCCGCAGTCTGTTCTTCTGTGATAAACATCCTGCGAGCTTTGTCTTTCATTCCGTTTGTTACATTCTGTGAAAACTTCAAGTTAAGGTCGCTGAGTTCAGAAGTAAGCTTGCGATATTTCTCTCTGTCCTCCCCTTTGAGAGCTGCACCATTATCAGCAAAAGATGCATATGTCTCAGTAATGAGTCTCTTCTCTTCAGGTGTCAGCCCCTCTTCTTTATCACGGTTGTCATACACCTGCTTGATTCTATCGAAGAGCTTTTCATTGAGAAGAATGTTAGCACTATGATCTGAAATAAGGGGAGTGATATTCTGCATAGCTTGCTGATAAGCATCATCGCCACATGCACCTTCGAGATTAGAAAGAGCAAGTACTGCCCTATTAAGTTCCCAACTGCTTCTATCGAGGGCAGCGATCGTATTTTCAAAAGTAGGTATCGAACGCTGGTTGACAATTGCTGCGATTGCCTTATTTTGATATTCAATGCCTTCCTTCACGGCAGCCTCAAGATCTGCTGCTGTAATTTTATCGAATGGAAGCACATTGTATGGAAGGCCGGAAGGAGCCAGCACAGGATTTGTGCTGTCATTCATGGCCTGAATGTGTAAAGAGCTTGTTGCCATTGCTGTAGCTGCTAAAATTGAAATTACTGTTTTTTTCATAAATGCAGATGCGGGAACCCGGATTAAAGTCCGAATTCCCGTCTATTAAGTATTGTTTAACTTAGTCTTCGTAACATATCACTCAGCAGCTTGCTTACCGACCATGATAACTTCGATAAGATTCTTGCCGTCGTAGACATTCTTAAGGAACTTATTGAATTCGTCAAGACTTAGAGACTGAAGAGCCTCAATGTAGCCTGCATAGGTATTGGCACCTCTTTCAGCCGACATGATAGCACCTTCCCAATAGCTGTTGGTCTTTGAGTTGATCTCATACTGCTTGATAGCGGCCTCTTTCACTTTGTTGAAGTGGTCGACCTTAGCACCATTCTTAAGAAGATCTTCCAATTCCTTGTCAGCACGAGCCTCCATGCGTTCGAGTTTATCCTCAGCAGTCTGATAAGCATATATGAGTTGCCAGATATTATTTGAGAAATTGTAGAATGCAGATACAGATGCTCCATATGTGCCACCTTCATCTTCACGAAGAGTCTCAATGAATACCATATCAAGCACATCACCCATAAGGTCGATCATAATGCTATTCTTGACATCCCAATTAAGATTGTCTCCCGTATACATATTAAACACTGTTGTAGATGGGGTCTGCATTGAAACATCAAATTTATTTTCAACTTTTCCTTTGACCGGATCAATATTTGTCACGACCTTACAGTCAGAAGCCTTACCTTTTGAAGGAAGCGTAGCGATATACTGCTCAAGCATGGGGCGAAGAGTAGCCTCGTCAATATTTCCTACAAAAATAAAAGTATAGTCAGCTGCATTCTCAAGACTCTTCTTAGCCATTGAAAGCATATTTGAGTAATTTGCTTTTTCCAATGTAGCTACATCAAGATTTCCCATCAAAGGATTATCTCCATAAGTGGTTTTGGCACGCTCGCGCGCGAAAATTGTATTAGGAAGATTTTCTTGATTAGCAATAAGGGGTTTATATTGGTCGATCTGAGTCTGATATTTCTCTTCATCGGGATTTAAAGCTGTGAAGTAGGCATACAAAACTTCCATTAGGCTTCCGAAATCCTTTACGCTTGATGAACCTTCAAGAATATCAGTGTAGTTATTAACTGAATATCCAAGAGAAACAGTCTTACCGGCAAGATATTTCTTCATCATATTGATATCAAAATTGCCAAGTTTTGAAAGTTCCACAGCAAGTGGCATCAAAAGTACATCAGCAGCCTGATCCTTTGAATAAGCTTGTTTGCCACCCTTGCGGAATGCAGTCAACCCAATTTCATCTGCCTTGAAGTCAGTGGTCTTGAGAATTACTTTAACACCGTTTGAGAGTACAAACTCTGTAGTTCCCATCACATCATTTTTTGAAGTCGACTTAATCGAGCCGGGAGCCGGGAGTTTTTCAATTAGTGGGTCTGTGATCACTTCATCTACATACGCTTCATAGGGAGCATTAAGAGTTGCTTCAAGAGCAGCTATAACTTCCTCCTCTTTAAGAATATTTGTATTAGCATTAAGAGGCTGGCTCACAACGATAACCTGATTTTCTTCAGTGAGCAATTGCGCTGCAATCTGATTGTAGGCTTCGACAGGAATCATCGGAAGCATCTGCTTGGCAAGCTGAAGTTCTGTTTCAATGCCAGGGGTAGGTTCATTCTCAATGAAGTGGCGGATAAGTTCACGAGCATAAGTGCTATTATAAGTCTTATCCTTTTCATTGAATGTCTTTTCATAATCATTCAAAAGAACAGAAGTGGCTCTTTCGAGCTCTGACTGCGTAAAGCCAGTCTTGCAAGCTCTTGCCACAATGCTCATAGCAGCATTATAGGCAGTAAGAATATCGCCAGTGGGCACAACATAAATTGCCAAAGCATCTTTTGTAGCAGCTACGAGGAAATCGCTAATAAATACCTGAGCAGCGGCATAAGGACATTCAGGATTAGTAGAATATTCATCCAGACGATCCTGAATCATTTTGACGAGTACAGTCTGGATCAAAGCTTCAGTCATATATCCCTCCACAGAATTACGCATTTCCCAAGGCATCTTGTCTTGCTTGAAGAAAGTCATCACTGTAGTATTCTTCAGTTCGGGATCTTCAAAATGAACATAAATCGGCTTTTCATTATCACTTATAGTTACATACTCACGTGGAGCAGCATTTTCCGGCATGACTACTGTAGAGAAAAGATCCTTAACTTTCTTTTCCATCTCATCAGCATCGAAATCACCTACTATGAAAATACCTTGTTGGTCGGGACGATACCATTTCTTATAGTAAGCTCTCAGTGTCTCCGGCTTGAAATTCATGACAACTTCCATCTTACCGATCGGCATCTGCTGGTATTGATATTCTTTAAAAATTTGTGGAAGGATCGCAGTATACATACGATTCTGTGCATCGCTACGTGATCGCCATTCTTCATTGATAACTCCACGTTCAGCATCAATCTCAGACTCCTCAAGAAGAATACCGTCGCACCAGTCGCGAATTACGAGAAGCACACTGTCCATTAGCGGCTTGTCAGTAGTGATAACATTGTCGATGTTATAGACAGTCTCGTCAAAAGAAGTGTAAGCATTAATGTCGGCTCCAAATCGGATTCCCTTGCTCAGAAGATAATTGAGCATATTCTTTCCGGGATAATGAGTGGTACCGTTAAATGCCATGTGCTCAAGGAAGTGTGCAAGACCAAGTTGCTCTTGAGTTTCAAGAGTGCTACCCACTTTCTGAGCAATGTAGAAGTTAGCACGCTCTTTAGGCTGCTCGTTGTGAAGGATGTAATAGGTCAATCCATTGGGTAATACACCCGTCTTGACCTCCGGTTTTAATGGCAGCGGAGTAAGTTGCATCTGCTGCGCAAAGGCAACCACAAACATAAGAATAAGGGTTGCCAGACTGGTAAGTCTTTTCATTGTGTTATTATTGTTTGATTAATGTATTTTATAAGTTTTAAAAGTCTTATAAGATATATAAATTAAAGAAATATGGCCTATAGGCCGAATTGGCTTATAGGCCCTACATAAACTTAGACGCAAGAACTTCGAAAAAATTACATTTTTATCACAGTTTTTTGCGTAATTATCATATCCATTGCCACATCATGAGGCTCTGATGGTATGGTGTCGAAGAGTTGGAATTCATATCCCACTCCAATTTTGGTAGCTTTAGAATTAGCGAGAAGCCTATCATAAAAACCTTTACCTCGCCCAAGACGGTTACCTTTTCGGTCAAAAGCGACTGCAGGGATTATCATGAGCTCTATGTCTGCCACATCTGCTACATTATCACCTGTCGGTTCCTCTATATGAAAGGATCCAAGTTCAAGTCTTGACTCCTCATATGGCAGGATATCTAAATTCACTCCATTCACACGTGGGAGGAAAAAGCGTTTCCTGTCGTGCCATTTCTTGAGGAACTTGATGGTAGAAAGTTCATCAGGCAACGAATGATACATCAAAATATTCTCTGCCATAATGAAAGCAGCAGTTTTCTCTAACTGAGAAAACACTTCTTCCGCTGCACTTTCTCTCTCTCTCTCCAACAGCATCATGCGGAGATTTTTTATCTTTCTGCGAATGTCTGATTTCTCCATATCTTTGAATTATCGTGTGTTTTAAATAGATTAAATTTCTCATTTGTCAAATCTGAACCGCCATCCTTGGGAGGGATCAAAGAAACAGCCGACTTTCCTTCCTGAAGCATTTCCAATGCTTTCTTTACAGTCACATCTTCCTGATTCAACATCTGAATCAGCCCATTGTAGCCAAGAACATTGCGAGCAATCTGAGCTTTAAGAAGATTAAGGATAAGCCCACGGCTTCTGTTGATGTAGTACCAACGGGCCGGAACGCCATTTAAGGCAGCGTAGTCTACGAAACCTTCAAGAAGAGTCTGATCGCGAGGGATCACACGTTCAAGTTCCTCAATAGTCTTGACGTTTTTAGTCAAAGAGCGATATTTTTCAGCAACTTGGAATGCATATTTTGTGATCAGACCTTTGTTGCTGACATTGACATAGTAGCTTGAAAATCCTGTTGTATCTTCAGGCACAAATACATCCGGCATGATACCACCGCCACCATAGACTTTTCTTCCTCCATTGGTAAGGAAAAGTTTACTCTTGTCGAGCTTTATGCTGTCGGCATTATAAAATTCACCATGTTCGAATCTATCTACAATGTCCATTACATATTTACCATCAGCTCCTCTTTCATAGGGTTTCTGTATGCATCTTCCTGAAGGAGTATAATAGCGAGCTACAGTCAGACGAATTGCACTGCTATCCGGAAGTTCTATCTGATGCTGCACAAGACCTTTACCAAAAGATCTGCGTCCAATGACCAGACCTCGGTCATTGTCCTGAATGGCACCTGCAAAAATTTCCGAGGCAGATGCAGAATATTCATCAATCAAAACAGCCAATGGGAAATTTTGAAAATGTCCGCTGCCATCACTAAGGGCAACACTACGGTTTTCACTCAATTTACCATTAGTGCTGACTATTATCCTATCATCGGGCAAGAATTCATTTGCCATCAATATCACCTGATCAAGGAATCCACCGGAATTGCCTCTAAGATCGACAACAAAACTCTTTGCACCTTGAGCAGCAAGCTGGTGAAGAGCCATATAAAACTCCTCAAATGTATTGCGACCAAATTTCGACACCTTCAGATAGCCGATACCGTTTTCCTTATCGGCTAAATACACTGCGTCAACACTATTGACAGGAATATCATCGCGCACCACATCGAAATCAAGGAATTTTTCTGAATTAGAACGCTTGATCTTTAATTTTACCTCTGTCCCTTTTGGACCTCGAAGAGTCTTGAAAACATTGTCTTGCGTGGCTTTCTTGCCTGTCAAGATGGAGTCATTGGCAGAAACTATTTTATCTCCATTAAGAACACCAACCTTCTCAGCAGGACCACCAGCTATGACATCGACAACTACCACTGTATCATTGACAATCTGAAATGATACGCCAACACCTGAGAAATGTCCGTCCATATCCTCATTTGTCGACTTCAGCTCGTCGGGAGTGAAGTAGACTGAATGAGGGTCAAGGCCAGCGAGAAGATCTGGCACAACCGAGGCAAGGAGTGAATCGACATCAATCTTGTCGACATATTCATTCTCAATCAAATCCATAATGGTGCGCAATTTTGCCTCAGAGGGCGAAACCCTGCTCACCGAAAGATATTTACCTATAAAGACACCACCTGCAAGGCCAATTGCCAATACAAGCGGTATCAATACGAATCCTATGTTTCTATTCTTACTCATTGAAGTCTATTCTTTCTCCAAAGGCATGTGCACGACTTCTATTCCTGCTTTTCTTAACAGATCCAAACCATCTTGAATCCTATAGAGGTCAGAGAAGACAACCCTTTTAATGCCCGATTGAATGATCAATTTACTGCATTCCATACATGGAGATGCAGTCACATATAAAGTAGCCCCATCACTGGAATTATTGCTTCGTGCCACTTTTGTGATTGCATTAGCTTCAGCATGAAGCACATAAGGAAAAGTCACGTTGTTTTCCTCACAAATATTCGGGAATCCTGATGGCGTACCATTGAATCCGTCCGAGATGATCATATTGTCTCTCACTATCAGGGCTCCGACTTTTCGACGCTGACAATATGAGTTTTCACTCCATATTTGAGCCATGCGCAGATAGCGCTCATCAAGCAAGCGCTGCTTTCCGCAAGGGCATGATCTATTTTCTGACTCCATTTCAGGAACAATTATTAGCTATATATTTATATTTCTGAATGTTCTGTCAAGAAATGTTCGGCATCCAGGGCTGCTTTAGCACCGCTTCCTGCAGCCACTATTGCTTGCCTATAGCGCGGGTCGGCGACATCACCAGCGGCAAATACACCTTCGACACTTGTCTCAGTAGTGTCTCCTTTCACTTTAATATATCCCTGTGCATCCAATTCGAGCTGCCCTTGGAGGAATCCGGTGTTAGGATTATGACCAATTCCAAGGAAAAATCCATCGATCTTTATATCGAAGTGATCTTCCTGTTCGGTACCTACGGCACGAACGACATGTGCTCCCTCTACCACTTCATCACCAAAAAGACCGGTCACATTGCATTCAAAAAGAATCTCAATATTAGGAGTATTAATAACTCTTTTGCGCATGACATCGCTCGCTCTCAAGAAAGGCTTGCGAACTATCAGATACACCTTATTGCAGAGAGATGAAAGATAAAGTGCTTCCTCACATGCAGTATCTCCACCACCAACGACTGCCACATCCTTTTTGCGATAGAAGAATCCGTCGCACACAGCGCATGCGCTCACTCCCAAACCTTGATATTTTATTTCGTCTGGAATTCCAAGATATTTAGCACTTGCTCCAGTGCTGATGATTACAGTGTTGGCTGTAACTTCTTCACCATGATCGTCGATGGCGACAAAAGGGCGCTTTGAAAGGTCGATGCTCTCAATATTGCGTGGACGCACTTCGGCCCCAAAGCGTTCTGCTTGCTTCCGAAGCTGATCCATCATTTCCATTCCTCCTATTCCATCAGGATATCCTGGAAAGTTTTCAACTTCTGTAGTTTGTGTAAGCTGACCTCCCGGTTGATTACCTTCATATATAATTGGAGCGAGATTAGCTCTGCCGGCATAAATTCCAGCTGTATATCCGGCGGGTCCGGATCCTATAACAAGTACTTTTGCAGTGGACATAATATACTTTCTTTAATTTCCTAATGTCTGATTTTTCATCAGGCAGAAGTTATGATTCAATATTATTAGTTATCTTAACTTATAACAATTAGAAACGATAATATTTCAGTTTTAGCAGTAAATTTTTCTAAATTATCTTATCTTAAGTCAACAATCTCCACTTTAGGATATTTAGTCTTTGGATACACGAAGGTAGCATCAGGAAGCTTTTGACCGCTTTTCACTTGTGAAATTGAAACGGTCACTTTCTGGCCGGATGTCGGAACTATCACAAGTTTTGATGGATATACTGATCCATCAGGGATAGTGATATGCACACTTTTATATCCTGACTGTTTAGATTTTGGAGTCAATATAATTGTCTTACTACCTTTTGTCTGGCCTTTCGCAAAAGATGCCATGAAACTGGATGAATATGAATTGACCAAAGTCAGAGGATTAGCTTCCGCCACTTCTTGAGGAGAAGGAGTCATAAGGGTCGTCTCTGAATTTTTCACATTATAGGTCCACATATTTTTTCCGTCAAACCAAGTTGATGATGTAGATGTCTGAATAGCAAACTTCCTTCCGGATGCTTTCAGTGTCCCGCTGATTTTTTGCTGGCCATAATCGAGAGTAAAGGAAGCTGTCAGACCATTCGACCCATTGATGGCGGAAGCTGCTTTCTTAAGCATGCCATCTGCTGTCTCAGCTGCTGACAAAGAAGATGCCAACCCCAAAACCACCATCATGCTAACAATATATCTTAAAATTTTTCTCATCTCCTTATTATATAGTTTTTTAGTTAAGCCAATCCCAGAGTAGCCAATAGATCTTCAAATGCCATAGCTTCCATCAGAACGCTTCTTGGCTTACCACCCGTAGCAGGTCCGACCACTCCATACGCTTCAAGCTGATCCATTATTCTTCCAGCTCTGTTATATCCGATTTCATAACGACGTTGGATAGCTGATGTCGAAGCTGTGCCACTCATAATAACTTGGCGACCGACTTCGGCAAAGAGTGGATCAAGTTTCCCAATGCTTGCGGTGTCAATTTCTTGCGAATCTCCATCGCCACCCATTTGAGGCTCCGGAAGCATATAAGCTCCTTGTGGATATGGTTGCCGAGCAATGTAATCGCAGACTTTCTCGACCTCAGGAGTATCAACAAAAGCACACTGAACACGAGTCATTTCTCCGTTGTTGCTTATAAGCATGTCGCCTCTGCCTATCAATTGCTGAGCGCCAGTGGAGTCAAGAATTGTCTTCGAATCAACTCCGGAGCTAACCTTAAATGCAATTCTAACAGGGAAGTTAGCTTTGATCATACCCGTAATGACATTAGTAGAAGGACGTTGGGTAGCTATTATGACATGTATTCCCACTGCTCGAGCCAGCTGAGCCAAACGAGCAATAGGAAGCTCTACCTCCTTACCTGCAGTCATGATCAAATCAGCAAACTCATCTATGATCACCACAATATATGGCATATAGCGGTGTCCTTCCCTGGGATCGAGTTTCTTAGCTTTGAATTTCTCGTTATATTCCGTCACTTGACGGACGAATGCCTTTTCAAGAAGCATATATCTTTCATCCATTTCTACACAAAGAGAACTAAGAGTTGCCACAACATTCTCCATATTTGTGATGATAGGCTGTGGACTATCCGGAATTTTAGCGAGATAGTATTTCTCTATCTTTGAATACAATGAGAATTCCACTCGTTTGGGGTCGACCATAACAAACTTAAGCTCTTCCGGTCTCTTGGAATATAGAAGAGAGGTAACTATTGCATTCAAGCCCACAGACTTTCCCTGACCCGTAGCACCAGCCACAAGCAGGTGAGGCATCTTCGCAAGGTCAGCAATATAGACTTCATTTGAGATAGTCGATCCAAGCGCAACCGGAAGTTTATACTTTGAATTTTGGTAAACCTTAGACTGAATAATAGTGCGCATTGAGACAGTCTGAGCTTCCTTATTAGCGACCTCAATACCTACAGTGCCCTTTCCAGGGATTGGAGCAATAATTCTCACTCCGTTTGCTGCAAGGGAGAGGGCAAGGTCATCAACGAGGTTGCGTATTTTGGCTATCTTCACACCTGTGTCGGGACGAATTTCATACAAAGTCACTGTTGGGCCAACGGTAGCCTCTATGCTCGTGATAGGAATTCCAAAATCGAGCAATGTCTGCCTGATCTTTTCTTTATTCTCAAGCAACTCATCTGCATCTACAGATATCTTTTCAGCTCCGGGGAGCAAATATTCAGATGGAGGGAATTGATATTCATGCGTGAAAAAATTCTCATCATAGGGTTTGCCTGTGGGTTGAGAAGATTTCTCAATTTGATTCACATTTACGGTCATCACATCTTCAGACTTTGATTCCTCAGAAGCTTCATCCTCAGTTCCGGCTTCTTTATCAATATCATCATCCAACCTCGTCGACATTACATCTTCAGGCTTTGCTTCCTTAATGGCTTCATTACCACTTCCGGCTTCTCTGTCAATCTCATTATCCGACGATACCGACATCTGATCTTCAGGTTTTGCTTCCTCAATGGCTTCATTAACATCTCCGACTTCTCTATCAATTTCATAACCCGACGTCACAATTTTTTCTTCATCTTCTATCGGAGTGTCTTTGACATCCTCTACGGGAGTGATGTTTGAATCCACATTCTTTTCGTTAGCCTCAACATTGTAGGCAGCATCGTCGATTTGATCCTCTGTGATAGCTAAAGAATTGGGATCATCCGAGACTGAATCAAAACGAGAGACAGGCTCTTCATCATCTTCCAAATCAGGCATATCAAAGATAGTATCAGCATCCGGATTGAACTCAACATTTTCGTGGGGCACAATATCTTGTTTTTCTTCTTCAATCTCTTCATTTTCAGCATAAAGAGACTGTGCCAAATCTGATTGTCGATCTCGCTCTTTCAATTCTTCTTGCTTTTTCAATTCAGCTTCTTCGGCTTCGCGCTGCTGACGTCTGCGTTCGTCATAACGTCTCTTCTTCTCAAGAATCCATTTGATAGCATCACGCAGACATATCACCACGAAAATTGATATGAGCACAACTGAAATAATTATAGCACCGCTCCAGCCTATATATGCATAGATTATTTCATTAATATATCTTCCATGAAAACCACCCCAATTTATATCAGTATCAAGACCAATCGAAACCATGCCGATGACGACACTGAGTGTGATAAAAGCTATAAGGGACTTGATTGTAAAGTCAAGAGTCCGAAACTTTGGATATCCTATTAAAAGTTTCAAAGACATACAAATCAACCAAACCACAATTACAATCGCTCCCACCCCAAAACCTTGATTGATTAGAAGCTCGGTGAGTCTTGCCCCTCCTTCTCCTGCATCATTAGACACTGCAATTTCAGGACCAGACAACTCTGAGCCTACCATACTCTGGTCAGCAATACAAGAACTGAGATATGATGCAAATGCCACAGCAAACCAGAAGCCTAATCCTCCTAAGATTATGCCTAATACAGAACGAGTGACAACTGAATTTTTCCATTCTTTTATCAAAGACAAAAAAGAATCAGATGTTTTTTGCGTAGATGCAGCTGATGCATCCAAGTCAGATTTTTGACTTACATCGACTGAACCTATATTTGCAACATTTTCATTTTTATGTCTTGAGTTCCGTCTGCGTCTGCCTTGTGCGGATTCGTTGTGGGTCGGTTCTGGCACGACTACAGGCTCGGCAGTTTCCTCGGCTGTCGAAATCTCCGGCGAATAATTATGATATTGCTTCATTGAATGAGTATGCTGAATTTGGTATTTATGGTATGTTTATTGAGAATAATCGATATTATCATAATAGGAATGCAAAATTAGTAAAAAAAATCCGTATTATATAAAAAAAAATTGTTAACTTCGCAGTTGAAATGAAACCTACAAGAATAGCAGGAGTCGCCGTGCTCGCTCTTTTATGGGTATGGCTATGTGTGGGGCTACTCACTTCCGCTGGAGGATTTAACTTGAAAAATATCCTGATAGCGGCTATGAGCGGCATCATAATCTTTGTGCCCCTTTATAAAAAATATTTCGGGGCCGAAAAGAAATAGTGTGACATGAAACAGGAATCTGCACAATCTCCCATCCACACCCCATCCTCTACCGGATATGGATTGCTGGATAAAATATCGTCGCCGGCTGATGTGCGTGCTCTGCGCCTTGACCAGCTACCGGAGCTGTGCGCCGATATCAGGCGTTATCTTATCGACCATCTCTCAGTCAATCCGGGACATTTCGCTTCAAGCATGGGGGCGGTAGATATCATCGTGGCACTTCACTATGTCTACGACACTCCAAATGATCATCTTTTCTGGGATGTCGGTCATCAGGCTTATGCCCATAAGATCCTGACAGGAAGGAAAGAGGCTTTTGCAAATCAGAGGAAAAAAGGTGGTATAAGTGGCTTTCCATCCCCTCTTGAATCTGATTTTGACACTTTTATCACAGGACACGCATCCAACTCTATATCTGCAGCGTTAGGGCGAGCTATAGCCGATCGAAATACTCCCGGCAAAGAAAAAAGCAAGACTGTGGCCGTCATTGGAGACGCATCAATAAGTGGCGGACTCGCTTTTGAAGGTCTGAATAATGTTGCAAACAATCCTAATAATCTTCTCATTATCCTTAATGACAATGAGATGAGCATTGATGCCAACGTGGGTGGACTGCACTCTTATCTCTCTGAACTTTCCACTTCTGCGGGATATAACAAATGGAGATCTAAGCTATATAATGCTTTTCGAAGAAAGGGGGTCGTCACCGAAGAAGGGAAAGGAAGGATTCAACGATTTGCAAACTCAGTCAAAAGTCTCGTAAGTGGCAAACAGAATATTTTTGAGGGTCTTAACATCAGATATTTCGGTCCTTTTGATGGTCACGATGTGATCAAGATCGTTAAGATTCTTAATGATATAAAAGATATGGAAACCCCTCGCCTTCTTCATTTACATACAGTGAAGGGCAAAGGATACAAGCCGGCTGAAGAGAATCCGGCTAAGTGGCATGCTCCTGGTCTGTTTGATCCTGAGACAGGGGAAAAAATTTGTGCTGACAGCAAAGATGCTCCGCTTCCTTGGCAAGAAGTTTTCGGAAGGACTCTCGTAGAGCTTGCAGCCCAAGATGATCGCGTGATGGGAGTTACTGCAGCAATGCCAAGTGGCACTTCCATTTCAAGAATGCTTGCCGAATATCCTCTCCGAACATTTGATGTTGGAATTTCTGAAGGACATGCCGTGACTTTTTCAGCCGGTCTTGCGACGGGAGGGAAGCGACCTTTTACTGCTATATATTCGACTTTCTTGCAAAGAGCATATGACAATATTGTCAATGATGTATGCATACAAGGGTTGCCTGTAACATTTTGCATCGACAGGGCTGGAATTGTCGGGGAAGATGGCGTTACACATCATGGACTTCTTGACCTTGCATATCTGCGTTGTATTCCCAACATGAAGGTGGGATCGCCAGCAGATGAAGAAACCCTAAGAAATCTTATGTTTACCTCTCTTCATTCTGATGGACCAATGGCTATCAGATATCCTCGCGGAAAGGCAACGACAAAAGACTGGAAGACTGAGATGAAAATAATCGAAATCGGAAAAGGGAGACCAATATTAGAATTTCCTGATTCAGATATCGCCATCCTAACCATTGGGCCAATTCTGCATGAAGCAAAGAAAGCCGTCGAATCGTTGAAGTCAAAAGGAATTTATGCAGATCTTTATGATATGATATGGGTCAAGCCTCTTGACTCCGACCTCTTGACTCGCATTGCTTCTATTCATAATACCATAATAACGGTAGAAGATGGTGTGACAACAGGAGGGTTCGGATCTGCGGTCACGGAATGGTGTCGTGACAACAATTTCGATGTTAAAATCATTACACTTGGAGCTCCGGATTCATGGGTGGCGCATGGCACAGTAGCGCAATTAAGACATGACTGCGCTTATGATGCTGAAGGTATTGAGACTACTGTGGCTAAGGCTGCAGGATTGAATTCTTAATTCTATTAAATATGAAAATCATCATAGCCGGTGCCGGCGAGGTGGGTACCCACCTTGCCAAGATGCTTAGCAATGAGAATCAAGACATTATTCTCATCGATAGCGATCAGCAGAAGCTTGATTCTCTTGATTCACACTATAATCTGATGACGTTGTGTGGTTCTACGTCTTCTTTCTCAACCATGAGACGCGCTGGAATCCATAACGCCGACCTTTATATTGCTGTCACACCTTTTGAGACCCGCAACATAACGTCTTGCTCCATTGCAAAAAAACTTGGAGTCAGAAAGACAGTGGCAAGAATCGACAACTACGAGTTCATGAAGAAAGAAAACAAAATGATTCTGAAAGAACTCGGTATCGACACTCTGATCTACCCTGAATATCTTGCTGCTCAAGCTATCAATCTTGCGCTTTCACATAATTGGGCTCGATATTGGGGAGAGATGGGTGAAGGACAGCTTATAATGATAGGTGTGAAGATTCGCGACAACTCAAAGCTTTGCGGTCTAAAACTCAGGGAATTGCCGGTTTCCGCCCATCACTTCCATGTGGCAGCCATCAAACGCAATGCAGAGACAGTAATTCCTGGTGGTAATGATTCGATAGAGAAGGATGATATAGTATATTTCATCACAACTCCTGAATATGTAGAGGAGGTTCGCGAATTATGTGGGAAAAAGACCCGTATCATAAAGAAAGTGATGATAATGGGTGGCAGTCAGATTGCCTTGCGGTTTTGCTATGAGTATAACGATAAGTATCAGATCCGACTGATTGATATTGATCGCGAGCGTTGTGAATATCTCGCTACCGAAATCCCGGAGATTGAAGTCATCAACGGCGATGGTCGAGATGTGGAAGTGCTTCGTGAAAACAACATCTATCAATACGACGCATTCATGGCTCTGACATCAAAGTCTGAGACCAATATTTTGTCATGTCTTACCGCTAAAGATTTCGGAGTTCCCAAAACAATTGCCGATGTAGAGAATCTTCAGTTCTACAGCGTTGCGGAAAGTCTTAACATCGGAACTTCTATAAATAAAAAATTAATGGCTTCGTCAAGTATTTTTCAAATTTTGCTTGATTCTGACGAATCCAACTCTAAATTCCTCGCTCTCGCCGATGCTGAGGTTTGTGAACTTGAGGTCAAGGAAAAAGCAAAGATCACGAAAGCTCCTGTCAAAGACCTTAAACTTCCTTGGGGAATGACCCTTGCTGCTTTAATTAGAACAGATGGCAAGGCTGAACTCATCGGTGGTATGACGCAAATCTATGCAGGAGACAAGGTTGTGGTCTTCTGCCTTACTGGTACTATATCAAAGATTGAAAAGTGGTTCAATTGAAATTCAAACATAATGCCTATATAAACCTTCGTATGCTGCTGCGTACTATTGGTTGGCTGCTCATGGTGCTTGCTGGCTTCATGATATTTCCTCTTGTCACCGCGATAATATACGGAGATTCTGAAATCAAGCCTATTCTTATTTCCATCGTCATCACTCTCCTGAGTGCTACCGGATTAATGAGCTTAAAACCTAAGAGCAAGGAAATGGGAAAGAGAGAGGCTATTCTTCTCACATCATTAATTTGGGTGATTCTTTCTCTTTTTGGCATGATTCCATTTCTTCTTTGCGGAACCCACGACAGTGTCACTGACGCATTTTTTGAAACCATGAGCGGATTCACCACTACTGGAGCCTCAGTATTGAGTTCACTTGAAAATGTGCCTCATTCCCTTCTTCTATGGCGTTGCCTTCTGCAGTGGATTGGAGGATTGGGTATCATTCTCTTTACCCTTGCAGTGGTGCCGATGCTCAATAATAAAGGGGGAATGTTGATGTTTAACGAAGAAGTTACTGGAATTACTCACGACAAGCTCCGTCCACGTGTCAGCAACACTGCAAAGACTCTTTGGGGAATCTATATTTGCCTCACCCTTGCCTGCATTCTTCTACTATGGCTTTCACGAATGAATCTGTTTGAGGCAATCTGTCATGGACTATCCACTATGTCAACAGGTGGCTTCTCAACCAGCGATATGAGCGTACGCGATTGGAACAGTCCTTACATCATCATTATTCTGACTATATTCATGTTTATAGGTGGTGTCAATTTCAATCTTATATTTGCTGCAGTATATGGAGACTGGAAAAAAATGGTGAAAAACGATGCCTTCAAGTTGTTTTGCCTGACATTATTGTTCGGATATATTGTCTTTACAATCTCCATTATCGGCAAAAGCCATGTTCACAGTTGGCAAGAAGTGACAATTATTCCTCTTTTTCAAAGCGTATCGATACTGACATCTACAGGATTAGTGGTGCCTCATTTTTCTCATTGGGGTGCTGTGCCTTATATCATAATGTTGATTTTCATGGCTATTGGCGGATGTGCAGGAAGCACTTCTGGTGGAGCAAAAATCGATAGATTTATCATTTTCTTCAAATTCCTTAATAATGAGATGTATCGTACGATGTATCCCTCTGCCGTCAGGACTGTGACAGTCAATGGAAAAGGTACTTCCTACGTGATAGTAATGAAAGTATTGGCATTCCTTGCACTCTACTTCCTTGTGATATTTATAGGAGGTTTTCTCCTTACAGTTCTTGGAGTTGCATTTGATGAAAGCTTTTTCTATTCCCTCTCAGCTATCTCAAATGCAGGAATGAGCACAGATGTTCATGGCGGACAAAGTTGCTTTGCTGTAATCCCTGATGCTGCCAAATGGATACTCAGCTTCATTATGCTTACTGGACGTCTTGAACTTTACACTATCTTACTCCTCTTCACACCGGCATTCTGGAAAAAATAAAAAACGGTATCCACCAATTGAACACCGTTTATTATTTATTCAGTGACGCAGCTCACGCGTGTCTTTGAAATATCAAGTTCATTCTGCGGCAAGAGTGTATATCTTCTCAGCCACTCCCTTGTCTATCTTAATATAATTCCCAAAGACCTCCCCCTTATTCTCTGTTACTTTTTCTGCAAGCAGCTTCACATCCGGATTGTCAACACCAAGCTCCTTCATGCTTGTTGGCATTCCAATTGACTTTAGAAACTTTTTGAGTGCCTCAATCCCAAGCTTAGCTGCCTTCTTGTCATCAGTTTCTTCTACGTCAAATACCCGACGTGCAAACTGAGCAATCTTCCCTGGATTCTCTTCCATTGCATATGTCATCCATGCAGGAAACATTACAGCCAAGCCTGCTCCATGAGTCACGTCATAGACAGCGCTGAGTTCATGTTCCAAGCCATGTGTAGCCCAGTCTTCCTCTCTTCCTCCACTACATACTCCATTATGCGCAAGTGTCCCACTCCACATGATATTGGCACGTGCATCATAATCCTCAGGATTGGCTATCACTTTTGGCGCCTCTGTAATAATTGCCTTCAGCACTCCCTCCGCCACTCTGTCTGTTATCTCTACATTTGGAGTGTTGGAGAAATAGCGTTCCATGATATGAGCCATCATGTCTGTGATGCCTGCTGCTGTCTGATAAGGAGGAAGAGTAAATGTAAGCTCCGGATTCATCAATGCGAATTTCGGACGCAACACATCGCTTCCCATTCCCAATTTATGCAGCCCATCAAGCTTTGTGATCACTGTGTTGCCTGATCCTTCGCTTCCTGCTGCCGGAATAGTCAGAACCACCCCCACAGGAAGCGCCTTCTTTACTTTTGCTTTGCCACAGTAGAAGTCCCAAAAGTCACCGTCATAAACCATAGCTGCGGCTATCGCTTTGGCAGTGTCGATCGAACTTCCTCCACCCACCGCGAGCACCGAATCAATACCTTCTTTTTTAGCTATTTCAATCCCTTCATACACTTTTGTATCAACAGGATTTGGCTGAACGCCACCCAATTCAGCATAAGTAATTCCAGCCGTTTCGAGACTCTTATTCACACGGTCAAGAAGACCTGATCTCACTACCGATCCCTTTCCATATACGATCAGTGGCTTCTTCATTCCGAAAGCCTCCAGCTGCTCTGCAACTTTATTTTCCACTCCCCTGCCAAAAACATACTTTGTAGCAGGAAAAAATACAAAATTATTCATATATATAGTTTTAGGTTTTATATCAAATTGCCCATGTCGCCTTCTTCCAGATGTATTCCAACGGACCATGTGAGCGAGCCTTCATCCACCATCGACATGCCATCCACTGCACGATGAATATTCCGATTCCGATAAGAACGCTGCCAGTGATTCCCATCTGGAGATGAAATCCCCAATTATAATACAAGGCTGATCCGATGATGCCTTGAGTCACATAATTTGTCATGCTCATCCTTCCATACGGAATCAATAATGATAATGTATCGCTTAGTCGCTGAGTGCGATAATAAGCAAACAGCACACCAGCAATAAGCATAATCATTAAGCATAGATTAGTCAATGAACTAACAAGGATATTGAATGGAGTCAGAAAATTTGGATTCGATACATAATTCCCAATCATATTATATATTCCACTTAAAGGGAAATAAGCAAGAATCGCAATAGCCAAAACTCTACCCCATTTTGAAAGATATTCTTTTTTCAACCATCCTGATCTTCCGATAAGCATACCGAAAATGAATAGTCCGGCGGTCTGCAACAATCGTCCGTGCTCCCATGCCCATGCAAGACTTGCCAACTGACCTTCCCATAAGTTGACCTTGACAGTCTCCCAAAACGTTCCACCATTCTGAGCAGCATATGTAGCACCCCAAAATGGACCTGACTCTATCTTCATTATCTCATAACCCGGATCAAGTCCAGCTCGGATCATCTGATATATGCATATTGGCTGTAATATAAAAAAGCCTCCTAATAATATAAGCCATTTCGTTGGCATCCTGCATGTCAATACAAGAATAAAACCAACGAGTGAGTACATCACAAGTATTTCACCGGTAAAAAATATTGCATCAAACTGTCCGATAATAAAAAGAAGCAACAGTCGCCAACAAAATCTCAACCTGAAATCTTTACCTCTCATTCTTTGATTATCATCTTGAATGAAGAAACTAAAACCAAACAATAAGGCAAATATTCCATATGCCTTGCTTCCGAAGGCAAAGAATAGACCATCCCATATTGCCTTATCTAAGAAATTCAGCCAGACTGGTTGCCACGATGTGTCCGGAAAAGAATAGAAATTAAAATGCTCTATTGAATGAAGCAGGATAATTGCCATCACAGCAAAACCGCGCAACACGTCTGCCACATCAACACGTTCATGTCTATTAATCTTTGTATTCATTCTTACCGATAATCTTTATTAATGATATTAATGACATTGCACCTTGATGATTGATATCCATATCAATCAATTCTTTGTGATACTTTTCAGATCGTTTGAAATTACCCAAACCATATTCTCCAAGGGCAAGCATATATAGACAGTGCTTTCGATTTGCTTCGTCAAGATTGCCGTCCCATATCATCAGATCTGGCAAGGAGACTGCAAAATAATCCATCTTGACTTCATCATGATAATGCTGCTGACCATAATTTACAAGTCGGTTGAAATAAGATCGAGCTTTATTCTCATCTCCGAGAGCCCGGAATGCTAATCCGGCATAGAATATCTTATCAGGTTTAGCATCGTTATAATACATTGCAGCCGCAGGTTCGATTGGTCCTAAGGTAGCCTTCAAAAAACATTCTTCTGCCTTCTTTATATCTCCAAGTTCTTTATAGCAAATGCCGAGAAGATAATAGAAATCGTTCTCTTGCGAGCCATAAAGTTTACCTTCACCTAAATTCTCCGGATATACAAGGCATTCTTCAAGCAGAGAAATGGCATCGCTGTATCTCTTTTCGGAAATAGCGATCTTAGCAAGTTCAAGACGGGAGATCTGGTATTGACCGGACACTTTTCCTTCTCCACCTTCCCACGGATGGAATATATGGCTGTCAAGAAGATTCTTAGCTTCTAAATAACGCCCTAATTGATTGAGCAATGTTATCCTTTCAAGTACGAGGTCATCACGCTTATTTGTCAGATTAAGATGCTCTTCCAAAAGATGCAACCTATCTGAATGAGGATAACCCAGAGTTCTGTAAAGCTGGTCAAGTTCCATCAGCACTCTGCCATCTGTCGGGTTGAGGGAAAAAGCTTTCTCCATATATTCTTTTGCTTTAGCCTTATCCTGACGCTTATTAAAATAACACAATGCTAAGTTTCTCCAGATTGTAGGATATTGGGGATTCAGAGCAAGAGCCCTCTCCCAATTCCTTTGGGCTTCATCATACTGCCTCTTGTCATAGTAAATATTCCCAAGTAGATAATAAGCATTTGCATCTTCAGGATTATTCTTAAGCGCAAGCATAAGTGCAACAATGGCATGCAATGAATTGGGGAAACATCCGGCAGGATCAATTTCGGCTGCCTTTTTCCAAATCTCATCAGCTTCGGAAATATGTTTACCGTACCAAAAAGCTGCCGCCTTATAATATAGGCTTATAAGAGAGCTTACTCCCCTCTCCGCTCCCATATCAAGAACTTTAGCAGCAAACCCATAATGACCGGATTCAATAAAACCTATTGCAAGTTCTTCATAATTATGTGGATCATCACGAAGAAGCGAGATAAGGCGATCTTTATCTTTTTCAGAATTCGATACGAGGATCTTAACAAACAGACATGCGTAATTGAATGGATCTATATCAAGAGAATCATTACATAGTGCAAGAGCCTCATCTTTTTTTCCAGTCTCTAAAAGCAAAAGGGCTCTCAACGACCTTGCTCCATGATTGTGCCAATTACGATTCAGACACTTACGCGTTTCGTCAAGAGCATCTTCTATTCTTCTTTGCATGGCTGAAATACGCGCACATTCAAGATACCCGGCATCTTGCCATGCTGCATTCCAAGTTGATTTATAGAATTTTGAATATGCCTCATCGTATTTACCCTGATATTTTAGAGCTACTCCAAGGTTAAAAAGTGGTTCCCCGTCATATGGATTGGGGTTCCTGCGAGTTATAACTTTTACAGCTTTGGATAGATAGGCCTCTGCTAAATTAAATCTTCCTTTCCTAAGGTACCACAGACCAAGTGCATTATTACATCGGTAGTCATCAGGATCTCGCCTTAATGCTTCCTCATAATAATCCACCGGAGAGAATGTGGCATGTCGATATTGCTCCAAATGTAGACCAGTAAGGTAAAGCTGTTCGTTAGTCTTGATATCTTTAGGAGGCAATGCTGCCTCTGCGGCATCCGGAATAGGACGTATCTCATCTGATTCTGCATGCCACTCAAGCCTTTCAGAGACTCCCCAAGTAACTTTCAGACATATTTCATCAAAGTTTAGTCCATTCAACGGGATATTTTGTGTATATACGTTTTCTGGCGAAAGTTCTATGGATTCTTCAAAAAGAAGATTTCCATTGTCTCCTCTCACGACAATCTTATAAGTATCTTTTTTTGTAGCAAATAGTTTCAATACGACACTCATTCCATCATCTGTCGGATCGATATTCATCAGAAGGTCTCGCGTGGCGTTTTTTACCATTCCGAGTTCTCTATAAGGAAGGAAATATTGAGTAAATTCCTTTTCTTCAAATGGCATAAGCCAAGAAAAGTCAGGTTGGTTTTCAGTATAGACACCTGCCATAAGTTCAATGTAGGGACCATCTTCATCTGTCAGGTTACGATCCCAGGCTCGACCAAAGTCGCCATTGCCCCAAGTCCACTGTTTTTTGCCAGGACTTACATGATGGCTTGCCACATGGAGCATTCCAGCTTCAGTATCAAATTCATATCCTCCTTCAAAATCATATTTGGAGTTGACACCCATATAACTGGTTGGCACAAATATGTTTTTGTAGTTTGCTATATCAACTCCGGCAGAATAATCCATCTTATAGTATGTGCCGGTAGCAATTGGAAATGAGGAGACCGCCCGCTTTCCATGGTCGAAAACAGCATTGATGTCAGGAGGAAATACAGATCTGTAATGTTCGTTGACAGACACAGCAGGATTTGCCCACCATAAGAAAGTCTGAGGAAGATCTGTAGGATTATACAGTACTCCTTTTATCTCAAGGAAGGCACAACCAGGCCTAAGAGTAAAACCTGCCATTCCTTTCTGATGGAACATACGTTCAGTCTCTCCAACCCACACTGTCACCGACCCGTCGGAATTCTCTTCTATTGTGCAGTCGACAGGCATATAGGTAGAAGGACGATGATGCTGAGGCCAATTAAATTCTATTCCTCCTGAAATCCACGGACCAGCAAGACCTACAAGAGCAGGTTTTATAACATGGTTGTAATATACAAAATGCCGTTGTTTTATTTTGTCGTATGCCATCTGTATGCGCCCCCCCAGCTCAGGAAGCACCATAACTTTTATGTACTCGTTTTCAAGGAAAACTGCATTCCATTCATGATCTGTATTGTCATTGGAAATGGATTCTATAACTTTATATGGATAGACAACACCGGATGATCCTTGATAGACTCTGTTTTCAAGGAATATTGGATTCTTTTCAGGTTCTCCAACTTCATAAGTAGGGATTACCACTTTTTCCTTCCAAGCCTTTACCATTTTCCTACGTATATTATTTATGTTACAAGTTTTTTATGTCAAATCTTATATTAAGTAGCTAATCGAATCTACGATGGAGGATCATTGATCATTATCCACCATCTCTTTCTCTATTTCCTCAAGAGTCTTACCCTTTGTTTCGGTCAGTCTCTTACTAAAATATATGAGTCCTGCGAGACAGATAGCAGAATAGAGCCAGAATGTGCCATAGCTCCCAAGTGATGCATTGAGGAGTGGAAAGCTATAAGTTAGAGTAAAGCATCCGGTCCAAAGGGCAAAAGTACATACTGCCATAGCGACACCTCTGACTTTATTCGGGAATATCTCTGCAAGCAATACCCAGGTGACTGGTCCAAGCGTCATTGCATAACATGCTATTGCAAGCATTACAAGTATAACCATCATAAAGCCTGCAACATGGAAATAATAGCAACATCCAAGGATAAGATATATTGCAAAAAGACCGCCAGCGCCTATAAGCATCAGTAACTTGCGACCTATTCTGTCTACAGCATATAGAGCCACGAAGGTAAATACTACATTAGTAATACCGGTAAGAACAATATTAAAGAGCATGTCGCCCAAATCATATCCAGCATTCGCGAATATCTCTTGTGCATAATTGAATATCACATTGGTGCCACACCATTGCTGGAAAACAGCTATAACTATTCCAAGAATAATAAGGGAAAGATAAGGTTTTCTGAAAAGACTTCCCAACCTATAACCATTATCTTCTTTAGAGTCGTCAGCCTGCTTTATTGTAGCAATTTCTAATTTAGCGTACTCTTCGCCACCAATTTTTGCAAATACACCTTTTGCTTTCTCTTCTTTTCCTTTTATAATCAACCAGCGCGGACTTTCTGGAATAAACAGTACAAGCAAAAGGAATGCAGCTGCCGGGAAAGCTTCTGCCCAAAACATCCATCGCCATCCCATCTGACAATTCCATGAATCCAACGGAGGAATCTCCATTCCTACCGGCATAGGTTCTGCTATCAGCCAGTTTGCAATTTGCGCCGCAAGAATGCCAAGTACTATTGTGAGCTGATTGATCGATACCATTCGTCCGCGAGTAGCTGACGGAGAAACTTCAGCAATATACATCGGAGACATTCCAGAAGCCACACCTATGGCTATTCCTCCTATAAGGCGTGCTATTAGAAATGGGACAAATGTATCTACAGCTCCAGTCATGTAAGCAGAGAGAAGGAAAACAATGGCTGCCAATAGCAAAAGAGGACGTCGTCCCCATAAATCTGCAAAAAATCCTGCAACCATCGCTCCTACCAGACATCCCGCTATTGCTATACTCATAGCAAGTCCTTGCATTGTGGGCTGTCCACCAATTCCGAAATATGCTTCATAAAATGGTTTCGCGCCTCCTATGACTACCCAGTCATAACCAAATAGGAGCCCTCCCATAGCCGAGACGCAACATATAAAATAAATGAATGCTCTGTTTAATTGAGTTTGCATAGATATCAGACTGTTTATGAAGTTGTTTAGACTTATTTACGATTACTTTATGCAAATTTATATTTATTTTTTCAATTATGCAAGTTGCATCTAATCTTTCATATGTACAGATGCCAATATATGTTACTTTTTCTCTTATTATGCTCAATCCTTTGCACAATCCATTTTTTTTTCTTAATTTTGAAGCATGTTTTTTTTTATACAATATTGAAAATGAAGATCTATCATTATACATCAATTGAGAATCTTGCACTAATTCTAAAACACAAGACAATTCGATTCAATCGCTTGGATCATATGGAAGATCCTTGTGAGAAGACTTTTCTAATGAATCAACTTGACTGGAGCCCATATACATATGTATCTTGTTGGACCGAAAATCCTAATGAATCAATCCCTCTCTGGCATATGTATACAGATGGAGGTAAAGGCGTCAGGATTGGCATAGATCAGGATTTCATAGATTGGGATAAACAGTCGATCGCTTTCAGCGTTCCATCGCGCCAACGTCATCATAAGTCGATCTCCAAAGATTCTTCAGGAGCCATGTCTGTGACTTTTAATCCTACACGTATCTATCGCCCTCTTTCTGATGATATTTGCTATCATAAAGTTGACTATGTCAGTGAGAAAGAATACCTTGACTATGAGCAAAGAATCGGTAGAGTCAGCTCATTTATTGAAATAGATGAAGACTTGATGAGAAAATATGCTGGAAGAATGCGAAAGGATAAATGGGCTTTTCAAGATGAAAGTAGATTTATCATTTATGCGGTCCCCTACACATCAACGGATCCTGTAGTCACCCACAATGATTTCATCAATCTTATTCGTCTGAATGTACCCAACAAGGTTCCTTTTATTGATGTGCCTATAAAGATTCATAAATTGAGAGATATAGAAGTGACGTTGGGTCCAAATATCGATGAAGGACAAGGTATCCTTGCAAAAGCAGTACTCAATAAATATGCACCTGGAGCACAACTACTTTTCAGTTCTTTGACTGATAGTCCTGTATGGTACATGGTATAATAAGAGCATAATAATCTGACAATTTGTTACGAAACTCAATCGTGAAACTAAAATCTACCTCATGCGCCATTTGCTCTACTTCTTAGCTGTAGCTTTCTTTTTCTCCCCCCATTTTTCCCTCGAAGCTCAGTCTGCAGTTAATCATAATACAGCTGTTAATTATGGAGGGATTACATATCCCGTTTCTGAAAACACGGTCATTCTCGACCGTGAAGGAATACTAAATATTCCTGATGCTTGTGAGAATGTCTTCGATGCATTTGAAAAAATCAATTCTATTGGCAGCAAAGCCATCCTACTCGTTGCTCCATCCGTATATTGGGTTGATGATCCTGAAGATACATCAATTAGAACGGATAAAGAGGGAACGCCATTCGCCGTGCGGTTACATTGCGATTCTTTGTCAATAATTGGACTTAGTAAAAATCCTGAAGATGTTGTGTTTGCAGTAAATCGTGGTCAGACTCAAGGTGCAATTGGCAATTTCACTATGTTCCGATTTTCAGGAAATTCGCTTGAACTTAAGAATATTACTTTTGGCAATTATTGTAATGTTGACCTAATTTATCCAAGAAATAAGAACTTTGATCGTAAAAAACGCAAGGATGCCATAGTACAGGCACAAATAGGCATTTGCGACAAGACAGACCGTCTTTATGCTGAAAATTGCAATTTCATCAGCAGACTTAACCTTTGTCCTTTCGTAGGAGCTCAACGTAGTCTATACGATAATTGCTATTTCGAATGCACTGATGACGCCCTCTCTGGCTCTGCCATATATCTGAATTGCCGATTCACATTCTTTAGTAGCAAGCCTTTCTATGCCACCGCCGAAACAGGAGCCGTATTCCTTAATTGTGATATCAACTGCATCGGAACGGGAGTTCAGTACTTCACAAAGGTACCCGGGAAAGTGACAGTCATCGACACTCGATTCCATAGCGAAAATCCGATTGATATAAAATGGACACGTGACGCTTCTGACATTATATCTCATCAAGAGAACATTACACTTAATGGAGAACCTTATATAATTGATTCTGAAAGACTTTATCTTGGGTCACAAATTCAAAATTCTAAACTTAGAAGTGCGTATGTAGTTGACTATAACGGAGAAAAATACTATAATCTTCCAAATCTTCTCAATGGGATAGACGGCTGGGATCCAAAAGACATGAATTCAGTAATTTCAATGATTGCATCCAATACTGGCTCAAAGCTCACGGGACTTCCGGTCGCTTTAAGAATCTCATCAAATGCTCCAAAATTCATTTTCGATGGTGATAATATCACTTTGCGCTTTACTCCTCTTCTATGGGGTGGAGAACCTACTGGAGATGAAAAGGTATTCACGTGGGTAGCAGAAAACAATCTTCCTACAGAGAAAAATGTTGAGATTCCAATTTCTTCTGATGATGGTCTGACAGCCCGATATAGCTTTACAATAGAACCAAAACTTAGAGAAGCACCAAGATTCAAGAAAAAACCAGTCATTAAATTCGATGAGCAATCCAAAAACCTACGTGTAGATTACACTCTCTCAGGAAAAGGAGAAGATGTGAGCGGAATTTCATGGTGTCGTATTAATAATGAAAAAAACGATTTCAAAGCCATAATAGTCTCTGAAGCAGATGCACCAAAAGGAAGAAACTTCACTCCAAAAGCGTCTGATCTTGCATATGGAATAGCTGCTATTGTGTTTCCAAAATTCAAGGATTCTAATAGTGGGATGCCAGAAGTCTCACCTGTCTTTTCAATCACAGATAATGATATGATCGAAGAGTTTCCTGAATCTCACCTTTCCACAGATTTTAGTGATGTCCCAATATGGACATATGGGTCGGGAATACCTGGAGTCTGGAACTTCGATGTATTCAAACCGTACGATACATCTCATGTGGAATGGCAACCTTCTGCCGGACCAGGATGGTACTATGGCAAGGGCTATGACGCATCCACTGGTGTGGGATTAGTGCAAAGCGAGAAGGGGGCGCGAATGAGTTATGTTCCGGCTCGCGATGTATGCAGCAATATGACCGCAACCTTAATAGCCGAACCAGCGAAAAGCGGAGGCCAAGGTTTCGGAAGTGCCACTACTCAGTATATGGACATCTGCGTGAAGTTTGATCCAATAAATCTCAACGGGTATGCACTTCGCATAGAGCGCACACCAGACCATGACCGAGCTGTAAGATTCACCCTCATAAAATATGAAGACGGCAAGACATCCGTAATTTCCGACGAGGTGATCAGCAATTGCTTTCGCTCTCCCTCTCACATTTCAGTCGATGTCACCGACGGCATCCTTCACGCCTCTGCTTATTCCGACGCTCCTCAACAAGACCGTAAATGCTGCAATGAAGTTGTAGATAAAGTCGAACTCAGCGCTCCGGTCAAAGAAAACTATCTTACAGGATTCTGCATTCAGCACACTGGATCTACAGGGCCTTCTTCGACGCTTATCCGCGATCTCGACATAAGATGGGACTGACAGAAAAGAATACATTAACTAACATATAATTCAATCATGAAAAGAAACACTTGTTTATCTTTAGCAACTCTCGGATTGCTCATGACTATTCCAGTTCATGCCGATGTTTCGAAGGCTTACGTCTCCGATCTTGGCAACGGAAAGTATCAAAATCCGATTATCAACGCTGATTATTCCGATCCGGATGTAGTGCGTGTTGGCAATGACTACTACATGACCTCATCAAGCTTCGCAAATCTTCCTGCTCTCCAGATTCTTCATTCCAACGACCTTGTGAACTGGACAATAATCGGTGCGGTCGCCGACAAACTTCCAGACGAAGCTTTCGACGGTGTTAGCCACGGCAATGGAGTGTGGGCTCCTTCCATACGTTATAACAACGGTAAATACTATGTCATGTATGGCGATCCCGATCGCGGCATATATGTTGCAGATGCCACAGATCCTAAAGGCCCGTGGAGTCCGCTGCGCCTTATTTACCCTCAAGTTGGAGTAATTGATCCCTGCCCATTCTGGGATGAAGATGGTAAGGCATATATTGCTCATGGATATGCCGGGAGCCGTGCAGGGGTAAAAAGCATTCTCGGCATGATTGAGATGACTCCTGATGCTACGGGAGTTATTGGAGTTGACCGGGTGATCTACGACGGACACTTAGAAAACGAAACCATAGAAGGAGCTAAGATGTATAAACGCGGTCCTTGGTATTATATCTTTTCTCCGGCTGGAGGTGTAGCTACAGGTTGGCAGGTCGTGATGCGCAGTAAAAATCCATGGGGTCCATACGAACAACGCAATGTGATGGAGCAGGGAGATACTGACATCAATGGTCCTCACCAAGGGGCATGGATTGATACCCCCGACGGCAAGGAACATTGGTTTATTCATTTTCAAGACAAAGGACCATACGGACGTGTAATCAATCTCGAACCAATGGAATGGAAAGAGGATGGCTGGCCAGTAATCGGCATTGATAAAGATGGCGATGGCCGTGGTATTCCTGTCCGCACATACAGCAAACCGAATGTAGGGAAAAAATATGCTGTTTCCACTCCGCAGGATAGCGATGAGTTCGATTCAAACACTCTTGGATATCAATGGCAGTGGAATGGCAATCCTCAACCTCTGTGGTATTTTTGCGACGCAGAAAATTCTTTACTAAGACTTTTCTCCCATAACACTCCAGATGCTAAAAATCTCTATGATATGCCCAATGTGTTGATGCAGAAATTTCCCAATGAAAATTTTACTGCCACAGCGAAAGTCTCTTTCCATCCTAGAGTGAAAGATGGCAAAGTTATGGTTGGCGAAAAAGGAGGCATTGCAGTGATGGGTTATAATTTTGCTACCCTTGCTCTTGAAAGCCGTGAAGATGGAACTTATCTTGTTCAGACAGATTGCGTTGGTGCCAATAAAGGAAAAGAGGAAGTTGAAACAGATGCTATCAGACTTGATTCAAATGGTCCGATATGGCTTCAAGCGGTAGTGAGAATGACAGGCAAGAAGAATCCAAAGGCAAAACCAGACTATAAATGCACAGTCTCATTCAGATATAGCCTCGACGGAAAGAAATTTACAGATTTCGGACGCCCCATGGATGTGCGTGAAGGTCATTGGATTGGTGCCAAAGTCGGTGTATTCTGCACTAGGCCATGGAAGAGCAATGATAGCGGATGGCTTGATATAGATTCCTTCATAATTGATAAATAATTTTCCACAAACAATCACTACATCAATCAGTTAAAGACAAAAGTTTTCCAAAACAATATCTCAATTTATTGATTGACAAAAATTTAAGTTTTATAATATCCTCAAAAGTTTTCTAAAAAGATTTTTCTTTGGAAATTTTTGAGGATATTTTTTGTCAATTTAAATATATTGTTTAACTTTGCAATCAAAATAGAAAACAATCTAACTATATACTTTCGATGATTCAAATAGTAGAAAAAAGAGACGGACGCATAGTCGGTTATAATGAGGAAAAAATTAAAGCCGCTATCAGAAAAGCCATGCTTGCTACTAATCAGGGAGAAGACGAAGCTCTGATTCAGCGTATAGCAGACCGCATTGGAATGACAGGAAAAGAAAGGATGTCGGTAGAAGACATCCAAGACCGTGTGGAAATAGAGCTTATGAAGTCTTCTCGTAAAGATGTAGCCAAAAGATACATTGCATATCGTGATAAGCGTTCAATTGCTCGGCGTGGTAAGACCCATGATATTTTTCTTGAAATCATCGAAGCAAAAAGCAACGATGTAACTCGTGAAAATGCTAACATGAATGCAGACACTCCGGCAGGCATGATGATGAAGTTTTCTTCAGAGACCACCAAACCTTTCGTTGATGACTATTTGCTCAATGATGAAGTAAAGCAAGCAATTAAAAATAATTATATCCATATTCACGACAAGGACTATTACCCTACGAAAAGCCTCACTTGCGTTCAGCATCCATTAGATCATCTGCTTGACAATGGTTTTATATCAGGTCATGCCGAGAGCCGCGCACCCAAAAGAATTGAAACCGCAGGAGTCATTGCTTGCATTTCTCTTGAGACAGCACAAAATGAAATGCATGGAGGACAAGCGATTCCAGCTTTTGACTTCTATCTTGCTCCTTTTGTTCGATCTGCTTTCATAGAGGAACTACAAATGATTGAGCCATTGACAGGTCGAGATCTTTCATCTTTTTATAATACTGAAATTAAAGATTTCTTAAAAAAGGACCTTGCTGATTTTGAAGGAGACGAGCGAATCATTCAGCATGCCATAAACCGTACGGTAGCACGAGTGCATCAATCTATGGAGGCATTCATACACAATATGAATACCATTCATTCGCGTGGGGGGAATCAAGTGGTGTTCAGCTCTATCAATTACGGTACAGATACCTCAGCCGAAGGTCGATGTGTGATAAGAGAGATTCTTAATTGCACATATGAAGGTGTTGGACATGGATCCACTGCTATTTTCCCAATTCAGATATGGAAAAAGAAAAGAGGTGTCAGCTATCTTCCGGAAGATCCAAACTACGATCTATATCGGCTCGCTTGCAAAGTTGCAGCCAAAAGATTCTTCCCGAATTTCCTAAATCTCGATGCAACATACAACCAACATGAGTTATGGAAAGCTGACGACCCACGACGTTTTGAATATGAAGTTGCGACAATGGGTTGCCGAACAAGAGTATTCGAAAACCGATATGGCAAAAAGACTTCTATCGGCCGAGGTAACCTTTCGTTTACGACAATCAATATAGTACGTCTGGCGATTGAATGCATGGGAATAAAAGATAAAAAAGAACGTGTAGAACGCTTCTTCGAACGCCTTGACGATGTTCTTGAACTCACAGCACGCCAGCTTGACGACAGATTCCAATTCCAAAAGACCGCTCTTGCCAAACAATTCCCCCTCGTCATGGGTACTCTATGGAATGGTGCAGAAAAACTTGGACCTAATGACACCATAGAAAGTGTTATCAACCAGGGAACCCTCGGCATCGGCTTTATTGGGCTTGCTGAGTGTCTGATCGCTTTGACGGGTAAACATCATGGCGAATCTGGCGAATCTCAAATGCTTGGCCTAAGAATCGTAGGACACATGAGATCAAAAGCCAATGAATTCTCTGAAAAATTCGGACACAACTACTCTATTCTTGCCACTCCTGCTGAAGGATTAAGTGGAAGATTTACAAAACGAGACCGAGCTTCTTTTGGCATAATTGAGGGAGTAACAGACAAAGACTATTATACAAACTCTAACCATGTCCCTGTATATTACCACTGTTCTCCACGACATAAGGCAAAAATTGAGGCTCCATATCATGAACTCACTCGCGGAGGCCACATTTTTTACGTGGAAATTGACGGAGACGCTACGCATAATGAGGAATGCATTATGCAGATTGTAGATATGCTCGACAAGTATAATATGGGATATGGGTCCGTGAATCATAACCGCAACCATTGTCCGAAATGCGGGCATGAAAACGCGGACATGAATATGAAAGAATGTCCGAAATGCGGAACTAAATTCGAGACCATACAGAGAATAACGGGCTACCTCGTAGGCACAACCGACCGATGGAATTCAGGCAAACTTGCCGAGCTAAAAGACCGCGTAGTCCATAAATAAAACAGTTGATTATTGTGTATCGCATTCTTGATATAATCAAAGGAACTACAGTTGACGGTCCGGGTTTCCGGACCGCCATCTATTTTGCCGGGTGCCGTCATCAGTGTCCAGGTTGTCACAACCCTCAATCATGGGACTTCAATGGAGGCAAGGAAATGTCGCTTCAAGAACTTATGTCGATAATAGAAGAAGAAGATTTCGATGTGACTCTGACGGGAGGCGATCCTCTTTATAATGCTGCGGATATTGCGATTCTCGCTCGAAAAATTAAAGAAACGGGGCATAATGTTTGGCTTTATACAGGATTTACAATAGAAGAAATTATTGCTTCTCCGACTCTTTCCCTTCCTCTTCCTTACATCGATACAATTGTAGATGGCCCCTTCATAGAATCTTTACGTGACACAGACCTTCAGTTCAGAGGAAGCTCTAATCAACGCATCATTCATCACGACCAATTTCACACCCCTAACAAACAAAACTCCGAGGCTCCGAAATAAAATTTGGTTATGTCGGAAATATGGATTATCTTTGCATTTGAATTTTCATATTTAACCGACAGACATGAATAATCGTAAATATCTACTTTCGACACTGGCCTTGATGGCGACTCTCACTTCCAGTGCGGCAGTCAACGATTTTGTCATAAAGACAAATAAACCTGGGGCTCCCATACAACCAACAATGTATGGCATATTTTTTGAAGATATTAACTTTGGAGCCGATGGCGGCCTATATGCAGAGCTTATTAAAAACCGCTCCTTCGAATTTCCCCAGACTTTCATGGGATGGAACACATTTGGAAATGTTATTGTGAAGGAAGATGGGCCTTTTGAAAGAAATCCTCACTATGTCCGTCTTGGAGATCCGGGCCACGGACATAAGCATACAGGAATTGAAAACGAAGGGTTCTTTGGAATCGGAGTAGAAAAAGATAAGGAATACAGATTCTCGGTTTGGGCTCGTACTGTCGACGGAGAAAAATCTAAAATCCGCGTTGAAATCACAGATCCCGACACTATGGACGACCGTCAGGCAATCGCAAAGCAAGATATTGAAATCACTGGCAAGGAATGGAAGAAATACACCGTAGTACTTAAGCCATCAAAAACTGATGCTAAAGCACATCTTAGGATTTTCTTGACAACTCCCAAATCAGGTGTGGATCTTGAACACGTCTCCCTTTTTCCCGTCGACACTTGGAAAGGGCACGAAAATGGTATGCGTAAAGACCTTGCTCAGAAGCTTGCAGACCTTAAGCCCGGAGTATTTCGTTTCCCCGGTGGTTGCATAGTCGAAGGGACTGACATGGATACTCGCTATCAATGGAAAAACACCGTTGGTCCGGTAGAAAACCGTCCGCTAAACGAAAATCGCTGGCATTATACTTTCACAAATCGCTTCTACCCTGACTACTTCCAAAGCTACGGTCTTGGCTTCTATGATTATTTCCTTCTCAGCGAAGAAATCGGCAGCGAACCACTTCCGATCCTAAATGTAGGTCTCGTCTGTCAATATCAGAACAATGACCCACACGCTCACGCTGAAGGGGAGGAACTACAGCAATTTATCGACGATGCGCTCGACCTTGTTGAGTTTGCTAATGGATCCACAGATACTGAATGGGGTAAACTTAGAGCTGAGATGGGACATCCGGAACCATTTAATCTAAAATATATGGGTATCGGCAACGAGCAATGGGGTCCGGAATATCCTGAACGGCTTGAGAAATTCCTTAGCGTGATGCGCAAACAGCATCCTGAAATCAAGATTATCGGATCATCAGGTCCAAACTCTGAAGGTGCTGATTTTGATTATCTCTGGCCAGAGATGAGACGTCTTAACGCAGACCTTGTAGACGAGCACTTCTATCGCCCTGAATCATGGTTTCTCGAACAAGGTCGTCGCTACGACAACTATGATCGCAAAGGTCCAAAAGTGTTTGCAGGTGAGTATGCCTGTCATGGGAAAGGGAAGAAATGGAATCACTTCAACGCCGCTCTTCTTGAAGCGGCATTCATGACCGGACTTGAACGAAATGCTGATGTAGTGCATATGGCCACTTATGCGCCACTTTTTGCCCATGTTGAAGGCTGGCAATGGCGGCCTGATATGATATGGTTTGACAATCTTGAGAGTTTCCCGACATGTAGTTATTACGTACAGCAACTCTACGGTACCAATAAAGGCGACTTCGTGCTTCCTCTGACCATGAACGGTAAGACGGTAGCAGGAGATTCTGACCAAAATGGCTTATTTGCAAGTGCTGTAGTTGATAAAGAAAATAACACATATATTGTCAAAGTAGCTAATGTTTCTGATCAGTCACAAGAACTTAATCTCACATTCGATGGGATGAAGAAGACCTCACTATCAGGTGGAAAGGTTGTCACTTTGCATTCTGATGTGGAGACTGCCGAAAACAGTCTTGACAACCCTTCACTTATCACCCCTCAGACGGCCACTTTCGATGCTACCGGCAATAGCTATTCTACAACTATTGGTGCTAAGACATTTGCAGTTTACACATTTAATATAACTAAAAAGTAAAAAGATTATGTTGGAATTCAACGACCAGACAGCCCGCGAGGCTATCGAGAGCGGTAAGCCTCTCGTAATTGATTTCTGGGCCACTTGGTGCGGTCCCTGCATCAAGCTTGGACCAATCGTAGAGGAACTCGCACAAAAATATGGAGAGCAGGTAACCGTAGGAAAGCTTAATATCGATGACAACGATGAGATTGCTAGCGAAAACAGAGTGCGCAATATCCCGACAGTTCTCTTCTTCAAAGACGGAGAAGTGAAAGAGCGTTCAGTTGGACTCGTAAAGCTTGCCGATCTTGAGGCTAAAATCCAAGCAATCCTTTAAACGGCTAAAAACAAGGTATAAATAAAGGGATGAATGTCTTAGTTCATCCCTTTATTTATTTTTATAGATCTTTTACCACTGACTCCGGCATGTCTGCCGCTTCAGGATTTACATCTGCAAATGGTGCGTCTTGATTTAATATTTTAGTCGCATCTTTAACTTCTTCATTGATCTTCTTGTCCATAGTATTTATAATTAAGTGTTTTAATTCTACTTTTAAAACACTCAACTCGATTTATGGTTTATTCATCAATTGATTTGTTCGGTGGTAACCTTATATTTGACGGACATTGTATCAAGACTATTAAGCACAGACCTATCAAGAGGAATCCTTTTCCTACTATGAATCTTTATACTTTGTTGACGCTCCTTATCGTAGAGATTCAAATATAGATCGCCTGTTCTGCTTTCAGGTTTCACTTCAAGAGAAGCAAGATAATCAAATAGTTCACTATCTACGACATTTCTATCAAGAAACACCATCAATGTATTGGCAATGTTTCCCTTAATGGAATCGAGAGATGAGACATCGGTCACTTTCAATTCCAGCTCTGCTGGATTAAATACCTTACCCTGTGCTTGCGCTTTGATGAAAACTG
Organism: uncultured Sangeribacter sp.; assembly: GCA_964525115.1. Lineage (GTDB taxonomy): Bacteria > Bacteroidota > Bacteroidia > Bacteroidales > Muribaculaceae > Lepagella. The sequence continues at coordinate 31,512 of CAZGGB010000003.1, read as the reverse complement.
GTTGACCTACCTTAAATCGCTGAAATATCGACTCATAATCACGTCCGAAGAAGACAAATTCATGCTTACCATTGAAATCTTCGACAGATGCCCTTCCATATGGTTGTCCTTTTTTTGTAGTCTTTGTAGTAGCATCAGTCACCATCCCACCTAAAGTGATCATAGCACCAGGCACCATCTTGTCTTCTACATTACTGCAGTTTGCATTACAGCCATAAGTAAGTTCCATATAGTAGTCATCAAGAGGATGAGCGCTAATATATGTCAGCACAAGTTTCTTCTCCTCTTCAAGCAGACGGATTCTACTCCATGGTTCAAAATCAGGATAAGGAGGTCGATTGGTTTCAATCGTCTCAAAGTCTCCGAACAGTGACAGCTGAAGAGAATTCTTATCATTTTGAAAATTTTGCCCATATTTCACAAGCATATCTGCATATGTAGTGTCGAACATCGGGTGAAGCAGCATCTCCCTTTTTATTCCAAAACTATCGAATGCCCCAGCAAGTGCAAGAGATTCTATAGCAGCCCGATTGCACCCCGTAAGATTGACCCTCTCCACAAAATCATAAATATCCTTATACGGGCCACCTTTTTCTCTTTCCGCAATAATTGTGCTGACAGCATTTTGTCCTACTCCTTTTATGGCACCTAAACCAAAACGGATCACACCATCTTTCGACACGCCAAACTTTTCTACCGATTCGTTTACGTCAGGACCCATTACCTTAAGCCCCATATGCATACACTCATCAATAATCACCTTCAGTTTATCAGCAGCCCCCAGGTTTCGACTAAGCACACCTGCCATATATTCTGCAGGATAGTTGGCTTTGAGATATCCGGTCTGGTAAGCAACCCAACTATAGCATGTAGCGTGGCTCTTGTTGAAAGCGTATGAGGCAAATTTCTCCCAATCAGCCCATATTTTTTCAAGCACTTCCGCCTTATGACCATTTTTCTGACCTTCAGCCATAAACTTAACCTTAAGTTTTTGCATCTTGTCGATTTGCTTCTTACCCATCGCCTTTCGAAGCATATCGCTCTCGCCTCTCGTGAAATTGGCAAGAAGGCGCGATAGAAGCATGACCTGCTCCTGATAGACTGTCACACCATAGGTCTCTTTAAGATATTTCTCCATTATAGGAATATCATATTCTATGGGTTCCTGACCATGTTTTCTTGCGATAAACGAGGGTATATAGTCCATCGGGCCCGGACGATAAAGTGCATTCATCGCAATCAAGTCTTCAAACTTAGATGGTTGCAACTGTCTTAGATAAGTTCGCATACCAGCAGATTCAAACTGGAATGTCGAAGTGGTACGTCCATCACAATACAGCTTGAACGTGGCAGGATCGTCGAGAGGAATGCTTTCAATATCCAAGTCGATACCCTTTGAAGCCTTTATATTAGCAAGTGTCTCTTTAATTATAGAAAGCGTCTTAAGACCAAGAAAGTCCATCTTGATTAATCCGGTATCTTCAATGATACTGCCTTCGTACTGTGTTGTGATTTGTTTAGTGCCGTCAGCATCCGTAGCCATAGATACCGGAACCCAGTCTGAAATCTCATCTCGACATATAATAACTCCACAAGCATGAATACCAGTGCCTCGTATATTACCCTCCAACTGAGTGGCATACTTTATTGTGTCACGAATCTTTGGATCGGGATTATGGGTCTCGTTCTCAAAATCCTTATTATATTTCAATACATTCTTGAGATTGATCTTTGGAGCTTTTCCATTGACTTCAGGAAGACGGTCTGGAACCAATTTCTTAAGACGGTTAGACTCAGCTACCGACACTTCAAGCACTCTCGCCACATCTGCAATTGCACTCTTTGTGGCCATAGTCTGGAAGGTTATAATATGTGCTACCTTTTCAGCACCATATTTTTCTGTCACATATTTAAGCACCTCATAGCGTCCATCATCATCAAAGTCTACATCAATATCAGGAAGAGAAATACGGTCAGGATTAAGAAATCTCTCAAAAAGAAGATCATACTTAATCGGGTCAACTCTTGTGATGCCAAGACAGTAAGCTGCGGCTGATCCGGCGGCTGATCCACGTCCCGGACCTATGCTGACACCAAGCTTATTACGACCCGTATTTATGAAATCTTGCACGATGAGAAAGTATCCTGGAAATCCCATGGTCTTCATAATATAAAGCTCAAAGTTCAGTCGCTCTGCGACTTCTTCAGGAAGAGGATCTCCATAAATTTTCTTCGCACCCTCCATCGTCAGTTTATTGAGATAGTCAGCTTCAAACTTAATTCGATAAAGCTTATCATATCCTCCTAGGCGAGCGATCTTCTTCTCCCCTTCTTCTCTCGAAAGCACTACATTGCCATTCTCATCCTGTGTGAACTCATCATAGAGTTCCTCTTCAGTGATACGTGATCTGTACTCTTCTTCTGTTCCAAACTCAGCAGGAATCTCGAAAAATGGCATGATTGGAGAGTGATCAATGGAGTAAGCTTCCACCTTGTCAAGCACCTCCATAGTGTTGTCAAGAGCTTCCGGAATGTCATTGAAGATCTTTTGCATCTCCTCCGGGCTTTTTAGCCATTCTTGCTTTGTATAATGCATTCTTGCCTCATTGAATGTCTTTTGCATTGAGACGCATATCAAGCGATCGTGAGCTTCGGCATCATCTTCATAAGTAAAATGAACATCATTAGTGGCTACGAGTTTAATTCCATGCTTCTTCGCCATAGCTACAAGAATATCATTGACCTTACATTGCTCCAGATACACCTCTCGGTTAGAATTTTCCTTGAAAGTCTCATGTCTCTGAAGTTCAAGATAATAATCGTCACCAAAAGTCTTTTTATACCATAATATTCTCTCCTCAGCAGCTTGCAGATCATCATTGAGAATAAATTGAGGCACTTCTCCACCCAGACATGCACTGCAAATAATAAGACCTTCTTTATGAGCCTCAAGTTCTACCCTATCAGTTCGAGGCTTGAAATACATTCCTTCTGTCCAGGACTTGCTTACGAGCTTTATCAGATTCTTATATCCCTTAAGATTTTTGGCAAGCACGATAAGATGGTATCCCCTGTCGCTTTTATCCCGTCGATCCTGAAGCCTGTCTTTGGCAACATACATTTCACAGCCAATGATCAGTTTAAATTGCTGATCTTCAGGAAGGCCTGAATTTTTCTTTTTTACGTAGTTCCACATTTCCTTAACACCGAACATATTGCCATGGTCTGTTAGGGCTATCCCTTTCATCCCAAGTTCAATCGAACGGTCTACAAGTTCCTGAATCGATGCTTTACCATCGAGCAGACTATATTGTGAATGCACATGAAGATGCGTAAATTGTGGCATTTCTTATTATTATTTAGTTTTAATTTACTTTATAGTAATCACTCCGGGACTCGCCCGAAGCCTTTGAATGTTCTTACATAATAGGGCTGAGTAATGTCAGATACGACAACTCCTTTTGAAGTGGATGCGTGAATGAAATTGTTGTCATCTACCATGATGCCAACATGCGACACTTTATTAGGATCTTTTCCTGTTGCGAAAAAACAAAGGTCTCCTGTCTTCACTTCCTTTCTCTTTATACTCTTACAGAATTCCATCTGCTTAGCACTGTTACGTGGCAATTTGATCCCTGTCACTTTCTCATATACGCTCATGACCATACCGGAGCAATCGCAAGCCACTCCTTTCTCGGCTTTACCATAACCGTAAGGAGTACCAAGCCATCCATATGCTTCCTTGACAATCTTTTTCCCAGATTTTGTCACTCCATTAGTATGATTGACATTTTTGTCACGTTCTCCCTTACCATTTTTAATTTGTTCAAATTGAGAATCATAAAATGTGCTATCACCCTTTTTAGCCGATCTGCAAGAAGGCAATGACACTACTAAAAAAGCAAGCGTTATGATAAATATGATGCTGGAGGAATTTCTTTTCATAATGCAAATTTACTCATTTATAAGAATTTTTCAAAGTATTTTAATACTTTTTTCAATTCTCTATTTATTATCTTAAATATAATTAAAAAGATAAACCTTTTTGCACTATTGGAGTCGTATTTGTTGTTAAATGTTTTGAGGACGTCAAACAGATTACACCATCCTGTGACTTTCCTTATTACTACCATATATTCAATATAAACAGAAAAAAACCAACCAATACAACATATGAAAGTAAAGTATCTTGTAGCAGTGACAGCAGCAGCGGTTATGATTCCGGCTGCGGGTATGGTTTATAACAATACCGTCACAAACACCAATCACACTGAGGCTAATGAACCAGAGTTCATCTCAATCTCAAGAGCTCCCTCATTTGAGACAGACTTCACTAAAGCTGCCGAGAGCACTGTCAATTCAGTTGTGTGCATCAAAAGCTTCGTCGACCGTAGCCAGCAATATGGTGGGAATCAAGGAGGATACATGGATCCTTTTGGAATGTTTGATTTCTTCTTCGGCCCGCAACAGCGTCAACCACAGCCACAACAACGCCAACAAAAGAAAAGTGAACCGATACAAAGCGGTCTCGGATCAGGCGTAATTCTAAGTGAAGACGGATATATTGTGACAAACAACCATGTTGTAGATGGTGCAGACAGTCTTGAAGTGCTTCTGAATGACAATTCCACATATGAGGCTCGAGTGATAGGCACAGATGAATCGACCGATCTTGCACTGATTAAAATTGACGCTAAAGGTCTTAAGGCAATTAAAGTAGGCGATTCCGAAAACCTACGCCTTGGTGAATGGGTGCTCGCAGTCGGAAATCCTTTCGGATTTAATTCTACCGTCACCGCCGGCATAGTCAGTGCAAAGGCTCGTAGCCTGGGTGCGGATTCCCATAAAAGAAACAAAATGGGTATTGAGGCTTTCATTCAGACTGATGCAGCTCTAAACCCCGGAAATTCAGGAGGCGCGCTTGTAAATCTTAATGGTGAACTTGTAGGTATTAATGCAGCCATTTATTCTAATACAGGTTCATACTCCGGATTCTCATTCGCAATTCCCACCACCATCATGGCAAAGGTAGTTGCTGATCTTCGTGAATATGGCACAGTGCAACGTGCAGTTCTTGGAATCACCGTTGCCGACCTTACTGCTGAGATTGCAAAAGAAAAAGGAATCACAGCAACTAAGTCAGGGGTTCTCGTAGCTGGAGTATCTGACAGAAGCACTGCCAAAGAACTTGAGCTGAAAGAAGACGACGTAATTGTTGCAATCAACGGGACAGACATCAAGAATCTTCCCGAACTTCACGAGCAACTTGCCAAATATCGTCCTGGTCAGGAAATCACTGTGTCATATTATCGTGACAATAAGAAGATTACCAAGAAGGCAACTCTTCGCAACACTCAAGGAGACACCACTATCACAAAGAAGGGAGACTTCTCAGAAGTTGGATGCGCTTTCATGAAGCTTAACAGCGAAACCCTCAAGGAACTCGGAATTAGCAATGGTGTGAAAGTGACCGGACTCAAAGGTGGACCGTTTAAAAACGCAGGTGTCAAAGAAGGATTCATTATCATTGAGATCAATGACCGTCCCGTAAGGTCGAGTGAAGACGTTGAGAATCTCTACAACAGAATTATGAAAGATGATTCCAACGAAGACAAAGTGATGATCCTAAAAGGTATTTATTCCAACGGAAAGAAAGGATATTACGCTGTGAATCTTGCTGAATAAATTTAGCTTCTTGCGTAAAATCTTACTCATACGTTAAATAAACGAAAGAAGTGCGACTGCTCAAAACAAGTCGCGCTTTTTTTATGTTTATCTTTTGTAAGCAAGTTTCAAAAGAGTTTCATCCTAAAAATTTGCATAATCCAAAAAAAATTATTAATTTTGCAATAATTTGTGCAAGCATACATATGAGACAATTAAAGATAACAAAATCAATCACCAATCGCGAAAGCGCATCGCTCGACAAATATCTTCAAGAAATAGGCCGTGAGGAACTAATTTCTGTTGCTGAAGAAGTCGAACTTGCACAGCGCATCAAGAAAGGCGATCATGCAGCTCTCGAAAAATTGACTAAAGCAAATCTTCGTTTTGTAGTGTCAGTAGCTAAGCAGTACCAAAATCAGGGACTCAGCTTGCCCGACCTTATCAACGAAGGAAACCTTGGTCTGATTCGTGCTGCACAGAAATTTGATGAGACAAGAGGTTTTAAATTTATATCCTACGCTGTTTGGTGGATTCGACAATCAATCCTCCAGGCTCTTGCAGAGCAAAGCCGTATCGTAAGATTACCTCTAAATCAGGTTGGTTCTCTCAACAAGATTAGCAAAGAGCTTTCGAAATTCGAACAGGAAAATGAACGTCGCCCCTCTCCTGAAGAGCTTGCCGAGCGTCTTGATATTCCTGTCGATAAGATCTCAGACACACTTAAAGTCAGTGGCCGTCACATCTCTGTGGATGCGCCTTTTGTAGAAGGAGAAGATAACTCACTCCTTGATGTGCTTCCAAATGATGACAGTCCAAGTGCGGATGCTTCTCTTACCCAGGAATCCCTATCTAAGGAAGTAGACCGTGCCCTTCGCCAGCTCTACGATCGCGAGCGCGAAATCATTAAGATGTTCTTTGGCATTGGTTGTCAAGAAATGACTCTTGAAGAAATCGGCGCTAAATTCGATCTTACACGTGAACGTGTCCGCCAGATCAAAGAAAAAGCAATTCGTAGACTCAAGGGTCAGAAAAGTAAGCTACTTAAGAGCTATCTCGGAGAATAATAAAGTCTACAATAAAAAAGGAGAGCCTCCAAATTTGGAGGCTCTCCTTTTTTATTGTAGACTTTGCTAATATCATAGTAGTTTTGCAGTACGCTTGATAAATTCTGACAATGCTGCTCCCTTAAGAAGTCCGCTTTGCAGAAGAGCAAGATCAATAATCTGTTTCACCTTCGGCAACCCAGCTGCATAATCACTGACTTCTTTGTCGAGTTCTGCACGAAGAGCAGAGATCTTATCGTTTTGCTCCTTCATATCAGGAACACTCTCTTTCTTATCCTGAGCATCCTTAGAAGCTTTAGCTATTTCATCATTGAGTGCAGATATCTGTTTCAAGATATCAGATGTCTTTGATCCTAATGCCTTCTCAGTCTCTTCAATTATTGTCTTGACTGCAGGCTGATCGGTATTGACAGTGAAAGAATAGCTTGCTGGCATATCTCCATAGAAACTCATTCCGGGCTGCATAGCTGCCATGTCTTTCATACGACGCATGAACTCATTTTGAGTCACTGTAGCAGGGGCTGCATCTGCAGAGATAGATTCAAATCCAACCATAAATTGAGCTTTCTCTACCTCAGGGATCTGCGATTTGAAAAGAATGGTCATCACTTCAGTCTGATCGGTACTGAGACCAGATCCCTTATCTTCGGTCTTTCTGATAAGCTTCTCTGGAGTGTCACTGTCGACACGCACAAAACTTACACCCTCAAGTTTTTGTTCGAGAAGACCAACCATGTGCGGTTCGAGTTGACCATCAAGAAGCAATACACTATAGCCTTTGTCTTCTGCTGCTTGGATGAAGCTGTGCTGAGCAGTTTTGTCAGTAGCATAGAGATAGACCAAACGCCCATCTTTGTCTTTTTGCTCTCCTTCTACGAGTGTATGATACTCTTCAAGAGTGAAGTACTTGCCATTAACGTCTTTCAGCAAATAGAACTTCTTTGCAGATTCAAAGAATTTCTCGTCGGTAAGCATACCATACTCGATGAAAACCTTAATGTCGTCCCATTTCTCTTCGAAAGCCTTACGATCTGCTTTGAACATGGAATCAAGTTTCTCGGCAACTTTCTTAGAGATGTAGCCAGAAATCTTCTTGACAGCAGTGTCAGCCTGCAGATAGCTACGACTTACATTAAGAGGAATATCAGGAGAGTCAATCACACCCTGCATTAGAGTCATGAATTCAGGCACTACTCCTTCCACCTGATCGGTGACATATACCTGATTACTGTAAAGCTGTATTCTATCTTTCCTTACGTCAAACTCATTCTTGATTTTAGGGAAGTAAAGGATACCAGTAAGAGTAAACGGATAATCGACATTCAGATGAATCCAGAACATTGGATCATCCTGGCCTGGCATCAATTCATGATAGAACTTTAGATAATCTTCATCAGTAAGGTCTGAAGGTTTCTTCGTCCAAAGTGGTTCAGTTGCGTTTACGACGTTGTCTTCGTCAGTATCAACCATTTTACCATCTTTCCACTCCTGTTTTTTCCCTGAGATTACAGGAACAGGGAGGAAACGACAATATTTCTTCAGCAGAGTGTCGATCCTAGCCTGCTCAAGGAATTCCTTGCTCTCGTCGTCAATATAAAGAGTTATTGATGTTCCTCTGTCAGTCTTATCGCACTCTTCCATGGTATATTCCGGGCTGCCATCACATGTCCATAGTACTCCTTTAGCACCTTCCTTATAGGAAAGAGAACGGATTTCAACTTTTTTTGACACCATGAATGCGCTGTAGAATCCAAGTCCGAAATGACCGATAATGTTGTTGGCATTATCCTTATATTTTTGTAGGAATTCTTCTGCGCCAGAGAATGCAATCTGATTGATGTATTTGTCAACGTCCTCACTATCCATACCAATACCGCGGTCTGTGACAGTCAGAGTGCCTTTCTCCTTGTCGATATCTACATGCACATCGAGAGTTCCAAGTTCACCCTTGAAGTCGCCGAATGAAGCGAGGGTGCGTATTTTTTGAGTTGCATCCACCGCATTGCTCACAAGCTCGCGAAGGAATATCTCATGATCGCTGTAAAGAAACTTTTTGATTACGGGGAAAATGTTTTCTGTAGTAACCCCAATTTTTCCGTTAGCCATTTCTATATATTATTTTAATTTTATTTGAGTTTTCCTTTTATATTCTATATTTATACTCTATATTCGGTACTTATCAATTACCGTGCCAAAAATAAAACAACTGGGAGTTGCTCAGGATTAGTGATTAACATTATTTATAAAAAACAAGCGACCCGGAAATCCGGATCACTTGTAAAAAATATAAGATTGGTGTATATTAGCGAACCACTTTCTTCTCGCCATTGATAATGTAAATACCAGGAGCTGATGCATTCTTTAGCTTACGTCCAGAGAGATCGTAGATTGTTGTCTTCACATTTTCCGATTCAACCTGAGAAACACCTGTTGACACTCCCATATTAAATACATATGTAATGCCATCATCCATGTAATCCCATACATTTTCGATACCAAGAACAATCTTAGACAAGTCAGGAGTAGCATAGGCTCTGCCAGTCAATAACACTTCTTTATAAACTATTTCATAATCTTCTAATTCTTCATTCCATTCAGCCTGTTCAATTTCGAAAACAAGGTTTTCATCCATCCATGCTTTGTATGCCGGCTGATGTTCTGAGATCCAAGAATACATTTCTATAGCTTTGCCATCCTTGAGTACGAAAGACTGTGGTGCTTCATTTTTTTTGATATAAGCCAAAGCTACACCATCATTTCCAAGATAAGTAAGGACAAAGTCTTTCTGTTGCTCGTATTTTTTGATGTCGCCTGTCTCGATATCAAAAACCCAAATATATGTATCAGTAGGCACAAACCAAGAAGATGGATTTCTTTCTCCTGTGACAGTAATAGTATTTGCATATTTTTTACCATCAGGAGAAATACGAATAGAATTGAGTTGATAATCCGGGACAAGAGCTTTGAACTCATAGAAAGTCTTCATCCATGCATCGAACTTAGATTCCCAAATTTCATTTACGACTTTAAATTCAGCCATAGCCTCGTTGAAAGCCTCTAATTCTTCCTTGGTCATAAAATCCTTATATTGTGGGTATGGAAGAGTGTAACCGGATTCATAATACTCTTGAAGTGCATTAGTGTATTCTTGAATTTCAGCAGGGGTCATAAACGATTCTTCAGAGGGATAAGCTGGTCCTTGATCGCCAGGATATTCAGGAAAATCCTTTCCATCTGGATGCAATGCTGCTTCATCTGGAATTACATAGCTCCATTCGCCATTTTCATTCTCCGTATATAATATGGGATATGCGAGCATACCGGTGGCACACACAACCTGCCCCGCTATAGTCTTACCATCATGTGAGATGCTTACTGCTGTGATCAATTGAGGTATTCGTCCGGTAAAATCTAATTCCGGATGAGGCAGCATCACAGGAGCTCCAAAAGCTCCTGCAGATGAATCCCAATTCCATATACAAGGAGCCTGCATCAACACATCATCATCTCCATAACTCATACCAGCTACACCTATAGAGCCACATACACGAGTGCCGTCAGGAGTAATAGCATGCACACAGTTTGATGAAGTAGCGTAAGCAGGAATATCTATCAAATGCCATTCTCCATCAATCCAATAAGAAGCATTGAGATCATTAAGATACCCTAATACTATTCCATTATCGCTCACACATTGGCTTATGCCGGGAGTGTACTTTTCATTATCTGATTCTTCAGTATAGTCATATGTTTTATTCGATTTGAGATCGAATATTTTCATACCGGAGTAGCCATCAGAGACTACATATTGTCCGTTTGGCGAAAGAGCATAAGCTATTGAACTCTCAAGCACATCCGGCTCCAGTTGGTCGGCAGCAATTGCTGGAAAGCATAATGCTGAAGCCACCGTAAGAAGTAAAATTTGTTTCATAGAAAGGTGGTTATTAAAAGTGATAATTATTATTCTTGAGTCGACGACTCTTCTTTGTCGGCTACAGTAGCCTCATCTTCTGTGAATTTTGTATATCCTTCGGAGATCAGAAGATTATACCAGTTAAAAAGTTTCTTAATGTCAGAAGGATATACACGATCACGGTCGAAATCCTCTACAGCCTTGGCAAATTCTTCACGCAGCATGTCATTGTCCATTGCCTTGACATCAATTTTCTTTCCTTCCTCAACTGCATACACACGATCGAGGATTTTATCAAGAGGAAGATCCTCTCCTACTGTATACATGGCAATGTCACCGAGGCAAACCACCCTGTCGCGTGCACCAAGTGGAAATCTCTTTTTGCTCACCATGTCTTCTACAAGGAGAGTTCGTTTTCCCGGTGTAATAATTTTATAAAGTCCGGGTTTTCCTGTTATAGAAAGTATTTCTTTAAGCATAATATGTATCTTATTTAATGTTTAATAATGTTTTTTTGCGAAATATTATTTATCTTACAAGTGTGTATTCCACCGAATCAGAATGCAGCCTGGGATTCACAGCAGCGATTCCTTTTACTGACTCTATGCGTAATGGAAGTCTTTCACCTCTGTGTTCGGCTAAATCATTATAATCTACCACAACCCTTACAGCCTTCTTATCGTTTGAAAACTCGCTCATAGGCACATAATAGCTTACTCTTACATTCGATGGAAAGAGTAGCAGGTTCTCATCGTGAGGGACATTCTCTGCCACCACAGTCACAATATCTTCTTTTGCTACAAGAGGTTCAACATTGACCTTTACATTGACACTTCCGGGAATAAGTCTGACACCGGGAATTTTTTTCAATTCAGATATAAAACTTTTGGTTTCTGATAAATCCTGTTCAAAATAGGACTTTGTCAAGACCCTATGTAGTGTATCTATGATTTCTCTTGGCCCATATGCTGTCACTCTTGGCGGGTCTGCCACCGGATGTCCGTAGACAATATAACCAGCCTTCGCGCTTGCCTTAACCTCTGCCACTACCGGAATCGTCTTTCCCGGCCTATCAGTGTAAATTAATCTCAATGAATCCATACTACTGGATAGTATGGTGGCACTGCTGCCAAAAGTCTCTTTCAAAGCTGACATTATGTCTGACCGTGAGCATATCATCTGTCCATTATCCGCTAACTCACGAAAGTTGAGAGAAACCGTAGGAGTTTTCATCCACATGGTGCGCATAAGACTCGATCCTTTGTCTCTGACTTCGACATGTATCGTTTTCGGCACATCAGAAATGAAAGTGATTGAGTCTGGCTTATTGCTTATCTTTACGTTTACAATGCAACCATCTTGCACAGATTCGTTAAGCGTCAGAATAAGCCAAAACATAGCAGCAATACCTACAAAAACAGTAAAGGTCAGCGTACTCCGGAATCTCGACGATTTCCGGAGTTTTTTACACCAGTCCCATATTGAGCTTTGAAAGTATTTCTGCATGCTCTTATTTGCAATCCATATTCAAATGTTTATTTCTGCGCATTAGGATTCTCAACTCCTGCTGGATACACAGAACCTTTGTCAACTTTGATTTGCATTCCGGGAGCAACTTCGATCATGACAGTAGCATCTGAAATTTCCTTTAGCTTGCCATGAATGCCTCCCGCTGTCACTACACGATCGCCAGACTTCATCGCCTCTCGTGCTTTCTTGATTTCTTTTTGTTTTTTCTGTTGCGGGCGAATCATGAAAAAGTAAAAAATTACGATCATCGCCACAATCATAAGCATACCGCTAAGACCTCCGCCTCCGGCAGCTTGCTGAAGAAGAATTGAATTCATATTTGTTAGTTTATATTAATTATTTTCTTAGTTTTCCACTCTCCTTTAAGTTATTGATCACTGATGCGAGAAGTCCATTTATAAATGACCCGCTCTTTGCTGATGAATAACTCTTTGCTATCTCTATATATTCATTAAGTGAGGCTTGGATAGGTATCTTTGGGAAATTGAAAATCTCAGCAAGTGCCGTCTCCATTATCACTACATCCATATAGGCAAGACGATCGGAATCCCAATGTTGCTTGTTCAATGCTTCATTTATATATCCACGATAGACCAAGTGTTTTTTGACCGTCGCTTCAAAAAGCTCTTTACCAAATTTTGAATCTTCATTGTCCTTATACATTGGAAGCACAGGATCCTGTATTTTATTATCATTTGAGGATGCTTTTTCCTCGAATCTTCGGAATGTCTTAAGAACGAAATCTCCCATTATCTCAAGGTCATCATTCCAGAACACAGACATAGTCTCGAGCGTTTCTAAAAACTCTGAATCCGTAAGTATTATATTGCGCATGATCCTTTTCCAAAATTCACAATCTCCGTGAAGATCGCTTATCGGATCAGCCATATATTCTTTATAAATTTCCGACTCAGTGATTTTCTTCAAAAGATGCCTGATAAGCTCTCTATCTTGTTCTATCCAGGATATTTTGTGTTTTTGAGCAAAATCCTTTATCTCTTCATTGTCATTGAGAAGCTTGACAAGTTCATTGTCTATAAATTTAGGATTTGGATTCAAATCATCCTCGTTTTTGAGATAACGATGAAGACGCTCATCTAAATCCACCTCTCTTTGATAAGTAATTTCTATCGGAAGCATCAGGAGCCGAAAATATAGTTCTCGAGCTTTTGCAAGACTCGCATTAAGATCTGCAAGCCCATCGACAATATTATCCTGACTTGATGCAAAATCTTTAAATGTCTCTGCGACCATATCTTTTGCTCTGTCTACTCCTCTTAAAGAATAATTCTCGTATCCCTGTACAATAGTACTAATTTGAGGATCGACTGAAATGAAATGGCGGAAGATTTCTGACCAAATTTTTGTATCAGCCTTCGTGTCTTTAAGATAGTTCTTATATATTGCAGAATTCTTTATACGCTCACAAAGATCATCAATGCATTTATCAAGAGGGAATTTTGTCGCTGAATATTTACTGATGACCGACTTCACGATATTGTCACTAAGCAATCGTTGGATAAATCGAGTCTCATATAACGGTGAGGTTTTACTTTGCCGATTGATAGATTCTGCGATTGAGACCATCAGGTATAAGTAGTCAAGATAGAGTGTATAGGCAAAACGCTTTTCTTTTGTTGGTGCAGATGGCGAAGACTGCACACTAAAATTGTTTTGCACAAGAAAATACGAATAAAGCAGCTGAACAACTTTAATTCTTATGAGAACTCTATTAATCATAAAATATTGATTTATAATATTCTAATCACCGACACTCGAGTCCGTGACCATATCAAACGATTTACAAAGTTAATATTTTCCTTTGATTATACCAAACTAAAAAGCTGTAAAATCAATAAAAAAGTCTTTTTTATTCTGATTTTCTCTGCCTTACTGCCTCATAAATCATTATTCCGGCAGCAACAGAAACATTAAGCGAGCTAATCTCTCCTATTATTGGAATTGCTGCAAGATCATCAGAAATACGAAGGACTTCGTCAGATATTCCAGTTTCTTCTGCTCCCATGACAATGGCTACCGGCACCTTGAAATCCGTCTTAGTATAATTTCTTGCTCCTTTTTCTGTGGCGGCAACGATCTTATAACCATTATCTTTCAATACTCTTACCGCATCTAATGTGCTTTTCTCCCTGCATACCGGTATATGAAACAATGCGCCGGCTGATGTCTTTATAGCATCTGCAGTGATTGATACTGAATTGTGAGATGGTATTACAATTGCATCCACCCCGGCACAGCAAGCTGTTCTGGCGATAGCTCCGAAGTTGCGAATGTCAGTCACTCCATCAAGAACAACCATCAATGGATTTTTACCCTCTTCATATAGCATCGGAATTATATTCTCAAGCTTATGATAAGGCACTGCCGCGAGTATGGCGATAGCTCCCTGATGATTTTTCATCGTAATCCGGTTCAATTTTTCAAGAGGTACCCTTTTCACCAAAATCCCGTATGCTTTTGCTTTCCCAAGAAGTTCCCTTGCCAGATCACCGTTAAAATCAGTCTTGACAAGTATCTTGTCAATATCTTTTCCTGCCTCAATGGCCTCAATAATCGCTCTTAGGCCAAATATATAGTCACTCTTATTCATAACAAATTATAACTCTTCTCCCCGGGTTTGTATTCATCCTTCCAGCAATGCTCGTGCATTTGATAGTGCTGCTTCATTGATTATTTTGCCTGAAAGCATCCTTGCTATCTCCCTAACACGCTCATCCCTATCTAACTCTTTTACATGGCTCACAGTACGCTCTCCCTCGTCATGCTTATAGACTAAAAGATGTGCTTTTCCTTTGACAGCAACTTGTGGCAAATGAGTAATTGCAAATACCTGCATCCCTGATGCAATGTCTGCCATCATAGAGCCCATGCGATCTGCGATATCTCCTGAGACTCCGGTATCAATCTCATCAAATATTACAGTAGGCAGTCTAAGCTTATTTGCCGTAATTGCCTTTATGCATAATGTCAGTCGAGCCATTTCGCCTCCCGATGCAGTCTGCGACAAAGGCATCAAAGATTGGTTTTTATTGAAGGCACAAAGGAATTCTACCGTGTCTTTTCCATCGGGAGTAAGTTTGCCAATTGTGAAATTGACTTTAAATCTGAGATTTTTTAAGCCAAGCGGTCGCGCATCAGAAGTAAGCATCTCTTCAAATTTTTTTGCAGCATTCACTCTTGACACGCTTATTAATTCAGCCTTTACCTTCAGTGTATCCCCAAGCTTGCGGGCTTCAGATTCCAAAGCATTCAGTTCATCTAATTTTTCTGTACCACTGTTATTTTCTTTCCTCAGAGAGTCATAAAAATCCACAAGTGCATCATAATTAGCCATCTTAAATCTCTTAACACTTTCATAAAGTTCCTTAAGACGCGCGTCAGCCTTCGCAAGTTTGACGGGATCCGATTCTATTCCAGATGCAATTCTTGCAAGAGAATCGCCTATATCTTTAAGTTCAATGTAGACATTCCGAAGTCTTTCCATAAGTCCCGGTTGCGACATATCTCCAGAATTCTCAAAAAGAGAAAAATCTATTCCGTCGATACTTGAGCCGGCATCTCCTATCATCGAAAGGGCTGATGTGTCTGATGCCGAAAGAAGATATGCTGCCTGATTTATCTTGCCTCTAAGATCATCGGCATCTGAAAGTATATCATAGTCTTTCTCCACCTCTTCCAATTCCCCCTTCTTGGGATTAATTTTGCTGAGTTGCTCAAGTTGAAATGCACGCAATTCCCGATTTTCCCGATTGCGCTCCATTGAATCACGAAGCTTCTTTATTTTATTTCTCAAGCCGGCAAAATGCGTAAAGTCTCTCTTATAGTCTGTCAATAAATCTGCATTATCTGCAATAGAATCAATAATACTCAGTTGATATTCGGGTCTTGATAAAAGTCGATTGGAATTTTGGGAATGGATATCAACTAATCCTCCAGCTATTTCCGACAATATAGGTAGCGTCACTGGAGTATCATTAATAAAAGCGCGGCTTCGCCCATTGGCGTATATTTCTCTTCTCACAATGATCTGACCATCGTTCCAATCAAGATCATTAGCCTCTAATAGACTCTTTAAATTGGTGGATACTGAATCAAAAATACCCTCTATTACAGACTTTCCATCACGGTTTGCAAGCACTTTACTGTCGGCGCGCTCACCCATAAGAAGAGAAATAGCTCCCATCATGACAGATTTTCCGGCTCCGGTTTCTCCTGTCAAAATTGTCAATCCTTCATTAAGACTAAGATCAACGCTGTCTATCAGAGCGTAATTGTGTATTGAGAGTTGCCTTATCATCTTTTTTCCTCCTCTATTAGTTATTATCGTCTCCCTTTCTGATTTTATCTAATCGCTCGTTCTCAGAAGGATATATCGGTTGAAGCAATTTATAGACAAGATCACGCTCCGTCTGCGGGGCTTTAGAGTACACATTGACCAACTCATCCAATTTTGAATCTCTAAATATAGACAACGCTGCCGACATAGGGTCAGCCTTATATACATTTTCTATTGCACTTAGAGACGAAGTGATAGATGCACGTCCCTTGTCGGGAGATGTGACCATTTCGTCAAGTCCCTTTCGGTGATAGTCGTAAAGCATCTGGCGATACGACGATGTAGAAGGAGAGGTGAATGAAGTTAGCACTCCACTCCTATTTTTGGGATCTTCAAACGCTTTCCAACCTATTTCGCCAAGGCTTTGGGCAGCCTGCACAATGGAAGCGGCTCTTTCATAATATGGGTCGCCACCCATCGGCGAGAAACTGTCAAAGTCAAGAGCAAGAAAAAGATAGGCATAATAATTAAGGATTGCCGTTAGATTATCATCTATAGTAGTGGCATTGAATATTATTGGCTCTCCTTCCCTATATTCAAAACTAATTCTATTATCTTTAAAATTGAAAAGTGTCGTAGTGTATGTGGAGTTATAAACCGGACGTGAAAGCTGCACTTGAAGATCTCCAGTGATGCGGTCATCCGTGTATTCACTTACAGTCAGATAAAGGCGACAATCTATTTTCTCATTGTTTGAGAAAGTGGCATTTGAGAATCTGGTCTCATTCATATATTCCGACATGGCTTCCTGCAAGGTCTGGAATACAGACTTTGATCCACCCTCAATTTTTTGCGCATTCACTTCCACCGTACAGTTGAGTTCCTGTGCATACGCCTGAGAGCATATCATCACCATTGTAGATGCAATAATACATTTTATTGTCCTTTTCACCTTCATCTCTTTCTATTCTCTTTTACAATACTTCAGAATCTTTCTAACCTTTCCAATTCATCAAGTATGTCACATGCCACATCCCTCTTGTTCTTTGCAGGATATTCGGTTTCAGATCCGTCATTCTTCAATATGGTGACCTGATTGGTGTCCTTATTGAATCCGGCAAGAGGATTCCTAAGCGAATTGAGCACAATCATATCCAATGATTTTTTTTTCATTTTTTCAATAGCATTGTCATGTTCATGATCAGTCTCAAGTGCAAATCCTACCAGAATTCTATTTCCCTTTATCTGTCCAAGATGAGCAGCAATATCAGGATTCTTGACGAGTTTTAAAGTCAATCCCTCTGTTTTTTCTCTTTTTATCTTTGAATCATAACTTTTTTCAGGAGCATAATCAGCTACGGCAGCCGAGAGAATGGCAACATTACATTCGTCAAACGCTTTTTCCACAGCACCAAGCATTTGACGAGCGCTTCTGACATTTATTCTCTTTATTTTCTCATTAGAAGTCTTTAGTTCTACGGGACCCGCAACCAAAATCACTTCTGCTCCTCTCGCTGCTGCCTCTTCGGCTATAGCAAAACCCATCTTGCCACTGGAATAATTACCAATAAACCTTACAGGATCTATATCTTCATATGTGGGTCCGGCAGTCACAAGAAATTTCTTACCCTTTAGACTCTCCTTATGAGAAAAAAAGTGTTCCACCCTCTTCAAAATTTCTTCCGGTTCTTCCATTCTTCCTTTACCAGTCAAATGGCTGGCGAGTTCTCCTGAAGCAGGCTGAATTATTTCAATCCCATCTTTCTCAAGAGTTGCTATATTCCGCTGAGTGGATGGATGTGCCCACATGTCAAGGTCCATAGCAGGAGCCACCATGACATGACTCTTGGAAGAAAGAAAAGTGGTGATTAGCATATTGTCGGCTATTCCATTTGCCATTTTCCCTATTGTGGAAGCAGTAGCAGGGGCAATCACCATTAAGTCAGACCAAAGCCCCAAATCTACGTGAGAGTGCCATTCTCCAGTATTAGCTGCAAAAAATTCTGATATCACGGGTTTCCCACTTAATGCAGCAAGGGTAGCCGGAGTAATAAATTCCTTGCCATTCGGAGTGATGACTACCTGCACTTCAGCACCTGCTTTTATGAAAAGCCTAAGAAGATAGGCACTTTTATACGCTGCTATTCCTCCTGATATGCCAAGCACAATATGTTTCCCCTTCAAAGTCTGCATGATCACTTCTTTAAAAATTCATATTGAAGACGTCTAAGCTGGTCTTTAGTTTCTTTGGGAAAATCTCCTTGCATAATCCATTGAATGAATCCCGGTTCGTGGCGAACAATATCCTTGACCTTTCTGCCTTTATTCTTTCCAAAATTAAATATAGGCTCATGGTTATCATCATATACCATACGCCCGGCAAGATCAACATTTCTGCCGCCGCTTGAGAATTCCGCAAGTGCCTTCACGTCATTTTTAAGTTCAGGATATCTGTCGAGTTGGCTCAGAAGCACTTCATACGTAGCTCGTGTGTCAGCAGATGCTGAATGTGCATCGGTCAGATCTTTGCCACAATAGAAACGATAGGCAGCAACCAGAGTTCTTTGTTCCATTTTGTGGAAAATTCCCTGAACGTCCACAAAATTACGACCTGCCACATCAAACTGGAGACCAGCTCTTCCAAACTCTTCTATCAATAGCGGCACATCGAATTTATTGGAATTAAACCCAGCTATGTCACTGTCTGAAAAAAGTTCGTGTAGCGATTTGGCTATCTGTCGGAATGTAGGGGCGTCTTTCACATCCTCATCAGTGATGTGATGCACGGCAGTACTCTCCTCCGGAATGTGACATTCGGGATTAATCCTGCGTGTCTTCTCTTCCGTGTGTCCGTCTGGGTATACCTTTATAATGGATATCTCAACTATTCTGTCAGATGTAACACTTGTGCCTGTAGTCTCTAAGTCGAAGAAGATTATCGGGCGATTCAGATTCAATTGCATGATTACAACCGTTGTTTAGATGGCATCTTTATTTTTATTCTATCACCTGCATAGGCATTTGCAGCATCACTACATTTTCATTCTCTTTCTGCTCAAAAGGCATAAAAAGTCCAGGCCTACCCGGGTCAGAAAGCTTAACAATGATGGATTCTCCAGGAAGATTATTAAGCACCTCCAACATATACACACTATTGAAGCCAATCGATAGCGGACTTCCTTCATAAGAGCAAGAGATTCTCTCATCAGCCTTTGTAGAATAATCTAAATCCTGCGATTGAAGTTGCAAGGAATTCTCATCCATACTCATCTTCACAAGACTCGAGGCCTTACTTGCGAATAGAGATACTCTTCGCATAGCACTCAGCAGCAAAGTACGATCGACAGTAAGTTCATTCGGATTGTCCTGCGGGATTACTCGATTGTAGTTAGGATAATTTCCTTTCACGAAGCGGCAACCAAGTCGATAATCTCCAAAAGAGAAGATCGCACTCTTTTCGTCTTTACGTATCTTGACATTTTCAGTCTCTTTGCCAAGTAATGAACGCAAGATTCCTGCCGGCTTACCAGGAAGGATAAATGAAGTCTCACGATTAGGCCTAAAACTTGAGTTGATATATCTTACAAGCTTATGTGTGTCTGAACCTACAAAGGTGATATCATTTTCATGGAAGTCCCAATAAACTCCGGTCATCATCGGTCGTATTGTCTCTGTGCTTATTGCAAAGAGTGTAAAGTCTAAACCTCTTTGAACGACTTCAGCAGGTATCACCATTTCAATCGAAAGATCATCTGTCTCAAAGTTTTGGGGATATTCAGCGGCATCTACTCCCATAAAAGAGAAATGTCCCCCCGGGAAGATCAAATCAACGCCTCCGTTATTCTCATCAATCTCAAATGTCAATGGAAAATTTGAAACCTCCTTCACAACTTCCATAAGCCTCTTGGCATTGATAGCAATTTTCCCATCTTTCCCCTGATTAGTAATCTCAAGCTTTGCTGTCATCACAGTCTCCTGATCGGATCCAGTGATATAAAGAGTATCTTCCTTTACTTCAAGAAGAAAATTATCAAGGATGGAAAGTGCGTTTTTCGCATTCACCACCTTGCTGACAGCAGACAGTTGCTGCTGGAGAGTCTTTCCGTGAACATTAAATTTCATATATAGGTCTATTTTATTATTTGTCAATTAATTAAACTCACACATTCATTTTGCTGACTGTGCTTCAATTCTTAAAAAAACAAAGATAGCAAAAAAAAACCGTATATGCAAAAAAAAGTTCCACGCAAATTCATTGCATGGAACTTTATTCTGAATGATTAGAATTATTTCTCGTCTTCAGCCTCAGCTACAACACAAATATCAACTTCTGCATTGACATCGCGATGGAACTTAACTGTGCATACATAGTCGCCTACCATCTTGATAGGATTCTTCAGAGAAATAAGCTTACGATCTACATTGTGACCGAGCTTAGCAAATGCCTCTGCAATCTGAGCTGCGCCTACACTGCCGTAGATAACGCCGTTAGCACCAGTCTTAGCCTCGATAACAAGCTTTACGTCCTTGATAGCATCTGCCTGGCTCTGAGCCTCAGCAAGGATAGTTGCTATCTTGTGAGCACGCTGACGGAGATTCTCCTGAAGCTCCTTGAGGTTAGCATCAGATGCAATGACTGCCTTTCCCTGTGGAATCAGATAGTTACGTCCATAACCATCTTTCACTTCCACTACATCATCCTTGTAGCCGAGTTCGACTACGTTTTCTTTAAGAATAAGTTTCATATATAGCTTTCGTTAAAACGGTTATTATTTCATTAAGTCTGTTACGTATGGGAGAAGTGCGAGGTGGCGTGCACGCTTTACGGCCTGAGCCACACGACGCTGGAACTTCAATGAAGTGCCGGTGATACGGCGAGGAAGGATCTTACCCTGTTCGTTGAGGAACTTCTTGAGGAATTCTGGATCCTTATAGTCGATATATTTGATACCGCTGCGTTTGAAACGGCAGTATTTTTTCTTACGTGTGTCTACTGTAAGAGGAGTAAGATAACGAATTTCGCTGTTTGCTGCCATGATTATGCCTCCTTGTTTTCTGCCTCAGCCGGAGCTTCAGCGGTTTCACTTGCTTTGTTTGCTCTCAAGTTGCGACGCTTCTCAGCATATTCTGCTGCATATTTGTCAAGACGGAATGTGAGGAAACGAAGCACTTTCTCATCGCGGCGGTAAGCGATTTCAAGCTGTTTCACGAGGGTCGGTTCACCTTCAAATTCAAGAAGGCAATAGAAGCCGGTTGATTTTTTCTGAATAGGATAAGCAAGCTTACGCAAGCCCCATTCTTCTTCGTTGACGATTGTAGCGCCGTTGGCTGTCAATACGCCTTTGAATTTTTCTACCGCTTCCTTCATCTGTTCGTCAGACAAAACGGGAGTTAAAATGAAAACGGTTTCGTAACGATTCATACGTTTTATTAATTAATTAGTTATTTTTCACTGTTTTGATACCGATTTAGACTATAATCGGACCAAAAACGATGCAAAATTACAAAAAAAAATTAACACTCACAACTTTTCTCATTCTTTTTTCTTAATTATCTTCAAGCAAATCGTTGATAAGTATCGAATTTGCCTTGTCTACTGCCGAAGTGTCAAGACTTGCTAAATAAATTTGTGTGGTCAGTTCCGAGTCATGCCCCATACCCTCACTTATGACACTCACCGGAATACCTCTTGATTTAGCCGCCGTCGCCCAACTATGCCTGGCCACATACATAGTAAGTGTGAATGGCAATTCAAGCTTACGCGCCACTTTCTTCAAATTCCTATTTATTTTATTACTCATATATCGGTAGGCATACAATGGAGCGGAACTTGAATTCCTAATTATCGGCAACAAATATGCAGTCTCATTTTCAGGATATTTATCTATGATTGCTTGCATCTCCGAAGTCCACTGAATCGCCACCAACTGACCCGTTTTTCGTCGCCTATACATTATATATCCATTTTTCAAATCACTCTTCTTCAAAAATGCCATATCTATCATACTCATGCCTCTCAACATAAAACTAAGGATAAACATATCTCTGGCATAATCCAAATTAGGGTTTATCGTAAGGTCGAGCCCTCTTATTTTCTTTATGGCATTCATAGGCAAAGCTCGTTTCATGGTCTTATCAACGCCTGTATATACCTTTTTAAAAGGGAAGCGATTGTCAGTCAACTCATCTTCTACTGCCCTATTATATACAGCCCTTAATATTCTGATATAAAAAGAAGCCGTGTTTGGCGAGACTCCGTTCTGCAACAACCATGCCTCATATGATTCCATCACCTCCTTATTGACATATTCCAACATGATATCTTCGCCATTACGATATTTATAAAAACTATTTAGAGCAGATCTATAAGCCTCCGAAGTCCTAATTTTCCCATTGAATTTCAACCTCGTAATAATTGAATTCATGAAGCGGAGCATCGAATTTTCTTTCGATAGCCTCTCAAACTCCTCAATAATATCATCCGAAGTATAATTGACTCTGTCTCTCTCCAATAATCTCACTACTCTTCCGAGTCTCTCCAAGTCAACTTTTATTCTCTCTCTGATCGATAATAAATAAGAACTCCGTGCACTCCCATGTCCGCAACTCACTGTCGCACGATACTTGTCCCATTCATCGGGAAAAATCTTATATTCCGTGACCACTTGTCGAGGCTTTCTGTTATGTATCACCTGGTAGTAGATTGTGCCTTCTCGACCAATATTCACCGAGGGCCTATACTTTACTTTTATGGTAGCCATTCCTATATCTCGTTTTACTTTTACAAAGATACGCATCTTTTTTTAATTTTTTCCACTTATTTATTTGCAAGATTGGAGATTTATTAGTAACTTTGCATCCGATTTGTGGCACATCCTTAAAAACCGGGCAATTTGATGCGCCGCCCGGCGATATGAGACTGTGATGGCCGCCTCAATCCGAAAGTTAAATTTTTATAGAAGTAAAAAACAAACCTCAGTCATGTCAAAGACTTGTCAGATTACAGGCAAAAAAGCGTCGGTCGGCAACAACGTTTCTCACTCGAAGCGCCGCACCAAACGCAGATTCAATGTGAACCTGCACACTAAGAAGTTCTATTGGGTAGAACAAGACATGTGGATTGAGCTCCGCGTCAGCGCCCGTGCTCTCCGCACCATCAACAAAATCGGGCTTAATGCCGCTCTTAAGCGTGCTGAAGCCGAAGGTAACATCGATTTCAAAAACATTCAAATTCTCTCGCTCTGATAGCGTTCAATAATTATGGCAAAGAAAGCGAAAGGCAATCGTGTGCAGGTGATTCTTGAATGCACCGAGCACAAGGCAAGCGGTATGCCCGGTATGAGCCGTTACATCACTACCAAAAACCGCAAGAACACTCCGGGTCGTATGGAACTCAAAAAGTACAATCCGATCCTTAAGAAAATGACCATCCACAAAGAAATTAAATAAGCACTCTGACCCATGGCAAAGAAAACCGTCGCGTCTCTTCAGAAAGGTGAAGGACGTACTTACTCCAAAGTCATCAAAATGGAGAAATCTCCAAAGACAGGCGCTTATGTCTTCAAAGAAGAGATGGTGCCAAACGATGCAGTTCAAGCTGCCCTCAAATAAGATTACAATATCTTCTTATACCAAAGCAGATGTCCTTTACGGACACCTGCTTTTTTATTGTGCAATTTTGCACTAATGAGCCGACAAATATGTTAGATCAGGCACCATCTTCATGGATACCCAAAGAATTGAAAAAGCAGTAATTTCTGGCAGAATTATTAACATGGGTTGGTAATTCGCCTACGTTGAGAAGATTTTCGGTCAGAAGTAAGTCCTTTGCACTCATTTTTTATTTCGATGAATAAAAAAAACATCTTCCTTTATTGCATTTCTGATTTTAAAGTGCTATTTTTGTAGTTGCAAAATACGTTCCACTGTAAAATTGCATATATAAT
The DNA here is from genome assembly GCA_964525115.1 of uncultured Sangeribacter sp. Taxonomy (GTDB): domain Bacteria; phylum Bacteroidota; class Bacteroidia; order Bacteroidales; family Muribaculaceae; genus Lepagella. The sequence continues at coordinate 7,095 of CAZGGB010000003.1, read as the reverse complement.
GAATAAATACGGTTATCTTAGAGTGGCTGCTGCTTATCCAAAAGTGGAACTTGCGGACCCGGCAGTAAACTCTGTAAGAATTTCTGATATGATAATGAGCCTTTCAAAAAAAGGGGCTCGTCTTATCGTCTTCCCAGAACTATGCCTTACAGGCTACACCTGTGGCGACCTTTTCAACCAACCGACTCTACTCAACTCTGCAATGCGGCAACTTGGATTCCTTCAGCAAGTCACGAAGGAATCGCATGTCACAGCCGTAGTAGGTCTTCCGGTGCGATACCGTGGACGTCTCTACAATTGCGCTGCAGTGATTCAATATGGCGAAATACTTGGTATTGTACCGAAATGTTACCTACCAAACTATGACGAGTTCTATGAGAAACGTTGGTTTTCATCCGGTCTCAAGCTTGATCTTCCGGCAGGAAAAGACTACAATATTATTGACATTGACAGCCATGCAATCCCATTTGGTATAAATCTCCTTTTCCGTATCGAAAATGCGAAATTTGGAGTCGAGATTTGTGAAGACATGTGGGTACCTAATCCCCCAAGCACAACAATGAGCGTGGCAGGAGCAGACATAATTGCGAATCTTAGTGCTACCAATGAAGTCATTAACAAGCATTCATTCCTCCTTTCCCTCATTAAGGAACGATCATCAAGATGCAAATGTGGATACGTCTACGCTTCAGCAGGCGCTGGAGAATCAAGCTCCGACCTTGTATTCTCAGGAAATGCGATAATAGCTGAAGATGGTCAAATATTGAGAAAATCAGACCGGTTTCGTCGCATAGAGGGATATTGCATTGCCGACATTGATGTTGAAAAACTTCGAAATACCCGGCAACGCCAATCAAGTTTCGGACAGAATGATATCGTGCTTCCTACTTTTGGTTCGGAAGAATTCACTGCGACTCAAGCTGAACCCGCAGATCTTATGCGGGATATCAATCCTTACCCATTCCTCTCTTCAGATAAGGCTACATTCGAAGAGCAATGTGAAGAAATAATAACTATTCAAGCCTGGGGTCTTGAGCAGCGTCTTATTTCCACTCACTGCAAATGCCTTGTCATAGGCATTTCAGGAGGTCTTGATTCCACTCTTGCACTTCTTGTTGCTGTCAAAGCTTTTGATGATCTTGGGCTCGACAGAAAAGGGATCATTGGCGTGACTATGCCAGGCTTCGGAACTTCTGAAAGGACACACTCAAATGCCACAGATTTGATGGAACGCATGGGAATAACCCATATTGAAATTAATATTTCTGAAGCTGTAAAGCAACACTTTAAAGACATTGACCACGATATAAATGTCCATGACGCAACTTACGAAAACGCTCAAGCCCGCGAACGAACTCAAATACTCATGGATCTTGCAAATAAATATGGTGGAATGGTGCTCGGCACCGGCGACCTTTCAGAACTCGCTCTCGGTTGGTGCACTTACAATGGCGACCATATGTCGATGTATAGTGTAAATGCTTCTGTTCCTAAGACCTTGATTCGTCCGCTCGTGCGTCGAGTGGCTCAAGAATACGACGATGAAACTCGTCGCATACTCGAAGACATTGTCAGCACTCCAATTAGCCCGGAGCTCGTTCCCACCGATACGGATGGGAACATAGCTCAAAAGACAGAGGATCTTGTTGGACCATACGACCTTCACGATTTCTTTATTTATCACTTTGTCAAGGAAGGATTTCCGCCATCCAAAATCTTCGCACTCGCATGTAAGGCTTTTGCTGAAGGTCCATACGATGATGACCGTCCTACATTCAGCAAACAGACCATTAAGAAATGGCTCATCGTATTCCTACGGAGATTCTTCAATCAGCAGTTCAAACGCTCTTGTATGCCCGACGGTCCGAAGGTTGGACCCGTTTCATTCTCTCCTCGTGGGGATTGGAGAATGCCTTCAGATGCAGTGTCAAAACTTTGGATTTCAGAAGCAGAAGCTATTCAAGCATAACCATGGATGAGAAAGAAGAAAAAAAATCAGTTCCGACTGAACTTCGTTACGATGAGGATGATCTCAAAGAAGCTGTAAAAGTCTTGAAGGAAGGAGGCATCATACTATATCCTACCGACACAGTTTGGGGGATTGGGTGCGACGCAAAAAATCCTAAGGCTGTAGAAAAAATTTTCAATCTAAAAGAAAGGGCTGACTCCAAGTCGATGCTTGTGCTTGTCGGGTCTGAAGGTATGCTGCAACGCTCTGTCAAAAATGTGCCGGAAATTGCCTGGCAACTTATAGATGTTGCAGTCAATCCAATGACTATCATATATGACCATCCCATTGGAGTAGCAGAAAACCTTAAGGCTGAAGATGGCAGTCTCGGCATTAGAATAACTTCTGAAAAATTCAGTCGTGCACTCTGCGAAAGGATAAAAGGTCCTATTGTATCTACTTCTGCCAACAAAAGCGGAAAACCAACACCGATGACATTTTCAGAAATATCTTCAGAAATCAAAAACGGTGTTGATTATGTTTGTCGATTCCGTCAGAAAGAGAAAGCTTTCTCTAAACCGAGCAATATCATCAAAATTACAAAAGAAAATATAGTAAAAGTCATCAGATGATTGGCAAGATGGCATCTGTAAAATTGGAGCGCTGGAAGCTCGTGTTGACGGATTGGATTACCGCCAACATATCCTTTTTGCTCTTTAATCTACTCAGATACTTAGACTCTTCTTGGACCACTCATTCTGTAGAATCGGCTCTCAGCTATATCTGCAGCCCTAAACTTCTTATAGAGCAGGCAGTAATACCGTTATTCCTTCTTTGCATATACTGGCTCTCCGGATTCTACAACAATCCTTTCGGTAAGTCTCGTTTCAATGAATTTCTGAATACAGCAGTTATCTCTGCCATAAGCACAATCCTCATTCATCTGGCTCTTCTCACCAACGATCAAATGAGCGATATCTCCTCAAATTTGCTTCAGATTCTAATCATCTACATTATTTTCTTCTCTCTGACATTTTTAGGAAGAATTATTGTTATCAATATTCAGATTATTCATTTCAAGAGTCGAGATTGGAAATATACAGCAGTTATTGTTGGCAACTCAGAAAAAGCCCATGCTCTTGCTTCTAAACTTCATGATAGTAAAGCTGTAATAAGCTATTCTATAGAAAGTTTTTTTAAGATTCCAGGTGAAAGGAATTTCTCAGATGAGGCTTTGGATATTAAGGAATTGTCAGACTTCTGTCGTATCCACAAAATTGATCAAATTATCCTTGCCCCTGAGAAATCTGATGAAGACAATGTGCTAAATTTGCTCTATCAGCTCTTTCCTATAGGCAAACCAATCAAGCTCTCTCCCGATACCATCAACTTTATGACTTCTTCCATACAGTTGAAGGATATATATGGATTTCCTCTTGTCGACCTCACTCATTCGAGTATGTCGGAATCAGAAAAAAACATCAAGAGGACTATTGATGTAGTAGCAAGTTTTATAACACTCCTTGTCTTAAGTCCTTTGTTTCTTTTTCTCGCAATAAGAGTCAAATCAGACTCTAAAGGACCAGTGTTTTACCGTCAGGAAAGAATTGGACTGAAAGAGCGTCCGTTTCAGATTATCAAGTTCCGAACTATGCGGACTGATGCAGAAGAAAGCGGACCTCAACTGAGTTCAGATGATGATCCCCGTGTCACTAAAGCGGGTAAAATTATGAGAAAATATCGTCTTGATGAGCTTCCTCAATTCTGGAATGTATTGAAAGGAGAAATGAGTATAGTCGGACCCAGACCTGAAAGAAAATTCTTCATCAATAAAATAATAGAGCGTGCTCCATATTATACACTTCTATATCAGGCACGACCTGGAATTACATCTTGGGGAATGGTGAAATATGGATATGCTTCTCACATCGAAGAAATGGTGGAACGCTCAAAATACGACCTGCTTTACATTTCCAATATGTCCATACTGGTTGACTTTAAAATTATGCTTTATACAGTGCTGACCATATTGGAAGGAAGGGGCAAATAATTTATATTTATTTATGAAGTTTTGTCAAAAAACTTCTATAACACAATACGAAAACTTTTATTACATTGGCATATAAAGAAACACATAATAGGTTCACGGAATGGTGGGCAGAAGTGGTTCAATGGCGTGAAAGGCACATCAAGGAACGTAACTTCGTTATTATTCTGGCTCTTTTTGTGGGGGTTATTTGCGGATTTGCAGCGCAACTCCTTAAATTTCTTATCCACACCATAGCGCATCTCCTTACTCAACATTTCAGCGAAACTACAGGAAACTGGCTCAACCTTGTCTATCCGGTGGTCGGCATCATTATCGTGACATTTTTCATCCAATATGTGGTGAAAGACAATGTAAGCCATGGTGTGACAAAAGTGCTCTATGCCATATCTCGACGAAAATCAAGACTTAAGAAAAAACATTGTTATGCTTCCCTCGTAGGCTCTGCCATTACTATAGGCTTTGGTGGCTCTGTAGGTGCCGAGGGTCCAATAGTGTATACCGGAGCTGCCATTGGTTCCAATGTCGGTCAAGCGTTCCGGCTTTCACCTCGAATTCTTATGCTTCTTGTGGGTTGTGGGGCTGCAGCCGGCATTGCCGGCATTTTCCGCGCTCCAATAGCTGGAATGCTTTTCACTCTCGAAGTTTTGATGATCGACCTTACAGGCACTACAGTGATGCCACTCCTTATATCTTCCATTTCCGGTGCTACCGTAGCTTATGTCTTAGAAGGGTATGGAGCGGAATTCTTCTTCTCACAAAGTGAACCTTTTTTCACAAACCGGATTCCATTGACTATTCTCCTTGGCATTTTGTGCGGATTTGTAAGTCTTTACTTTACTCGGGCTATGTTCATGCTTGAGAAATGGTTTGGTGGTTTCAAAAGCCGCTGGGTTAAAATTTCAGTTGGTGGAGTGATACTTGCAGGACTGATTTTCGTTTTCCCTCCTTTATATGGTGAAGGTTACGAAGCTATCAATACTCTCCTCGAAGGCAACACACAAGGCATATTGGATGGCACAATATTCTATGGTGATAGGATCAATCCCTGGTCAATAACTCTATTTGTAGCTTGCTTGATTCTTACTAAGGTTTTCGCCACAACATCCACTAATGCAGCGGGAGGTGTCGGCGGTACATTCGCCCCCTCTCTCTTCGTTGGCGCAATGACAGGATTCTTATTCGCTTATGTCTTCAATCTGATGGATTTTGGAATAGAACTCAGTCAAAAAAACTTCTCACTTATGGGCATGGCGGGAGTGATGAGCGGAGTGATGCATGCGCCACTCATGGCAATCTTCCTCACGGCTGAGATGACGGGGGGCTATAACCTTTTTCTGCCACTTTTGATTGTCTCTTGCCTATCTTATATGACAATAAAGGCATTCGAACCCTACAGTATCTACACCATGCGTCTTGCCGAAAAGGGGGATCTCATAACTCATGAAAAAGATAGAACCGTCCTCACTCTTCTCAAAATTGATAATGTAATAGAAAGAGATTTCATTGAAGTACATCCGGAAATGAGCCTAAAACAGATGGTAGAAGTAATCTCACAGTGCAATCGTAACCTCTACCCTGTCACAGATTCTGAAGGTATGCTGAAAGGCATCGTTCTTCTCGACGACATACGCAATATCATGTTCCGTCCTGACCTATACCGAAAGATGCATGTAAGCCGATTCATGGCTATGCCACCTGCCAGAATTGAGGTTACCGACAGCATGGATAAAGTGATGAATACATTCGATAAGACCGGAGCATGGAATCTCCCAGTAGTAGACAATGGAAAATACGTAGGCTTCGTATCCAAATCTAAAATCTTCAACTCATATCGACGAGTACTAAAACACTACTCCGATGATTAATCTGAATACAATAGATTTTGGAAGTATATCAAAATATTTTTATCATATGGAAAAGAAAGATCTCAAAATAGTATTCTTCGGCACTCCTGAATTTGCAGTGGAAAGTCTGGACGCTCTTATATCAAACGACTTTAATGTAGTTGGAGTGGTGACAATGCCAGACAAGATTGCTGGTCGTGGTCACAAACTCTATCAAAGCGATGTGAAGCGTTACGCTCTTGATCATAATCTTTATCTTCTCCAGCCCGACAAACTTAAATCAGAAGATTTCAAAAATAATCTTAGAGCCCTCAATGCCGACCTCTTCATAGTCATTGCGTTCAGGATGCTTCCGCGTGAAGTATGGCAAATGCCTCGTCTCGGCACTTTTAATCTCCACGCATCTCTCTTGCCGAAATATCGTGGAGCTGCCCCTATAAATCGCGCGGTCATGAACGGTGATACCGAAACAGGAGTTACGACGTTCTTCCTTAAGCATGAAATTGACACCGGCGACATGATCATGCAACGTAAAATTGAGATTCTTCCTCAAGAAAATGTGGGTGATGTCCACGACAAATTGATGCATTTGGGAGCTGAAATGGTAGTTGAAACTGTCAATGCCATAATCAACGGCTCACTTACCACCACCCCACAACCTGAAGGAGATTTTACTCCAGCACCAAAAATATTTAAGGAAGACTGCCGTATTGACTGGTCAAAGTCTTCAATTGACATCCATAATCAAGTCAGAGGTCTCAGTCCTTACCCTGCTGCTTGGACAATAATGGTCGAAGAAACAGGTCGACCTCTCGAATGCAAGGTATTTGTCACCCAATTAACAGATGAAAATGTCGGAGATTCTCCAGTGGGCAAAATAATATCAAGTGGCAAACGGCTTCTCGTGGCGACATCTGACAAATGGCTTGAAATTGTTGAACTTCAACCTTCAGGAAAAAAGAGAATGGCAGCCGAAGCATTCCTTCTCGGCTACCATCCAACTCATATCCAATTATAGACTGACTATCAATTTATCAAATTTTTATTTTAGCAGAAATTATATCTATTTCAGCAAGTTCTTCAGCTGTAAAGTCCTTAGACTTTACAGCTTGAAGAGAATCTGCAAGCTGAGCTACGCTGCTACATCCAACTATCACAGATGTTACTCCCGGATGCGATAAGACCCAAGAAAGTGCCATCTCCTGACTTCGTCACTTAAAAAACATGAAAAATTTATTTGCTTGATTGCAAAT